>JANYII010000223.1 GCA_025358705.1 Betaproteobacteria bacterium | reverse complement strand
CGCATCGCGCAGCTGGAAACCTTCCTGCGCGGCAGCCGCACGCGCAAGATCTACGTCGTGGTCCACAACACTGAGCACCTGACCCGCCACTGCCCGCGCATGCTGGGGCTGCTCAAGCTGTTCAACCACGTGATCCAGATCAACCGGACGCACGAGGAAATTCGCAACCTGCAGGACGCGTTCATGGTCCTCGATGCCCAGCATTACCTGCGCCGGCCCATGGCGGAGCATTTCCGCGGCGCGATCGGCTTGCACGACGAAACCGAGGCCCTGGCGATGCGCTCGCGCTTCCAGGAGATCTGGTCGGCGTCCTATCCAGGTGTTTCGAGCACTACCGTGGGCTTATAGGCGCCGTCTTGATATAATTGCTGCACGGCCACATTCGGGCTGAAATTATTTAATTTTCAAATCAAAGGGATAGATCATGAACAAAGCACTGCTCATCGCCGCCGCGGCAGCCATTTCACTCGCCGCCTGCAGCAAGGAAACACCGCCCGCGCCGAAGGCGCCTACGCCCGCGCCTGCCGCCGCTCCGGCGCCGGCTGCTTCCGCCCCGGCCGAAGCGCCGAAGGCAGACGCATCCGCGCCGGCAGAAGCAAAGAAGGAAGAGCCGAAGAAGGAAGAAGCCAAGAAGTAAATCCGGTTTCCTTCAAGAAAACGGCGGTACCCGCAAGGGTCCGCCGTTTTTATTTCAATTCTCTCCAGCCAAATCCCTCTTCCTGGGTGGACAGGCCGATCCAGTCCGGCGCGCAGCCCATCGCCCGCGCCAGCGCTTCGCGCGCCAGCTCCGGCCGGTTGTTCTGGTGCGACAGGTGCGCGGCGAACACGTGCTTAAGCCTTGAGCGGTCGAGCGCGCCGAGCAGCCGCTCCGCCTGCAGGTTTGATAGATGACCGAAGGGACCGGTGATGCGCTCCTTCAACCACTTCGGGTAGTCCCCGCCCCAGATCATGTCGACGTCGTGATTGCATTCCAGTACCAGCGCGTCGCAACCGGAGAGCGTGGCTTCGACATGAGCCGTTGAGGCGCCGATATCGGTCAGCACTCCGAGCCGGAACGCGCCGTCGGAAAGAACGAATTGCACCGGCTCTCGCGCATCGTGCGGCACGGTGTAGGGCCGGACCTCCAGGTCGCCGATCGCGAACGCGTCGCGTCCGACGATGGTGCGCGTATCGACGTCGCCGGGAACCTTGCCCGACTCCGCCATCGCGGCCTGCGTGCCGTGGGTAAGCCAGACCGGAAGCCGGTGCTGCGCGGCGAACGGATAGGCCTGGCCGGCGTGGTCGTCATGCTCATGGGTGACCAGGATGCCGCTGAGGTCCGAAGGTGCGAGCCCGATGCGGGCGAGGCGCTTTTCGGTCTCGCGGGGCGAAAGGCCGCAATCGAGCAGCACGCGCGTGCTGCCGACTTCCGCGACCAGGCAATTGCCCTTGGATCCGCTTCCGATGGAAGCGAAACGCAGCGTCATGGGCTGCGTCCTTCTTTAAGCGTCACTTAAGCTGTTCGAACAGCAGCGCGACGATGCGCCGCGTGGTCTGCGTATTGGCCTGGGCGCCGTCCTTGGTGAGGATCTGCACCACGCTCTTGCCGGCGAACTGGCGGATATGGACGCGGTACTGCTCGGCCTTGACCTGCGGATCGTTCGATTTCCAGAATTGCAGTTTCGACAGCAGGCCCTTTTCGCCGTCCTTGCGCGCCATGTCGTTCGCGTCCGTGTCGGCGTAGCGCACGAAATACTGGCCCTTCTGGCGGTCGCGGTCCTCGACCGTGAAGCCCACCCGGTCCAGCGCGAGGCCGACGCGGCGCCAGGCCCGGTCGAACGGCTCGAACACTTCCAGGGTCTCGAACCCGCCGATGCCCGCCTGTATCGCCGCGCGCGCCTGCGGCGCGGCGTTGGTGGCGACCACCTGCTTGGCCCTCTCCTCCTGCGCGCCCAGGCGGACCATGAGGCGGCGCAGGAACTCCGCTTCGAGCTCCGGGTCCGGCGTGCGCGGCTGCCAGATGGTGCTTTCGCTCTTGCGATCGCCGTACACCTCGATCATGCCGCGGTGGCTGATGTAGATCTCGCTGCCGCCTTCGTCGGTGCGTTCCAGGCGGGTACGGAACTTGTCGCGCTCCGCGGTCGAATAGATCTGGTCGATCAGCTTGCCCAGCGTGCTGCGCAGCCAATCCTGCGGGATCTTGGCGCGGTTCTCGGCCCAGTCCGTCTCCATCACCCCGGCCTCCGGCAGGTTGACCGCGAGCAGAAAGCCGTTCTCCTGCCAGAAATCGCGCACCAGCGGCCAGAGCTTCTCCGGCGGCTCCGCGACCACCAGCCAGCGCTGGCTACCGGAACGGTCGACGCGCATCTTCTCCACCTCGGGCAGCACGCCGGAGGTGATGTTGCCGGTCTTGGCCTGCTGGGCGCGGTCCGCCTGGTAACCGGAAAGCGTCGCCGAACTCTTGCCGGTATCCGGCACGACGTAGCGGTTGTCGCGCACCGGCGTGGTGAGGTCCGGGGGAATTTCGAGCGTCGGCAGCTGCCCGGCGGATTTGTAATCTATCTTCGGCGCTTCCAGCAGGCCGGTGGTGGTGCTGCAAGCGCCCAGCGACGCGGCCAGGGCCGCGGCCAGCGCGCTTTTCATGTCGATGCGAAAAAATCTCAAGCCCGTTTCTCCACCATGCGCAGCGGCAACGCGATGCCGGCTTCCGCCATCGCCTCGCGCACTACGTCGTAGCTGCGCTCGGTCAACGGCACCATCGGCAGCCGCAGGCCGCCTTCGATCAGTCCCATCTGCGCCATCGCCCATTTCACGGGCGCGGGGCTGGTCTCGACGAACAGCTTCTGGTGCAGGCCGATCAGGCGCAGGTTCAGCTCGCGCGCCTTCTTGACGTCTCCGACCAGCGCCGCCGCGCACATCTCGTGCATCATCCTCGGCGCCACGTTGGCGGTGACGGAGATCACGCCGTGTCCGCCAAGCAGGATCAGCGGCAATGCCGCGGCGTCGTCGCCCGAATAGATGGCGAAATTGCGCGGCGCGCGCTTGACGAGGTCCGTAGCACGCTCCATGTTGGAGGTCGCGTCCTTGATGCCGATGATGCCCGGCACCTGCGCCAGGCGCAGCACCGTGTCGTTGGCGATGTCCGCGACTGTGCGCGATGGAACGTTGTACAGGACCATCGGCAGGTCCACCGTCTCCGCGATCTTGCGGAAGTGCTGGTACATGCCTTCCTGCATCGGCTTGTTGTAGTACGGGACGACCGACAGGCTCGCGGTCGCGCCATTCTTCTTGGCCGAGGCCGAGAGCTCGATCGCCTCGGCGGTCGAATTGGCGCCGGTGCCGGCGATGATCGGGATGCGGCCCTTGGCGTGCTCGACGGCGATGCGGATCAGTTCCTTGTGCTCGTCGAAATCCACCGTCGGCGACTCGCCCGTGGTGCCGACGACGACGATGCCGTCGGTGCCCTCGGCGATATGCCAGTCGATCAGGCCCTTGAAGCGCGCGAGGTCGAGCCGTCCGTCTTCCAGCATCGGGGTGACAATCGCGACCAGGCTGCCTGTGATCATGCTCGGTACTCCGTCCAATTCAGCAAGTTTTCCATTTTATCCCTTCCCTGCCCGCACGGCACAAAGCCGTTGAATCATTGCGGGTTTTGGCTCCAGGACCTCACCTTCTTCAAAGCCTTTGACCGTCAAATCCCTGAATGCATCGAGCAATTCCCCCGGCCGCAGCAGGAACGCCGGATTGGAGGGCTTTCCGAACTTTTCGTTCCCCAGCATGAAGGTTTCGTAGATCAGCACGCCGCCGGGTTTAAGCGAATTTTGGATTTCAGGAAAGATTTCACGATTCAGGTAGTTCGTCACCACCACCCCTTCGAATTGCTCGCCAGGGAACGGCCAGGGGCTGCCGTCCTCCAGGTCCACCTGTAAGAAACGCGCGCCGGAGATCTGCTGCGGGTCGCGATCCACCGCCGCCACCTTCAGCTTCCTCTCCAGGAAAAGGTTCGCGTGCCGGCCATTGCCGCAAGCTACGTCCAGGACCGTGCCTTGCGTGATGAGCGGCGCCCAGCGCAGGACCCACCCGGAAGGCGCCAGGGACCCATGTCCCATCAATCGAGCCGCGGCGACGCATCCCGCAGGAACACGGGAAGATCCGTGGTCGGGGCGCGAGCGGGTACCTGGTAGAAGAAGTCGGCGACGAAGCCGCGGTGATACGTCGTGTGGTTGGTTATGTGCAGCAGGATTTCGCCGCGCGTCATCGCGCCCTGCCCTCCGCCGACGAAGGTGAAATGCACGGTCTCCGCCAGCGCGGCGTCGCTCAGCGCGTCGCTCCAGCCGACGTACCACGCGTCGATTGCCTGCTGCATGCGCCAGAGTTCCCCGAGCGGCGGATGATCCGGCGTGTTGCGAGCCGTATAGCCATGCTCGCGCCCTTCCAGGTGCGCCTGGAAAATGCGGTCGATGACGTAGTTGTGGTTCAGCGTGTGAACCATGTTCTTGAATATCGACTGCCGCGACTTGAGCGCTTCGCCTTCGGGCAGCCCGGCGACGGCATCGAAGATCAACCTGTTGGCCCAGGCGTTGTAGCGCGCCAGCACGCGGGCGTCGCGGCGGTTCACTTCCTGCGTGCGAACCAGTACAAAGGAATTCCCGCCAGCATCACCAGAAGCCCGGCCAGCACCAGGTTGCCGAATTTCGGGCCGTAGGCCGGGTTGAAGATGTAGGCCAGAGCCTTCCACAGCATGAAGCCGCACATCGTGCAGAAAACCAGGGGAGTGACCGGATAGAAGGGAACCTTGAATTCCGCCGGTGCCGGGCTTTTGTAGCGGAGCACGAAAAGCGTTATTCCCGTCAAAAGGAAAAACGTCCAGAACACAGGCGCGGTGTACGCCACCATGGCATCAAAGCCGTCCCTGGCCGTCATCGCGGCGGCGACTATCAGAACCAGGGTGATTGCGCCCTGCAGGACGAGCGCGTTGGCAGGCGTGCTGCCGCTTTCACGCCAGTTGCCGAGCTTCTCGAACAGCGGATAGTCGCGGCCCATCGCGAAATTGGTGCGCGCGCCTGTGAACACGGCGGCGTTGATGGTGGTCAGGGCGGAGATGCACACGATGATCGCGAGCAACTGGGCACCCTGCTCGCCCGCCACCAGCCGCATCACATCGGCGCCGACGGCCTTCGAGTCGGCGATGCCGCCCTGCCCGAGCGCGACCAGGTAGCCGATGTTCACCAGTAGATAGAGCACGGTGACGGCGACGATGCCGCCCACGAGGATCTTCAGCATGTTGCGTCGCGGTTCGCGCACTTCGCCCGCGAGGTAGGCTGCTTCGTTCCAGCCGCCGAAGGTAAAGAACACGAACATCATGGCGAACAGGAAGTCCCCTCCGCCGGATCCGGCCGCTGCGGGCTTCGGAGTGCTGCCGACCACCATTCCCGCGACGGCGAGAAACACCAGGCCGACGATGAGGACGATTTCCATCACTTTCTGCAGCGTCTTCGATTGCAGCGTGCCCGCGAAATTCAGCAGCGTCAGGGCAACGACAGACAGTGCCGCGTAGATCGCCGCGCTTTGCTCGCCCAGGCGCAGGACTTCGCTCGCGTATTCGCCGAACACGAAGGCAACCGCGGCGATAGCGCCCGTCTGGATCACCGTCATGCGCGACCACGCGAACAGGAACGCGGCGCCGCGCCCAAGTCCATGCGCGATGAAGGTGTACTCGCCGCCGGTTTCCGGATGGCGCGAGGAAAGTTCGGCGTACACCAGCGCGCCGCACAGCGACACCACGCCGCCCAGCAGCCAGGCGAACAGGAACTCCATCCCGCCGGCGGTATTTCCCGCGACGATCGAAGGCGCCTTGAAAATGCCGACGCCGATCACCATCCCGACACTCAGGAATACGCCGTCGGTGACGGAGAGCAGCTGCTTGGGGGAAGAACTCATGGTTGCCGCGTCGCTTTCCATGGAATGGTTCGGTAGCTGTCGCCGTCGGATATCCGGACATTGCCTTCGATCCGGCCATCGGTCACCCTGCCCGCGAACAGGGTGTTGTAGCCCTTGCCGGCCACCAATCCGGTGATTGCAAGGCGGATCTCCTCGCCGCGCAGCCGTGCCCCGCGCACCACCATGTTCGACGCGCCGGCGCGCGCATCGACATCCAGCACCTGGTATTTCTGCGCCACGCTGAATTGCCACTGGCCGCCGAACTCCGGCATGTCGGAGATCCATTTGCCGCGCGCATCGGCGGGCACCACCCAGAGGAAGACCCGCGAGCGCCCCAGCGGGCCGACCATTTTTTCCGCCAGCGCGAGCTCAATCATTTCGTCGAACGGCCAAGGGCCCAGGTCATAGTCGTGCGACACGATGCGCGCGCCGGGCTTGAGCTGCCCGATGAGGCGCGGCACGAGTTGCAGGTTCACCTCCGGCAGCAGGTACATGGTGACGACATTCACGCCGCGCAGGTCGGTTTCGAACAAGTCCTGGATTTCGAAGCGCGTGAGCTTCTCGACGCCGGCGCGCCTGGCATTCGCGCGAGAGAGTTCCACCAGCCGCGGGTCGATGTCCACGCCCAGACCGGTGGCGCCGAAGCGCTTCGCCGCCTCGATCACGATCCGCCCGTCGCCCGAGCCCAGGTCCACCAGCCGGTCGCCGGCTTTCGGCTGGGCGAGGTACAGCATGCGCTCCACCACCGCGTCGGGAGAGACCACGAACGGCGTCGTGCCGTCGTCCCATGCCCAGGACTGCGCGCTCACCGTCGCGGCGGCGCAGAACAGCATCGAAAAAAAGAACAATCGCATGCGGGTAAAATCCTTCCTCACGCCCCGGTAGCTCAGTGGATAGAGCAGCCCCCTCCTAAGGGGCAGGTCGGACGTTCGATTCGTCTCTGGGGCGCCAGTCACGCGCTAGATTCTATTTTGAAAGACTTTGGATAACCAATGGTATTTCACGGCAAGTGGTACGACGAAGTACAGGTTGGCGACAACTTCGGCAGCAGCCTCACGGTCACCGAGACGCACATCGTGCTGGGCTCCGGGATGTTCGGCGATTTCAATCCGCTGCACGTGGACGAGGAATTCTCGAAGAAATCCATGTTCGGCGGCCGTATCCTGCACGGCCCCTTCACCAGCGCGCTGGTGTCCGCCCCGGTCGGCAATTTCTTCGCCGGCACTGCGATCGCGTACATGGAGCACAGCTGCCGCTTCAAATCGCCAGTACGTGCCGGCGATACGCTGGCCACGCGCTGGACTGTGACGGCCAAGTCGGACAAGCCGAAGCACAAGGGCGGCATCATCGAAATGAAGGGCCAGGCGACAAATCAGCGCGGGGAAGTCGCGGTGGAATGTGAAGGCAAAATTCTTGTAGCAGGCAAAACTACCTGAATCTCGCGACCCAGCGCCGATCCAGCCAGTCCTTCCACCACCAGGCCCACCTGCCTTCCGCCGACCAGCCGCCGCGGCTGGCGATGGCGTACTTCGCGCCGCAGCTGATCAACGACAGGCTATCCGCCCGCGGTACGTAGTCGAGCATCGGCATGCCGCGCACGACGCGTTTCAGGTTTTCCGCCAGCACCGCACCCTGCCGCACTGCGTAGACGCCGGATTTCGGCAGCGCCGCGCCCTCCAGCGACGCGTTGTCTCCTGCCCCGAAGACATCCGGGTGCGAGACACTGCGCAGACTGGCGTCCACCAGCACGTACCCTTTTTCGTCGGTCTTCAGGCCTGACTCCCTCAGCAACGGCAAGGCGGAAGCGCCCGTGACCCGGAACATGGCGTCGAATGCGGATGGCGCTGGCGCATCCGTCCGCAACTCGATCGCAAGCCTTTCAAGGGCATTGCGGACTCTTTCCGCCACTGCGACCGGAAAAACATTCCTGTCGGAAAAAATGGCCACCCTTCCCCTTCCCGCCAGAGCGAACTTCATCGCCATCGCCAGCTCGACACCGCCAGCCCCCGCACCCAGGACCGCGATGCGAGGCGACTCAGGGCCCTTTCCGAGCAGTTCGCGCCAGTGCGCCATGAAACCTTCGAAAGGCTTCGCCGCAACCGCGTGCTCATGCAGCCCGGCAGGCACGGAACCGAGGTTGAGCGAGACCACGTCGTAGCCGAGTACGTCGCCGCCCTCGAGCACGACCTCTTTGGCGGCCGGGTCGAGGCGCTGCACGCGGCCCCGGACGAATTGCGCGCCCGCGCCCCGAGCCAGGCGCGCCAGGTCGATCTGCGCATGGTCCGCCGCGTAGTGGCCCGCAATGACGCCGGGAACCATGCCCGAGTACGTGTGCACCGGACCGGCATTGACCAAGGTTACCTGGAGGTTCTTCGAGATGAAGTTCCGAAACTTCAACAACACCAGCGCATGCGCATGTCCCCCCCCGAGCAACAACAGGCGGGTCATGTACTCGCTGCGAGTTTTGCTTCCTCTCGCTTGCGCAATTCCTTGCGCTGCACCTTGCCGGTGGTCGTCATCGGCAGCGCGTCGATGAATTCTATTTCGCGCGGGTACTCGTAGGGCGCGAGGCGGCCGCGCACATGGTCCTGGATCTCGTCGATGAGCTTCTGCGAAGCGTCCCGCCCCGGCTGCAGCACGATGAAGGCCTTCACGATCTGGCCGCGCGCCTCGTCGGGCTTGCCGATCACCGCCGCGTTGGCGACCGCGGGATGCTTCACGAGGCAGGATTCGATCTCCGCCGGGCCGATGCGGTAGCCGGAAGCCTTGATCACGTCGTCCGAGCGCCCCTGGTACCAGATATAGCCGTCTTCATCCATGCGGCCCTGGTCTCCGGTGCAGCCCCAGTCGCCGACGAATTTTTCACGCGTCGCCTCCGGATTCTTCCAGTATTCGAGGAAGAAGACCGGGTCATCCTTGCGCTGCACCGCTATTTCCCCCAGTTCGCCGCGCGGCGCTTCGTTGCCCTTTTCATCGATCACCGCCACCCGGTGCCCGGGATACGGCCGGCCGATCGAGCCGGGCTTCACCGGCCAGGCGGCCTGGCAGTTGCCGACCACGTAGTTGATTTCGGTCTGGCCGAACATCTCGTTGATGGTCACGCCGAGCTGCTCGCGCGCCCATTCGATGACGGTGACGCCGACCGATTCGCCGGCGCTCATGATCGAGCGCAGGTTCAGGTTGTATTTCTTTTTCGGTTCCGGCACCGCTTTCATCATCAGCTTCAACGCGGTCGGGAACAGGAATGAATTCCGCACGCCGTATTTTTCCAGCAGGTAATACGCCTTCTCCGCATCGAACCGCCCGCGGTAACCGAGGATCGGGATGCCGAAATTCCAGCTCGGCAGCAGCGCGTCGAACAGGCCGCCCGCCCAGGCCCAGTCCGCGGGCGACCAGAACATGTCTCCCGGCTGCGGGAAGAAGTCGTGTGAATAAATGAATCCAGGCAGGTTGCCGGGCAGCAGCCGGTGCGCCTGCAGCGCGCCCTTGGGCTGCCCTGTGGTGCCGCTGGTGTAGATGATCAGCGCGGGATCATTGGCGGAAGTGTCTACCGGCTCGAATTCACTTTTTGATTTCTGAATTAAAGACTCGTAGGAATGAACCCCGGTCTCCATCGCCCCGCCCACGCCGATCACCTGCTTCAGGTCCGGGAGCTTGTCCTTCACCGCCCAGAAGTTCGCGATGGTGGTGGGTTCGACGAAGACGACGCTCGCGCCGGCGAAAGCCATACGGTACTCGAGCGCGTCGGGCCCGAACAGGTGCGACAGCGGCAGCGCGATGGCGCCCATCTGGAAGATCGCCATGTAGGCGATCGCCATTTCGGGCCGTTGCGGCAGGATGAGCGCGACGCGGTCGCCGCGCTTCACGCCCAGCGCGGCAAGCGCGTTGGACAGCCGGTTCGCTTCGCGCTGGATGTCCCAGAACGTGTATTTCGCGGCCTCGCCCGATTCGTCTTCCCAGTACAGGGCGAAACGCGACCGGTCGGTGGCCCAGCGGCCGCAGCAGGCTTGCGCGATGTTGTAACGGGCCGGCACCTGCCAGCGCCAGCTGCCGTACAACTCCGCGTAGCGGTTCATTTTTTCGCGGCCGGAACCGGTATTGCGATGCTTTCGGAGAACTTCAGTTTCTCTGGATTGACTGGCGGTTCTTTCGGCGCCTCGGCTGGCGCCGAGGATGCAGGGGCTTTCGGCGCGGCTTCGGCCGCGCTCGAGGCGATCACGCCTTGCGTGCTCTGCCTCTCGGCGGACGCGCCCTTGCCTTTGGCTTTGGCCGCGGCTTCGAACGCCGCAGTCATGATCAGCGGCGGCGGGTTAAGCTGGTAAATGATCCACACAGTCCAGGCGACGGAAAACACCATCACCACCGCCAGGAAACGCCACAACCATTCACCGATTTTTGTTTTACTCATGTCCGGCGGGAGTTTACCATCGAAACCGAATTTCCCTAAGGATACGGGAGCTTAGATGAAGTTCTGCCCCAATTGCGCGGCGCCGCTCGTGAAGCGAGTGCCCCCGGGCGACTCGCTGCCGCGCGACCTTTGCGACGCCTGCGGCAGCATCCATTACCAGAATCCAAGAATGGTGGTCGGTTGCGTGCCGGAATGGGAAGGCAGGATCCTCTTGTGCAGGCGCGCGATCGAACCGCGCTACGGCTACTGGACCCTGCCGGCCGGGTTCATGGAGAACGGCGAATCCACGGGCCAGGGCGCGGCGCGCGAAACGCTCGAGGAAGCCGGCGCGCGCGTCGAACTGACGGGGCCCTTCAGCATGATCTCGGTTCCCTACGTGAATCAGGTTCACCTATTCTTCCGGGCGCGCCTGCTGGACCTGGATTTCAAGCCCGGCGACGAAAGCCTGGAGGTCGCGTTGTTCGAGGAAGCGCGAGTGCCGTGGAAGGACGTCGCCTTTCGCACCGTTGGCCTGACCCTCAAGCACTGGTTTGCAGACCGTGCACGCGGCACCTTCGGTTTCCACGCTGAAGACATAAAGTAACTGCGGTATGCTTCTTCCAGGTGCATGGATGCACCAACCTGGGAGAGGTTGCAATGAAAATGCGTTCAATACAGAAGACGCTACTTGCACTGTTTTTGTTCTATGCGCCCCTTTCCGGGGCGGCTGAGGTTACCAACCCCGCAGCCAAGCTGGACCCCGCAAATACGGCGTGGATGATCACCGCGTCGGTGCTCGTGCTCTTCATGACCCTGCCGGGCCTGGCGCTGTTCTACGCCGGCCTGGTGCGCGCGAAGAACGTCCTGTCGGTCCTGATGCAATGCTTCTCGATTACCTGCATGGTGACGCTCGCGTGGGTCATCGCCGGCTACAGCATCGCGTTCGGCGATGGCGGCACGCTGAACGCCTGGTACGGTGGCTGGGACAAGAGTTTTCTCTCGGGCATCGCGGTCGCCACGCTCAAGGGCAGCATTCCGGAAACCGTGTTCGCGATGTTCCAGATGACGTTCGCGATCATCACGCCGGCACTGGTGATCGGCGCCTACGCCGAACGCGTGCGTTTTGCCGGCATGCTGCTCTTCAGCCTGCTCTGGCTGCTGCTAGTCTATTGCCCGGTCGCCCATTGGGTCTGGGGCGACGGCTGGCTGCAGAAAATGGGCCTGATGGATTTCGCGGGCGGAACCGTGGTGCACCTGAACGCCGGCATGGCCGCGCTGGTCTGCGCCCTGGTTCTCGGGCGCAGAAAGGGTTTCCCGGAATCACCGATGCCGCCGCACAACCTGACGATGACGGTCACCGGCGCCTGCATGCTGTGGGTCGGCTGGTTCGGCTTCAATGCCGGCAGTGCGCTCGCCGCCGATGGTTCGGCGGGCATGGCGATGCTGGTGACGCACATTGGGGCGGCGACGGGATCCCTCGCATGGCTTCTCTGCGAACAACTGCGCTATGGCAAGCCTTCTGTGCTTGGCATCGTTACCGGCATGGTCGCGGGCCTGGGCACCATCACGCCGGCATCGGGTTTCGTCGCACCCTGGCACGGCGTCATCATCGGCGTGGTGGCAGGTATCGTGTGCTTCTGGGCCTGCACTTGGCTGAAGCATCGTTTTGACTATGACGACTCGCTCGACGTGTTCGGCGTCCACGGCATCGGCGGCATGACCGGCACACTCCTTGCGGGCGTTTTTGCCGTCAGCGCCATCGGCGGGACCGCCGGCCTGATCGAGGGTCACTCCCAGCAGGTGCTGATCCAGCTCTACGGGATCGCGGTCACCCTCGTCTGGTCCGGGGGTGTCACCTACGTGCTGCTCAAGCTGGTGAGCGTGTTCGTACCGCTGCGGGTATCGCTGCAGCAGGAGCTCGAAGGCCTGGATATTTCGCAGCACGGCGAAGCGCTGCAGTAATTACCTACCTGAATACCGTTCGACTGCCCTCCCGCTGGGCAGGATTATGTTCGCAGTCTG
>JANYII010000187.1 GCA_025358705.1 Betaproteobacteria bacterium | reverse complement strand
GATGGACATCTCCAAGGCGTCGAATTTCGAACGCTACGTCTTCGACCTGCTGGAGCGCGACGGCGCGAAGGTGAAGCGGTATTTTTCCTCCGCCGAAGGCTTTGACATGTCGCTCGTTTCCAGGCCGGGCTTCGTTTCGGGCAAGAGCACGCACGCCGACCGCCTGGCGACGATCCGCGGCATCCATGCGGAGTACGGCGTGACGATCGATCCGCACACCGCCGACGGCGTGAAGGTCGGACTGCAGCAGCGCGAGCAGGGCGTGCCGCTCATCTGCCTGGAAACCGCCCTGCCAGGCAAGTTTTCCGAAACCATCCGCGAAGCGCTCGGTCAGGCGCCGGCGCGGCCGAGCGGCTTCGAGAACCTCGAATCGTTGCCGCAGCGCTTCGAGGTCGTCGCGGCGGATGCCGAGGCCGTCAAGCGCTATATCGAAGCGCAGGTTTCCTGAATCCCTGATCCTGGTTTGACCTGCGTCAAGACCGCAGTCCGCTGCGCGTCTTCTACTGCGGGGTATGGATCCCGTCATCGCGTGGCACACGGAGCATGTCTACTTTCACCAGCTCCTCGGCGTGCTGCAACGGCAGCTGGACCTTTTCCACCGCGGCGAGCCGCCGAATTACGAACTCATACTTGACGTCGTTTCCTACCTTAGCGAATACGCCGACAAGACCCACCATCCGCGCGAGGATGTCGCGTTCGCGCGCCTTGTGAAGCACTGCCCGGACCTGGAACTGGCGCTTGCGCGCCTGGGACAGGAGCACCGCGTGATCGAGCATGCAGGCGAGACGCTGCTGGGGCTGATCCGGGCCGTGCTGGGCGGCGCCGTCATCGCGCGCGCCGAAATCGAGATGGCCGCCGCGACCTACCTCGTGTACTACGGCAACCATATTGCGAAGGAAGAGGAAGACGTCCTGCCGCGCGCGGCGAAGGAACTCAAGCCGGAGGACTGGGAAGCGGTCAGGAACGCGGTGCCGCAAATTCGCGATCCGCTGTTCGATCGCGAGGCAGGAGGGCGTTTTCGCGAACTGCGTCGGCAGATAGCGCTTGAAGCCTGATTGCGTGGCGCAATTCCGACAACCAACTGACAGTGAAATTCGCGCTGCGATTGATCTGTGTCAATTTGAGTAGGCAAAAATATTTCCGACTGGCGAGGAAAGCGCCTAATGTGAATACGCAGGCGGGCAAGCGTATTTTGAAAGGATTGGCAATGGATTTTGTTGGCGCCAAAGTCAGACGCACTTCACTGCATGACCATGTATTGCGGGTGGTTCTTTGCTTGCTCGGATTCGCCCTTGCTGCAGGGAACGCCTATGCATTGCCCGCGTTCGCGCGTCAGACCGGACAGAACTGCGCTTCGTGCCACGCGGGGGGACAGTTCCCCGAACTGACGCCATACGGGCGCATCTTCAAGATGACTGGCTATACGATTGGCGAGCGCATGGTTCCCCTCTCGGTCATGGGCGTCCTGAGTTACGCCAAGGTCAGGGACACGACAAAGACCGATGACCCCACGGTAGATTTCCAGAAGAACAACTCGCTGATGTTCGCGACGGGCAGCGCGTTTCTCGCCGGAAAAGTGACCAACAATATCGGCGCGTTCGTCCAGGTTACCTACAACAACTACAACAGCCAGTCAGTGGGGCCGAACGGAGAACTCGGCAGGTTCCAGGGGCACACTCAGGCCGACAACATGGACATCCGTTATGCGGATCGATTCATCGACGCCAATCGCGATCTGATCGTCGGGCTGAGCGTCAACAACAACCCTTCGGTTTCCGACCCATGGAACTCGGCCGCCGCCTGGATGCAGTACACGCCGAACGCATCGCCGACCAGCCATCAGTTCGTCGATGGTTCCTTCCCCGGATTCGGCTCGGGAGGCAATATCGCCGGCGCCACCGCCTATGCCTACCTGAACAAGTCGGTCTACGCGGAACTCGGCCTTTACGGCACAGCCAACCGGGCGATGTCCTTCATGAGCGCGGGAATCGCCGACGTCAACAGGACCAAGCTCGGCGGCACCAATCCGTATTGGCGCCTCGCGTACACCCGCGAGTGGGGGCCGCACAACATCATGCTGGGCACGTCGGGCATGGTGGCGCACGTGTTCGACGCCGGCTCGGATACGTCCGACCTAAACAACCGCGGACGCTTCAAGAATTTCGGCCTCGACTCCCAGTACCAATACCTGCTTGATCCCCATGCTGTCACCGCGCAGGCGGCCTTCATGCGGCAGGTGACGAACTACTCGCAAAACACGCTGAATAACTTTGTGCCGACATACTTTCAAGCCGACGGCACTCTGGTGGGGCCTGCCAATCCGTCGGACACCACCAACACATTCCGCGCCAAGCTGAGCTACGTTTACCAGGCGAAGTACGGTGGCAGCGTCGCCTTTTTTAACGTACGCGGCACTTCAAACCCGCTCAATCAGAACTCGGGTTTCGACGCCGCTGTCGGAGGGTTGGTCACCACGAATGACCCCAATGGCACCGGCATCACGTCAACTCGCGTGAACGGCAACCTGTCGGGCAATCCCGCTACCCGCGGCTTCAACTACGAGGGGTTCTGGACTCCCGTGCAATACGTGCGCGTCGGAGTGCAGTACACCGCTTACAACAAATTCAATGGCGCCTCCGACAACTATGACGGCTTTGGCCGAAATGCCAAGGACAACAATACGCTCCGCTTCTACATTTGGGCGGCCTACTGATGAAAAGCAACATGATCGCCGCCTTTTTCGCTGTCGTGCTCGTCGCGACGGCCGGCTGCACGAACATCGAGCGGTCGCGCAACCTCGCTGATCCGACAGTTCCCGGCCGGGTGCTGGCAATGCAGGTATGCTCGAACTGCCACGGTGTGGACGGCAATTCGGTGTCACCGAATTTCCCGAATCTTGCTGCGCAGTCGGAACCCTATTTCATCGAGCAGCTGAACAGTTTCCGGAAGCATAGCCGCCTTGATCCTGCCGGATTCGAGTACATGTGGGGGCTCAGCCGACATCTGACGGACGAGCAGATAAAGGATCTCGCGGCGTATTACGCCGGTCAGAAAGTGCAGTCCCCAGCATATCCAACCGGCAAGCTGGGCCAGCGCGAAGCGGGCAAGGTCCTGTATGCCGGCGGCGTGCCGGAGAAAAACATCCTGGCTTGCGCGACCTGCCATGGCCCGGACGGCATGGGGATGCAGCAGTTTCCTCGCATCGCAGGCCAGCATGCGGACTACCTGGTCAAGCAGCTGATCGTGTTCCAGCGTACCGATGAGCGTCCCGAGGGGGCGATCATGAAGGTCGTCGCGCACGACTTGACCCGCGACAACATTGAATCGGTCGCGTCGTACCTCGAATCTCTTCCGGCCAGATAGATGAGCGGACTATTCCGGTCCTTTGTTGCGCGTCGCCGATTTCTGAAATTTGGCGGGGCAACTCTAGCCGTGATCCCGATCGTTGCGGTATCTGGCCGCGCTCACGCCGCAACTAACACGACGATGCGCGCTGCGCTGAAATACCAGGACACTCCGTTGGGCGACAAGAGTTGCCGCAACTGCATGCAATTCCTGCCCGGCGCTTCCGCGAGCGCACTCGGAGGTTGCAAGGTCCTGCCCGGGGATACCGAAATAGCGCCTCAAGGTTACTGCTCGGTCTGGGTCAAAAAGGCCTGAGGGCGAAGGCCGGGTCGGGGGCGAATGCGGTGGCTATCGACGCCGTCAGCCGCACCCGGGGTGCGGTAACATCGGGCCGGAAATTCCGGTTCGATGATCCCCAAGACCCTTGCAGTGCTGACCGCCGGCGGCGACGCGCCCGGCATGAACGCCGCAGTGCGCTCGGTGGTGCGCTCGGCACTGGCGCTCGGCATGCGCGTTTTCGGCGTCAAGCGCGCCTACGAGGGACTGGTGCGTGGCCTGCTGAGCGAGCTGGGCGCGCGCGACGTCGGAGGCATCCTGCAGCGCGGCGGAACGGTGCTGCAGACCGCGCGTTTCCCTGATTTCGCCAAACCCGATATCCAGCGCGAAGCGCTACGCCAGTTGAACGCCCAGGGAGTGGACGCGCTGGTGGCGATCGGCGGCGACGGCACCATGCGCGGCGCCGCCGCGCTAGAGGGTCTCGGCTTCCCGGTGGTCGGCATCCCGGCCTCGATCGACAACGACGTCTACGGCACCGACATATCGATCGGAGTCGACACCGCGCTCAATACCATCATCGAGGCCATCGACAAGCTGCGCGATACCGCCTCGTCGCACCAGCGGGCGTTCATCGTCGAAACCATGGGCCGGGACTGCGGCCACCTCGCCCTAATGTCGGGGATCATCAGCGGCGCCGAGATGACGCTGATTCCGGAGCAGGAGACGAGTGCAGAGGAGGTCGCGGCCGCGGTGCGCGGCGCCTACGAGCGCGGCAAGACGCACGCCATCGTGGTGGTGGCCGAGGGCGCCAAGCTGCACGCGAATGCCCTGAAGGAAAAGCTCGACAAGATGAATACCGGTTTCGACTCGCGCGTCACCATTCTCGGTCATGTGCAGCGCGGTGGCAGCCCCAGCGCCTGGGATCGCCTGATCGCCGCGCGCTTCGGTGTCGCCGCGGTCGAGCGGCTGGCGAAGGGTGAACACGGCGTGATGGTGGGGCTGCAGGCCACCAGCGTGCTCGGCACGCGCCTGGAGGAGGTCAGCATCCGCAAGCGCGCGGCGGATCTCGAGTACTACCGCATGGCCCGCATGCTGGCGAAGTAAATGAACGTCTCGATCCTCGACGACTACTTCGATACCGTGCGCACGCTGCCGTGCTTTCGCATGCTCGACGGCCACGCGATCAAGGTCTGGAACGATCACACGGAGGATATCGACGAGCTTGCGAGGCGCCTTAAGGACACCGAGGCGCTGGTCCTGATCCGCGAGCGCACGCAGATCCGGGCGTCCCTGTTGGAACGGCTGGACAAGCTCAAGCTCATCAGCCAACGCAGCGTCTACCCGCATATCGACATCGCCGCCTGCACCCGACGCGGCGTGATCGTCTCCTCGAACCTGCACGCGGGAACCCCTTCCTATGCCACGGCCGAATTGACCTGGGGACTGATCCTTGCGTCGATGCGCGAAATTCCGCAGCAAATGGCGGCGCTCAAGGCGGGCAAGTGGCAGATCGGAGTCGGCAGCACCCTGCGCGGCAAGACCCTCGGCATCTACGGCTACGGCCGCATCGGCGCCGCGGTGGCGGACTACGGCAAGGCCTTCGGCATGAACGTCGTCGCCTGGGCGCGGCCGGCATCGCTTGCGCGTGCCACGGCGGACGGTGTGGCCGCGGCGAAGGACAAGCGCGAATTCTTCGAACGGTGCGACATCATCTCGCTGCACATGCGCCTGGTCGCTGACACGCGCGGCATCGTCACCGCCGCGGACCTGGCGTGCATGAAACCGTCCGCGCTGCTGGTCAACACCAGCCGCGCGGGGCTGGTCGAACCGGGCGCGCTTGCCGCCGCGCTGCGCGCCGGTCGACCTGGCATGGCCGCCGTCGATGTCTACGAAGAAGAGCCGCTGCGCGACACGCGCAATGAACTGCTCACGCTGGACAATGTCGTGTGCACGCCGCATATCGGCTACGTGACGCGCGAAGAGTACGAGCTGCAGTTCTCCGACATCTTCGACCAGATCCTCGCCTATGCGGCGGGCCGGCCGAAAAACGTCGTCAATCCGGAGGTCCTGGGCGGTTAGTGGTGGTACACCGGAATCGCGGCGCCGTGGTCGGCTTTCAATGGCGCGAAGAACGGCGAGGACGCCAATATCATCGCGAGCGCCGCGGCAAGCAGGGTCAGGCGAAGCATCAAAGGCCTCTCTTTCTTGTTATCCCCTGCCTGCAAGCTTATGCAAGCTGCGTGCCAGAAATCCTCGCGAATCCGGCTTCGCATAAAAAGCTTCACGCGGGTGCGCTCGAAGCGCGCTTTCGCCCAAGGAATGTGCGTATGGCTATGTAACGGAGGCGCACCGCGAAGGTGGCGTCCGCACCGGCAGGAAGCCTAGATTCCGTAGGCCTTGCGGAGCAAGCTGAGTGGGTGCGCCTTCTGCACCTGTTTGGCGTCTTCGCCCATGCCCTGCATCAGGTGCCGCGCCGCGATCGGGCAGTCCGAGCTGACGTAATCGGGATCCGCGGCGGCCAGGGCGCGGAACACCGGCCGGCCGATCTTCATCGAGTTGTCGAAGTATTCCTTCTTCACGCCCCAGGTGCCGTCGTGCCCGGCGCAGCGCTCGACCGTGGTGACCGTGGTGTCCGGAATCATCTGCAGCATCTCGCGCGTTTTCTGGCCGACGTTCTGCACGCGTGAATGGCAGGGGATGTGGTACGAGACCTTGCCCAGCTTCGCCTTGAAGTCCTTCTTCAGCAGCCCGTCCTTCGCGCGCAGCACGAAATACTCGAAGGGGTCGAACATCGCTTCCTTCACCGCCTGCACGTCGGCGTCCTCGGGGAACATGAGCGGCAGTTCCTGCTTGAACATCAGCGTGCAGGAGGGAATCGGCGTGAGGATCGCGTAGCCCTCGCGCGCGAGCTCTGCCATTCCAGGGATATTTTTATTCTTTAAATCAGAAACAGAAGATAGATCGCCCAGTTCGAGCTTCGGCATGCCGCAGCAGGCTTCCTTCTCGACCAGCACATACGGGATTTCATTGTGCGCCAGCACCGCGAGCAGGTCATGGCCGATGCCCGGTTCGTTGTAGTTGACGTAGCAGGTCGAGAAAATCGCGACCTTGCCGGGCGTGTTTTTCCCGTCCTTTATTTCGTGCTTTTTCGATTCAAGCGCATTCGAGCGGAATTTCCTGGCCGTGTACTCCGGAAGTTCCCGGTCCTTGTGCACGCCCAGGGTGTTGTCGAGAATGCCGCGGAAAGCAGCGTTCTTGTTAAGCGCGTTCACAGTCTGTACCACTACTGGGATGGTGTTCAGCCTGCCCATCGCGTCGGTCGAGGAAAGCAGCTTGTCGCGCAAGCCGACTTCGCCCTTGCGGAACTTGATCGCCTTGGCGCGCAGCATCAGATGTGGGAAATCCACGTTCCAAGGGTGCGGCGGCACGTAGGGGCACTTGGTCATGTAGCAGGTGTCGCAGAGGTAGCACTGGTCGACGACCTTCCAGAAGTCCTGCTTCGCAACGCCGTCCACTTCCAGCGTGCTGGAGGCGTCCACCAGGTCGAACAGCGTCGGAAACGCGGTGCACAGGTTCACGCACCGGCGGCAGCCGTGGCAGATATCGAAGACCCGCTCGAGTTCCTCGAACGCCTTGCCTTCGTCGTAGAAGGCCTCGTTCTTCCAGTCGAGCGGGTGCCGGGTCGGGGCTTCCAGGTTTCCTTCGCGCATTGGCGAAGGTTACGATTCCGCGGCCGATTGATCCAATTGTTTGAGGCGATTGCCGGAATAGCGCCGGGCTATCGGGCGCGCGTGGGCCTCCAGCCGCCGCTGCGCGGCATGGAAGGCATCGTGCAGCGCGGCATACAGGTCCTCGTGGTGGTCGTGCGTGACCACGATCTCGTTGCCCGGCACCTTGATGTCCAGGCGCACGACGAACTCCTTGCCCTGCTGCTTGTGCCGGGACGGAATCTCCACCACCACGCGGCAGCTGACTATCTTCGGGTGGTAGCGGTCCAGTTTGTCCACTCGCTTCCGGATGGCGAGTTCCACCGCCTCGGATTTGGCGATGTTGCGCAGGGTGATTTGCAGCGGGATCTGCATTTCAGTGGTCCTCCGTTCGTGGAATGGATTCTTCGGCCGGCTGGCCGGTGTCCGGGTCGATCCAGCCCGAGATGCCGATTTCGTCCTCGGCTTCGGCCAGCGTCTCGCCCGGCTCGTACGCGGTATCAGATGCGGATTCGTCCGCCGAGCGCATGTCGGCGGCGGCTTCGGGCAGCGTGGGGAAGGGGCCGTATTCCGTGCCGCGGTCTTCGGCACGCCAATAGTATCCATCGGGGCGCTCGATGATTCGGGCGCGGTCGTCTTCCGGCTTTTGGGCAGGAACCTTACGACGCATGGCAAAACCAGTGTAGACCTGTTAAAGCGCGCGTGCCACCGATATTAATTCGCCGTCGCTGCCCGATTTCTTGAAGCCCAGCCGCTCGGCAAGTTCCAGCATTTCCCGGTTTGCATGCAATATATGACCGTAGAGCGTCCGGTAGCCTGCTGCACGTGCACAATCGCAGAGCCGCTCCAGCAGGACCCGGCCGATGCCGCGACCCTGCCAGGCATCCGCGATCGTGAGCGCGAACTCCGCAGTCTCGCCGTCGGCGTTGGGCGCGTAGCGACCGACGCCGATGAATTCCTGCCCGTCCGGCGCGAGTGCCACCAGGGCGAGCTCGCGGTCATAGTCGAGTTGCGTGAATCGCGCCAGCATCTGCGGCGGCAGGTGCGCCATCTGGTTCATGAAACGCTGATAGCGCGAGCGCTCCGACAGCGCGTCGAAGAACCGCTGCTCCGGAGCCGCGTCCTCGGGACGGATCGGGCGCACGGCAATGCGGGTGCCGTCGCGCAGGCGCAGTTCGCCCTCGAGTTCCGACGGATAGGGGTGGATGGCCATGTGGCCGTACCGCGGCGGCGCCTGCAGTCGCGCCGGATCGATCACGATGCGCGCATCCGCAATCATGGCGCCGCCGGGGTGCGCGATCACCGGATTCAGGTCCATCTCGCACAGCCAGGGCAGAGCGCAGGCCATCTGCGACACGCCCTCGAGGATTGCCTCGAGCGCGGTCATGTCGACTGCCGGAACGTCCCGATGTTTCGCGAGGAGCCGGGCGACGCGCGTCCGGCCGATCAGCTCGCGCGCCAGCACGCCGTTCAGCGGCAGCAGCGCCACTGCCGTGTCGCGCAGCGCCTCGACCGCGACGCCGCCCGCGCCGAACGAGATCGCCGGGCCGAACACCCGGTCGGTGGCGATGCCGACGAGCACCTCGCGCGCGTCGGGGTAGCGCAGCATCGGCTGCACCGACGCGCCCTCGATGCGCGCGGCGGGCCGCAGCGCGCGCACGTGCAGGAGCATGTCGTCGAACGCGGACGCGACCATTTCCGCGTTCTGCAGGTTCAGGCGCACGCCGCCGACGTCGGACTTGTGCGTGATGTCGGGCGAATGGATCTTGATCGCCACCGGGTATCCCAGTTCTCCGGCAGCGGCGAGCGCCGCAGCGCAGTCTGCGGCCACTATGGTGCGCGGCACCGGCAGGCCGAACAGGGCGAGCATTGCCTTGGCTTCGTGCTCGGTCAGAATCGTGCGTTTCTCCGCAAGTGCGCGATCGCGGATTGCATTCACTGCGCCCAGGTCGACGTGCGTCTGCTGCGGCGCGCTGGAAAGCGCGCCTGGAACTTCCAGCAGCTGCGCCTGGTTGCGCCGGTAGGCGCAAAGGAAGGAAAAGGCCTCGACCGCGTTTTCCGGCGTGTAGAAATTCGGCAGGCCCTGGTCTTCCAGATAGCTGCGCGTGCGGGTCGGGCTGATGTCGCCCAGCCACGCCGCGATCACCGGTTTCTTGCTTCCGCGCGCGGCTTCGGCGACCGCGCGCGCCGCCGCCTCGGGCAACGTGACCGCGACCGGGCTGTACATCACGAGCAGCGCATCGACACCGGGATCGGCCAGCGCGGCCGAAGTCGCGTCGGCAAATCGCTGCGGCGGGGCGTCGCCGACGATGTCCACGGGATTGCCTCGGGACCATTGCGGCGGCAGCTTTCCATCCAGCAGCGCGATGGTTTCCTTCGACAATTGCGCAAGTGGCACGCCGTTGTCCGCCGCGCTGTCTGCGGCCATCACGCCGGGGCCGCCGCCGTTGGTGATGATCGCCAGCCGCTCGCCGGCCGGAGCATGGCCGGCGGCGAGGATGCGCGCCGCGGCGAATAGTTGCGTGTAGGTCCGCACGCGCACCGTGCCGCCGCGCCGCAGCGCGGCGTCGAACACCGCGTCGGAACCCATCAGCGCACCGGTATGGCTGGCGGCGGCGCGCGTGCCGGAGGCATGGCGCCCCACCTTGAGCACCACAACCGGCATGGCGCGCGCCGCGGTGCGCAGCGACGAGACGAAGCGCCGCGCATCCCGGATGCCTTCCACGTACATCAATACGGCGTCGGTGTCCGGATCGGCGATCAGGAAATCGAGCAGTTCGCCGAAGTCCACGTCGGCCGCCGCGCCGAGCGACACCACGCTGCTGAAGCCGACGCCCGAAGGCTTTGCCCAGTCGAGGATGGCGGTGCAGATGGCGCCGGATTGCGACAGCAGCGCGAGCTTTCCCGGCAGTGCGGGCACCGGGGAGAACGTCGCGTTCAGTCCCGCATCGGTGCGCATCAGCCCGAGGCAGTTCGGACCGATCATGCGCAGGCCGTGGCGCCGCGCCGCGGCGAGCGCTTCGGCCTGCAGCGCTCGGCCCGCGTCGCCGGCTTCGCCGAAGCCGCTGCTCAGCACCACCGCCGCGCGCACGCCCGCCGCGCCAGCTTCCTCGAGGAGCGAAGGAATCGTTTGTGCCGGCGTTACCAGCACCACCAGGTCGGGCGGTTGCGGCAGGTCGCGCAGCCGCGCGTAGCAGCGCTGTCCGAATACCTGCTTGTGCTTGGGGTTGACCGGGTCTAGCGCGCCGCGCAGCCCGCCGGCGGCGAGGTTCTGCCAGACCAGGCGTCCAAGCGCCCCTTCGCGCTCCGTGGCGCCGACGAGCGCGACACTGGAGGGCGCGAGCAGGGGAGCGAGCGCGTGCCGGAACATCAGACCAGTCTAGCCGATGCCCGGATTGATTCAGGTCAATACGCGCAGGCACCCGATGCATAGCATTTGCCGATCCGCAAACGGAGGAGGCCGCATGAGCAACCGCGACGAGTACGTCGAGAAGATGAAGACCCAGCTCGATCAGTGGAACGCCGAGATCGCCAAGTGGGAAGGAAAGGCGCAGGGTGTTCAGGCGGAAGCGCGCGCTGAATACGACAAGCGCCTGGAGGCGTTGAAACAGCAACGCGAGCAGGCCATGTACCAGATGAAGCTGCTGCAGGCGGCGGCGGGTGAAGCCTGGGTCGAGATGATGCGCGGCACCGACGAGGCCTGGGCGCGCATGCGCGAAGCCTTCGACAAGGCGAGCTCCCACTTCCGGGCGAAGTGACCGGGACCTGCTTCCACTGCGGGCTCCCGCTGCCGGAGCCGGGACGCTGGCGCGCGCCCGTCCTGGGCGTGCCGCGTAATTTCTGCTGCGCCGGTTGCCAGGCAGTGGCGAGCACCATCGCGGCGGCAGGTCATGCGCGGTACTACGAGACCAGGGAGCGGCCTGGCGCGAAGCCCGAATCTCTGCCTGACGCGCTTGCCTACGACGATCCGCTCGCGCAGCGGCAGTTCACGGACTCGAACGGGCCGAACGAGCGCAGTGCGACCCTGATCCTCGACCGCATCCGCTGCGCCGCCTGCCTCTGGCTGAACGAACAGACGCTGCGCCATGTGCCCGGCGTGCTGCGCGCCGATCTCAACTACACGACGCAGCGTGCAAGGGTCGCCTGGGATCCGGTGCGCTGCCGCCTGTCGGACATCGTGGCGGCCACTCGCGCGATCGGTTACGACGCCTATCCCTACGATCCGCAGCGCCAGGGCGCATTCGATCGCGGCGCGCGCCGCAAGGCCCTGTGGGGGCTCTTTGTCGCCGGTTTCGGCGCGATGCAGGTGATGATGTACGCCTTCCCGGCCTACGTGGACGAGGGCACGGGAACGCTGTCGCGCGAGGCGGAGGCATTAATGCGCTGGGCGAGCCTCCTGCTTACCGCACCGGTGATTGTCTTTTCCTGCGGCCCCTTCTTCTCGGGCGCATGGCGCGAACTGCGGCGCCTGCGCCCCGGCATGGACACCCCCATCGCGCTCGGCATCGGCGCGGGCTTCGCCGCCAGCGCCTGGGCCACGGTGACCGGCACCGGCGCGGTCTATTTCGATTCGATCGCGATGCTTGCGTTCCTGCTGCTCGGCGCGCGCTACCTGGAACTGGCGGCACGCCAGCGCGCCGCGCGTTCGCTCGACCGGCTATCCCGCTGGTCTGCCTCCACCGCTTTTCGCCTGGAAGATGGGAAATACGTTCAGGCACAGGCGCATGAACTCGTCAAAGGTGATCTGGTCATGGTTCCGGCCGGCGATCGCATTCCTGCGGACGGCGTGGTGGAGCGGGGTTCCTCAAGCGTGGACGAGTCGCTCCTTACCGGAGAACCGCTGCCGCTCGCGAAATCGCCGGGCAGCAGCATTTGCGCCGGGACGCTTAACCTCGAGCAGCCACTGACGATGCGCGTGGAGCGCGCGGGCGGCGAAACGCGCGCCGCCGCGATTGCGCGCCTGGTCGAACGCGGCGCGGCTTCGCGGCCGAGGCTGGTGGCAGCCGCCGACCGCCTGGCACAGGTGTTCACCTGGATCGTGCTCGTGGTCGCAGCGCTCGCGGGGCTGCATGCGGGCAATGGTTGGGTGACGATTGCGGTCCTGGTCGCGACCTGTCCCTGCGCCCTTGCGCTTGCAGCGCCGATCGCGCTGACCCAGGTTTCCGGCGACCTGCTCGCGCGCGGAGTCGCGCTCACCCGCGCGAGCGCGCTGGAAACGCTGGCCTCGGCGACCGACGTGGTGCTGGACAAGACCGGAACGCTGACGAACGGGCGCTTCAGGATTGCGCGCGTCGAGTTGTCGGGCCGCGCAGATTCTGCCGAATGCAGGGCACTCGCGTCCGGATTGGAGGCCGGCAGCCGGCATCCGCTGGCGCGGGCGTTCGAAGAGGGAAAATCCGTGCCTGTTGAATCCATTCGCAACGTCCCGGGCCGGGGCCTTGAAGGGAAGGTGGATGGACGGACCCTGCGCATTGGCACCGAAAATTTCTGTCGCGAGCTGGCAGCGGGGCCGCTGCCGCCGCCGGACAGCGCCCTTACGCCTGTCTACCTTGCAGACGAGCTTGGCTGGCTGGCCGTCTTCCACCTCGAGGACACATTGCGCGCGGGCGCTGACGAGGCCGTCGCGGCATTGCAGGCCGCGGGCCTGCGCGTGCACCTACTGAGCGGAGATCATCCGGCCGCCGTCAGTGCGCTCGCCGTTCGGCTAGGCATAGCCATCTGGCACGGCGGGGCCTCTCCGCAGGACAAATTCGGCTATGCGGCGCAATTGCAGCGGGAGGGCCGGGTCGTGGCGATGGTTGGCGATGGCCTGAACGACGCACCGGTGCTCGCGCGCGCCAACGTCTCCTTTGCCATGGGAGGCGGCGCGGACACGGCGCAGCGCCACGCCGACTACGTCCTGCTGGGGAATTCCCTGGACGAAGTGCCTAGCACCTTCCACCAGGCGCGCCGGGCGATGCAAATCGTGCGGCAGAACTTCGGCTGGGCGCTCGCCTACAACGCGATTGTCCTGCCGCTTGCCGCGACTGGATGGATCGGACCTCTGGAAGCCGCGATCGGCATGGCTGCCAGCTCGTTCATCGTCGTATTGAACGCGCTGCGGGCCGGTGCCTCGGCGCAGGAACCCGAACCATGGAAAGCCTCTACCTCCTCATCCCTCTCTCGGTCGCCGTCGTATTCCTGATCGGCTGGGTGTTCTGGTGCGCGCTCCACGGCGGCCAGTTCGACGACCTGGACCGCGCGGGAACCGACGTGCTGTCCGAGGATGAATGACTTTTGATGCAGATCAATCGGCGCGATCCCCTCGCCGATAGCATGGTTTCATGCCCGTTTCCGAAGGTTCGTACAACTACACCGTAGTCCGGCAGTTCGCGATCGCTACCGTGGTCTGGGGCGTGGTCGGGATGCTGGTGGGCGTGATCATCGCCGCCCAGTTGCTCTGGCCCGAGCTCAATTTCGACATTCCCTGGCTGTCCTATGGCCGGTTGCGCCCGTTGCATACCAACGCGGTCATCTTCGCCTTCGGCGGCTGCGCGCTGTTCGCCACTTCGTACTACGTCGTGCAGCGCACCAGCCACGCGCGCCTGTTTTCGGATGCGCTGGCTTCGTTCACGTTCTGGGGCTGGCAGGTGGTGATCGTGCTGGCCGCCATCACGCTGCCGCTCGGCATCACGCAGGGCAAAGAGTACGCCGAGCTTGAATGGCCGATCGACATCCTGATCACGCTGGTCTGGGTTTCCTATGCCGTGGTGTTCTTCGGCACGCTGTGGAAAAGGAAAATCCAGCACATCTACGTCGCCAACTGGTTTTTCGGCGCGTTCATCCTGACCGTCGCGCTGCTGCACCTCGTCAACAGCGCCGCGGTGCCGGCGACATTCTGGAAGTCCTACTCGGTCTACGCGGGCGCGCAGGATGCGATGGTGCAGTGGTGGTACGGCCACAACGCGGTCGGCTTCTTCCTCACCGCGGGCTTCCTCGGCATGATGTATTACTTCATTCCGAAGCAGGCCAACCGCCCGATCTATTCGTATCGCCTGTCGGTGGTGCATTTCTGGGCGCTGATCTTCACCTACATGTGGGCGGGCCCGCACCACTTGCACTACACGGCGCTGCCGGAGTGGGCGCAGTCGCTCGGCATG
>JANYII010000180.1 GCA_025358705.1 Betaproteobacteria bacterium | reverse complement strand
TGAAAATCGGGGTCAGAGCCCGATTTACAGTTTAAGCCGAGACATCTCTTTAGGAAATCGGGCTCTGACCCCGATTTTCACTGCAGTTTGGCCTTCACTAATCCCGATACTTTGCCCATATCGGTGCGGCCGGCGAGCCGGGATTTCAGCAAGCCCATGACTTTGCCCATGTCTTTGGCGCCGGCGGCGCCCGTTTCCGAGATGGCGGCCGCAATTGCCGCGGCGACCTCGGCTTCGGACATTTGCTGCGGCAGGTAGGTCGACAGCACCACGATCTCGGCCTTCTCGCCGTCGGCCAGGTCGTTGCGGCCCGCCTTTTCGAACTGGGCGATGGATTCGCGCCGCTGCTTCACCATCTTGTCGATGATGGCGAGGATGTCCGCGTCGGTGAGGACCACGCGCTCATCGACTTCCTTCTGCTTCATCGCGGACAGCAGCAGGCGCACCGTCCCGAGACGGGCCGTGTCCTTGGCCCGCATGGCGGTCTTCATGTCTTCTGTTATTTTGTTTTTCAATTCCATAAATCAAAACGCCCCGGCATTGGGCCGAGGCGTCAAGGATTCGCGAGAATGGATCCTAGTACATCTTCTTCGGCAGCAACTGGCTGCGCAAGCGCTTGTGGTGGCGCTTCACGGCGGCGGCCAGCTTGCGCTTTCTTTCCGTGGTTGGCTTCTCGTAGAACTCGCGCGCGCGAAGTTCAGTGAGGAGGCCGGTCTTTTCCACGGTGCGCTTGAATCGGCGCATCGCCACTTCGAAGGGCTCATTTTCCTTGATGCGTACGGTCGGCATGCGGTTCCTGTATCTGGGCGAATTCGGAAAGGGCGAGATTCTATCAGAATCATGGAGTTCCAAGGCACAATCGGCATATGCCGATCCTGGACGCGCCCATGCTGGTTCTTGGCATCGAAACCTCCTGCGACGAAACCGGCCTGGCCCTCTACGAGACCGGGGCCGCGGGGTTGCCCGGCACATTGCTCGCCCACGCCGTGCACTCCCAGATCGCGATGCACGAAGCCTACGGGGGCGTCGTGCCCGAACTCGCCTCCCGGGACCATATCCGGCGCCTCGTGCCGCTCAGCCGGCAGGTCCTTGAGCGCGCCGGGCGCAGGATCGCGGATGTCGGCGCCATCGCCTATACGGAAGGGCCGGGGCTGGCGGGTGCGCTGCTCGCCGGCGCGGCTTTCGCGCGCAGCCTCGCGCAGGCGCTTGGCGTTCCCGCAATCGGCATCCACCACCTCGAAGGCCATTTGCTGTCGCCGTTGCTCTCGGCCCGGGCGCCGCGGTTTCCGTTCGTCGCGCTGCTGGTATCAGGCGGCCATACGCAGCTGATGCGCGTAGAACAGGTGGGCCGGTACGAGCTGCTGGGCGAAACGCAGGACGACGCGGCGGGCGAGGCCTTCGACAAGACGGCGCAACTGCTCGGCCTGGGCTATCCGGGCGGGCCGGCGCTGTCCGCGCTTGCGGAATCCGGCAAGCCGAAACGCTGCCGACTGCCGCGGCCGATGATCGCGAGCGGCGACCTGGAGTTCAGCTTCTCCGGCCTGAAAACCGCCGTCCTAACGCTATTGAAGAAGGAAACCCGGCCGGAAAAGAAAGACCTCGCGCGCGAGTTCGTCGATGCGGTGGTGGAAGTGCTGGTGGCCAAGTGCGCGCTGGCGATGCAGAAAACCGGCCTCACGCAGCTCGTCGTCGCCGGCGGCGTCGGCGCCAACAAGCAGCTGCGCGCCGCGCTAAACGCGAAAGCTGCCGAATCCGGATTCGCCGTGTTCTATCCCGAACCGGAACTGTGCACCGACAACGGCGCCATGATCGCGTTCGCCGCCGCGCTTCGCTTGCAGGCCGGGGCCACCGTACCTGCTTCCGATCACGCGTTCAGCGTTCGTCCGCGCTGGGACCTGGCCTCGCTCAGCTAGGCACTTCGCGCGAGGGTGTTTCTCTACCGCGTCGCGCCGCGTAGGCTTCCAGGTTGGTCGCGGCGATCTCCAGCACCGGGGTTGCGAGACCATGCTTGCGCGCGAGCGCCAACAGCGCGCCGAGGATGTGGTCGCCTTCGGCCTGGCCTCCGGATTCGACGTCGCGCAGCATCGAGGCGGCGAACACCGAGCCCTTTTTCGTGAGCATGCCGCGATAGTTCTGCAGCACCGCTTCGGAGGTCGAGAACCCTTCCGCCTTCGCGACCGAAGCGTGCTCGCCGAGCAGCGCTAGCGTGATCTTCTCGCCCGAACCGGTCGCCACGATGTCGCCCACCATGGAGCGCATCAGGCAGGTGATTCCCGCCATCGTCGCCAGCAGCACCCACTTGTCCCACAACGCCTGCTCGATCTTGTCTGTAAGTTTGATCTCGCTTTTCGCGCCGGCGGCGGCCGCGGCGAACGCGTCGCACGTCGCCCTTTGGGATATGTGGCGCGGCCCGAAGGCAACGCGGTGGAATTCGTTCAGGTGCCTGATCTCGCCATCCGGCGCGAGGGTGGAGGCGATGTAAGCGACGCCGCCCAGCACATGCTCGCGCCCGAAGCGCGCATCCAGGAGATCGAGGTGGGACATGCCATTCAGCAGCGGCAGCACATTGCCTTTCCCGCCGGCCATCGCTGGCGCAATTGCATCGATGGCACCCGGCAGGTCGTAGGCCTTGGCGGTGAACATCACGATGTCGTAGTCCGGCTTTACCTCCCCTGCGACCACGCATTTCGGAACGAGGGACATATCGCCGCCGGCCTTGCTCGAAATGCGCAGGCCGTTCTTCGCCAGTATTTCCGCGCGCTTCGGCCGCACCAGGAACGTGACGTCCGCGCCAGCTTCCGCAAGCCTGCCTCCGAAGTAACCGCCCACCGCACCCGCGCCCAGCACAAGGATTTTCATTAGGTTTTCTTTGCTCCAAGACGAGGTTCAGTGCCGCGCACGAGCCGCAGGATATTTTCGCGGTGACGCCAGATGAGCAACAGCGCGATCGCTCCCACGACCGGGGTAATCGGGGCCAGTCCGAACAAGGACCAGGCCCAAAATACGGCAAAGACCGCCGCAATGACGGATGCCAGCGAAATCATGCGGAAGAAAATTACGATGATGCCGAAGGTGGCCAGGGCGCCCAATCCCAGGTACGGATTCAAGGCAAGAAGGACACCGGCCGCTGTCGCGACCCCCTTGCCGCCCTTGAATCCGTGGAACACGGGATACAGGTGGCCTAGGAACGCCATCGCACCGGCCAGCGGCGCGTCAAATCCGGATGCGGGGCTCTCGCCGGTGTAGAGCACCGTCAGGCCCACCGCCAGTGCTCCCTTGCCCGCGTCGCCGAAAAGCGTCAGCGCGGCGGCCAGCTTGTTGCCAGTGCGCAGCACGTTGGTGGCGCCCGGGTTGTTCGAGCCGTAGCTGCGCGGATCCGGCAATCTCATCGCCTTGCTGATCAAAACGGCAAAAGAGATCGAACCGAGGCAATACGCGGCAATCGCGATCAAACCTGTTTGCATAGGGCTTGGATTCTATAATCTGTCGGCATGGACATCATCCTTATTCGCGACCTGCGGGTCGAAGTGCTGATCGGCATCCACAAGCGCGAGCGCTACGTGCCGCAGTCCGTATCCATCGACCTGGATATCGGCATTCCGGGCACCTCCGTGTTCGCCTCGGACAAGGTAGCCGACACCATCGACTACGAACAGGTGGCGCTCAAGATCAAGGCCCTCGCCGCGAGCGGCCACTTCAAGCTGGTGGAGACCTTCGCCGACCGCATCGCGAAACTGCTGATCGACGACTTCAAGGCCCCCTGGGTGAAGGTCAGTGCTGCCAAGATCGGCATCCTGCCGAACGCCAAGTTCGTCGGCGTTTCGATAGAGCGAAAACGCTAGATCGGATCATTCCTCCAGCGCGACGTCGACCAGCTGCGGGTTCAAGGTCCTTGAAATGTCCTGGGGCGCGATTCCGACCAGGAAGCCGCGCCTGCCGCCGTTGATGTAGATCTTCGGCAGTTCGAGGATAGAGCGTTCCACGTACACCGGCAGTGTCTTTCGCATGCCGAAAGGCGAAGTCCCGCCGACCTGGTATCCGGAGTGTCGCTGGGCGGCGTCCGGCTTGCAAGGTTCGATGCGCTTCCTGCCCGCCTGGCGCGCGAGGTTCTTGGTCGACACTTTCCTGTCGCCGTGCATCAGGACGACGAGCGGTTTGGCGGTCTCGTCCTGCATCACCAGCGTCTTGACCACGGAGTGCTCGGGAACACCCAGCGAAACAGCGGAGACCTCGGTGCCGCCGTGCTCGACGTATTCGTACTCGTGCTCCGTGTAGGCGACCTTATTCGCCTTCAGAAACACCGTCGCTTGCGTATCAGCCACGGGGGTGGTGTTTTGCGTGCAGCAGTTTCATCCTCTCGCGGGCAACATGCGTGTAAATCTGCGTCGTCGAGATGTCCGCATGTCCAAGCAGCATCTGCACCACGCGCAGGTCTGCGCCGTGGTTGATGAGGTGCGTGGCGAAGGCGTGGCGCAATACGTGCGGCGAGAAATGCTTGCCTGGAACCGCGCGCGCGCCGAAACGCTTGATGTTCTGCCAGAACGCCTGCCGCGTCATGCCGCTGCCGCGCTCCGTGACGAAGAGGTGGTCCGAGCTCTTCTTCTTCAGGATGTCGTTCCTGACTTCCGCCAGGTAGCGGCGAACCCAGTCCACCGCCTCCTCGCCAAGCGGCACCATGCGGACCTTCGAGCCTTTGCCGAGGACGCGCACGACGCCCGCGCCGACATCCACTTCGAATGTTTTCAGGGAAATCAATTCGGAAACGCGCAGGCCGGCCGCGTAGAGCACCTCCAGCATCGTCCGGTCGCGCATGCCGAGCGGCGTATTCACGTCCGGCGCGGCGAGCAGCGCCTCGACGTCGGCTTCCGAGAGGATCTTCGGGAAACGCGGTGCACGTTTAGGCGGATCGAGCTTGATCGTGGGGTCGGCCTTGATGCGCCGCTCGCGCAGGCACCAGCCGTAGAAGCGCTTGAGGCTGGAGAGCATGCGGGCAGCGCTCGATGCCCTCCCCTTTCTTGAAGCCAGAAAAGCGAAAAGATCTTCCTCACGCGCATCTTCCAGCGGCGTTTTTTTCAGGAACAGCGCGAACTGCTCGAGGTCGCGCCGGTAGGACGACAGCGTGTTCTTCGACAGGCCGTCTTCCAGCCATAGCGCATCGGAAAACGAATCGAGAACGGTGGAGCTCAAGGCCGCAGTTCGAAGGCGTCCGCGCCGGCCTCGTGCATCAGGAGCCAGCGCTTTGCCTCGATCTTGAAGCCGCCGGTCGAATGCGCGAAACCGCCGATGCCGCTGGCGGCGACCACGCGATGGCACGGAATCACGATCGGCAGCTTGTTGTCACCGCAGGCCTGGCCCACGGCTCGCGGAACGTCAAACCCGTCGCCTTCGAGCTTGCGCGCCAGTTCGCCGTAGGTGAGCGTGCGGCCGCGCGGAATCGCGCACATCGCATCCCAGACGCGGCGCTGGAACTCCGTACCCTCGACCAGCAGTGGCAGGTCGAATTTCGCGTCCGGATCCTCGCGGTAGCGCTCGATCTGGCGGGCGGCGCGCTCGGCGAGCTCGTTCTCCGGATCCTTCGACGCCACGGCAAGCGGCAGGTAACTGATTGCAACGATGCGGGATTCCCGCGTGGCGACGGCCACTTTCATCTTCGGAAATTCGATGACGGCCTCCCATTGCATCTCAGGCCGCCAGCTTTTCTATTTTTGCCAGCAGGTCGTCGGCGATCTCGATGCCGTCGGCGCGCAGTTTTTTCTCGGATGCGAAGCGCCGCGACCCAGGCAACCGCACGCCCTCGTCCGCCAGCATGGTGGTGACCACGGTTTCGACGCGTTCGAAGTAGCGCGCATGCCCGGCGAGCGCGCCGGGGTCGATGGCGAGGAAGGCGTGGCCGATCTTCGGCTTGTTGCCCTTGTCGGAGAAAAACGAGTCGGCTTCCGTGCCGATCGCGGCGCCGGTGAGCGCAGCGCAGATGAGCTCGAAGGCGAGCGCCAGCATCGCGCCCTTCGCGCCGCCGATGGGAAACAGGCTGCCATGATCCAGCGCCTCCTTCGCATCCGTGGTGGGCATGCCATTGCGGTCGAGCGCCCAGCCCTCGGGGATCTTTTCCCCTTTTTGCATCGCCATCATGATCTTGCCGCGCACCACCGTGGTCAGCGCGAGGTCGATCACCAGCGGATCGCCGTTCTTGCGCGGAAAGGCAAATGCAACCGGGTCGGTACCGAACAGCGCTTTCTTTCCGCCCCAGGGCGGAATCGCGGCAGGGGAATTGGTGAACGCGACGCCCACCATGCCCTCCCGCGCGACCGGCAGCAGATGTATGCCCAGCACGCCGACATGCCCGCTGTTGGTAATGCCGGCAAAGCCGATGCCATTACGACCCGCCCGCTGGATGACTTCGCCGACGGCCCACTCGGCCGACTCGTAGGGCAGGCCGTCGCAGTTGTCGATCAGGCACGTCGCGGCCTTGTCGGCGACCATTTTCGGCCGGGCGGCGCCATCGGCGCGGCCGTTCTTCAGAAAACCGCAGTAGAAAGGCACGCGCGACATGCCGTGCGTGGGCAGGCCATGCTCCTCCGCGCGCACGAGATGCTTCGCCGCTGCCTCGGCCATCACCGGGTTGGCGCCGGCCTTTTCCAGGGCATTTCGCGCAAGGCGCAGCAATTCGCCCGCTTTTTTCTTCATAATATTCATTCTAAAGGAGGAACACCCATGGGCAAGTTCATCGAACTGAAGGCGGCCGACGGCCACAAATTCTCCGCGTTCGTCGCCACGCCCGCCGGCAAGCCGCGCGGCGGCGTGGTCGTCATCCCGGAGATCTTCGGCGTCAACAGCCACATCCAGCAGACGACCGACGGATTCGCGGCCGACGGCTACCTCGCGGTATCGCCCGCGATGTTCGACCGCGCGCAGCGCAACTACGACACCGGATACTCGCAGCCCGAGATCCAGGCCGGCGTCGCCATCATGCAGAAGCTCGACCCGAAGAACAGCATCATGGACGTGCAGGCGGCAATCGCCGAAGCCGCCAAGGGTGGCAAGGTCGGCATCGTTGGCTACTGCTTCGGCGGCACCATCTCGTGGCTGGCCGCGGCGCGCGCCAGCGGTCTCGCGTGCTCGGTGCCCTACTACGGCGGCGGCATGCACGGCCTCATCGGCGAAAAGCCGAAGGTGCCGGTCATGTGCAATTTCGGCGAGCTGGACCAGTCGCCGACGCTCGCGCAGGCGAAGGAGATCGTCGCGGCGCACCCTGGAATTGGCGCGCACTTCTACGCCGGCGCCGGCCACGGCTTCAACTGCGACCAGCGCGGTTCCTGGAGCGCCGAAGCCGCCAAGCTCGCGCGCAGCCGCACGATCGAATTCTTCCGCAAGCACCTGGGTTGATCCGCGTGCCATTGACCAACAAGCAGTACCGGCTGGCGGCGCGTCCCGTCGGGCTGGCGAAGCAAAGCGACTGGAAGCTCACGACGGAGACTGTCGCCGATCCCGCGGATGGGCAGGTGCTGGTGAAAGTGCTGCAGCTTTCCCTCGACCCGGCGATGCGCGGCTGGATGAATGAAGGCAAGAGCTACATCCCGCCGGTCGGCATCGGAGAAGTCATGCGTGCGCTCGGCATCGGCAAGGTCATCGCCTCGAAAAATCCGAATTTCGCAGTCGGCGACACCGTGAGCGGCGGCTTCGGCATCCAGGAATATTGCCTGGTGGATGCCAAGGACCTCCTGCGCGTGGGTCTCGCGAAGGTCGACCTGCGGCTGGGAACCGCGCCGCAGCTGCTCAATGCGCTCGGCATGCCCGGCATGACCGCCTACTTCGGCCTGCTCGACATCGGCCAGCCGAAAGCGGGCGAAACGGTGGTGGTGTCGGGTGCGGCGGGCGCCGTCGGCCAGACCGTCGGCCAGATCGCGCGCATCAAGGGCTGCCGCGTGGTGGGCATCGCCGGCGGCAAGGCGAAATGCGACTTCGTCGTCAAGGACCTGAAGTTCGACGCCTGCATCGACTACAAGGGCGGCAATGTGCGGGACGGGCTGAAGGAACACTGTCCCAAGGGCGTCGACATCTATTTCGACAATGTCGGCGGCGAGATCCTCGACACGGTGCTCACGCGCATCAACCGCAACGCGCGCATCATCATCTG
>JANYII010000137.1 GCA_025358705.1 Betaproteobacteria bacterium | reverse complement strand
GCTGATGACCACCACCGACGTGGACAACTGGCCCGCCGACAACGACGGCGTCCAGGGCCCGGACCTGATGGCGCGTTTCCAGAAGCACGCCGAGCGCTTCGAGACGGAACTCGTCTTCGACCAGATCAACAGCGTGAAGCTCGCGCAGCGGCCCTTCGTCCTCGAAGGCGACGCCGGCAACTACACCTGCGACGCGCTGATCGTCGCCACCGGCGCCTCGGCGAAATACCTCGGCCTGCCGAGCGAGCAGAAATTCATGGGCCAGGGCGTGTCGGCCTGCGCGACCTGCGACGGTTTTTTCTTCAAGAACCAGGAAGTCGCAGTGATCGGCGGCGGCAACACCGCGGTCGAGGAGGCGCTCTACCTCGCCCACATCTGCGCCAAGGTCACCCTGGTGCACCGGCGCGACAGGTTCCGCGCCGAGAAAATCATGATCGACAAGCTCATGAAGCGCGTCGCCGAAGGAAAAATCGTGCTCGAGCTCGATTCGACGCTGGACGAGGTGCTGGGCGACAAGAGCGGGGTCACCGGAATCCGGATCTTGAATTTAAAGAGCAATCAAAGTAAAAATCTCGTGCTGAAAGGCCTCTTCATCGCCATCGGCCACACGCCGAACACGCAGATCTTCGCCGGCCACCTGGACATGAAGAACGGCTATATCGCCACGCGCGGCGGCAACGAAGGCGGCGCAACCGCGACCAGCGTGCCGGGCGTGTTCGCCGCGGGCGACGTCCAGGACCACGTTTACCGGCAGGCCGTGACCAGCGCCGGCACCGGCTGCATGGCGGCGCTCGACGCCGAGAAATTCCTGGATGACCTCGGATAAAACGCGGACTGAATTCAAGCAGGCGGTCGCCGACGTAACGCCGCTCAAGCGCCACAAGCGCGTCGCGCTCCAGGCACCTGCCCCTGCTCCGGTCCCGCACCAGCACCGGCGCGACGAGGCAGCGGCCCTGGCCGAGAGCCTGGAAGGCCCGCTCTCAGTCGAGGAAGCGCTGGAGACCGACGAGGAACTCAGCTACCTGCGCGAGGGAATGGCGCACGAGACGCTGCGCAAGCTGCGGCGCGTCCACTGGTCCGTCCAGGACGGCGTCGACCTGCACGGCATGACCCGCAACCAGGCAGCTGCCGTTGTTTCGGATTTCCTCGATCAGTGCCTGGCGCGCGGCCTGCGCTGCGTGCGGATCGTGCACGGCAAGGGCCTCGGGATCCTGAAGGCCAAACTGAGGAAATGGCTGCCGCAGCGCGAAGAAGTGCTGGCCTTCTGCCAGGCGCCGGCAAATGACGGCGGCAGCGGGGTCCTGCTGGTGCTGCTAAGAACGAAGCGCTAGACCGCCGACTCGTTGGTTTCGCCGGTGCGGATACGCACCACGTGCGTCACCGAGGTGACGAAGATCTTGCCGTCGCCGATCTTGCCGGTGCGCGCCGATTTAACGATCGCCTCGATCGCCTGGTCGACCTGGCCATCCGTGACCACGACTTCGATTTTCACCTTGGGCAGGAAATCCACCACGTATTCAGCGCCGCGGTAGAGCTCGGTATGACCCTTCTGCCGGCCGAAGCCCTTGACTTCGGTGACGGTCAGGCCGGTCACGCCCACTTCGGAGAGCGCCTCGCGCACTTCGTCGAGCTTGAACGGCTTCACGATCGCTTCGATTTTTTTCATGCTGGGCTCCTCCGCCGGATCGGGCTGTAGCCTGTAATTCTATAATGTCCTCATGGCCGGGGAGCGAATCAGGGTGGTTGAGTCGCTTGCAGGCGTACCCGCGACCGACTGGAACACCCTCTGCTCGGACGACCCATTCACCAGCCATGCGTTCCTCTCGGCCCTGATCGACACCGGTTGCGCGAGCGCCCGCAGCGGCTGGCGGCCGCAGATCCTGCTGCTGGAGCGGGACAACAAGCTGGCCGGTGCGATGCCCCTGTTCCTCAAGTCCCACTCCTACGGCGAGTACGTCTTCGACTGGGCCTGGGCCGACGCCTACCAGCGCCACGGCCTCGAGTACTACCCGAAACTGCTCTGCGCCGTGCCTTTCACTCCCGTCACCGGCCCGCGGCTGCTCGCCGGGAACGACGCTGACCGGCAAAAGCTCGCCGCAGCGGCCCTCGAAATGTCGCGCGAAGTATCGTCGCTGCACGTGCTGTTCCCGCCGTCACTGGAAGCGGAGCTGCTGCGCGGCGCCGGCATGCTCCTGCGGCGCACCGTACAGTTCCACTGGCGGAACGAGGACTACGCCGACTTCGACGACTTCCTCTCCCGCATGACGCGGCACCGGCGCAAGGTGATCCGCCAGGAACGGCGCCGCGTGCGCGACACGGGCGTCACGTTCCGCTGGCTGCGCGGCGCCGAAATCGAGCAAGCGCACTGGGAATTCTTCGAGCGCTGCTACCGGCGCACCTACGCCGCGCACCGTTCCAGTCCCTACCTCAGCCTGCAGTTCTTCCTGCGGCTGGGCGCGACGCTGCCGCAGCACTGCCTGATGATCCTCGCCGAGCGCGGGGGCAAGCCCGTGGCGGCGACGTTGAATCTGATCACCGGAAATAAAATCTTCGGCAGGTACTGGGGCGCGCAGGAACACATCCCGCTGCTGCATTTCGAATGCTGCTACTACCAGGCGATCGAATACGCCATCACCCATCGCCTGCAGTTCTTCGAGGGCGGCGCGCAGGGCGAGCACAAGCTGTTCCGGGGCCTGCTGCCGGTGGAGACGCATTCGGCGCACTGGCTGGCGCATCCGTCCTTCGCCAGCGCCATCGAGGACTACCTGAAACGCGAAAGCGCCGGCATCACCCGCTACGTGGACGAACTGAACGAACATTCGCCTTTCAAGGACTCTTTACCTTCTTGAAACGCGCAACACCTTCAAGAATTTCCCTTTTCGCCGCCGCAGCGCCGACCCAGCCCTTCACCTTGACCCACTTGCCGCGGTACTGGCTGGTGAGCTTGTCGATCGGCACCGCGAGCAGCTTGGTATCCTCGCCCGCCTCGTCCTTCATGCGCAGCATGCCGACCGGACGGCAGCGCACCACCACGCCGGTGATGAGCGGGAACGGCGAGATCACCAGCACGTCCACCGGGTCGCCGTCGCCGGAAAGCGTGCGCGGCACGTAGCCGTAGTTGCAGGGGTAGTGCATGGCGGTGGACATGAAGCGGTCGACGAACACCGCGCCGGTCTTCTTGTCGACCTCGTATTTCACCGGGTCGGCGTTCATCGGGATCTCGATGATGACGTTGACGTCGTCCGGGACGTCTCGTCCCGCGGTCACGCGCTCGAGGTTCATGGGGTCGATCTTATAATCAATTCTTTCCGGGAGAAAACATGAGGCTCAAAAGCAAGGTGGCGGTCGTAACAGGCGCGGGCAGCGGGTTCGGCGTTGGCATCGCCAAGCGCTTCAGCGAGGAAGGCGCGCAGGTGATCGTCGTCGATATCGACGAAAAAAACGGCAAGCGCGTCGCGCAGGAGCTCAAAGCGGAATTCGTGCGGGCCGATGTCACCAGGGCGGCGGACTGGGCAAGCCTGGTCGGGGTCGCGACGGCGAAATTCGGCCGCCTGGACGTGATCGTCAACAACGCCGGCTGGACCCACCGGCGCAAGCCCTATGTCGAGGTGAGCGAGGCGGATTTCGACAAGGTCTACGCCGTCAACGTGAAAAGCGTCTACCTCTCGGCGGTGCACGCGCTGCCGGCATTCCGCGCGCAGGGCGGCGGCTGCATCGTCAACATCGCCTCCACCGCCGGCCTGCGGCCGCGCCCCGGCCTGACGGTCTACAACAGTTCCAAGGGCGCGGTAATCATCATGAGCAAGTCCATGGCCGCCGAGTTCGGGCCGGACAAGGTACGCGTCAATTGCGTCAATCCCGTCTTCAGTCCGGATACCGCGCTGTCCGAGGAATTCGCCGGCGGCGCGGTCACCGACGAAGCGAGGAAGGCGTTCCTCGCGACCATCCCGCTGGGGCGCTTCTCCACCCCGCTGGATGTCGCCAACGCCTGCCTCTACCTAGCCTCCGATGAAGCCGCCATGGTGAGCGGCAGCTGCATCGAGGTGGACGGCGCCCGCTGCGTATAAGGAGCGGGGCCGCTACTGCTCCTGATGACTATTTCTTCGCGGTCTGCTTGTCGTGCTTTTCGCGGTAGATGCGGCGGCTTTCCTTGTTCTGCGCCTTTTCGATCCTGGCGCGCTCTTTCGCCGTCACTTTGCCATCGGCGGCCGCCTTGTCTTCCATCTTCTGCACCCGCGCCTGGCCTTTTTCGAGACGGGCGGCTTCGCGCTGATTCAGCTGGCCGGACTTCTCGCCCGCTTCGATGCGCCGTTCCTGGTTGGCTTGCCGCTGGTCGATGCGCGGCGTGCTGGTGGTCTGCGCGAATGCGGGCAACGAAAGCGCGGCAAGTACTGCAACTGTGACTAATTTCATGTTTTGGCTCCTGTGGATGGATGAATTGGCTGCACCCTGAACAACGCGCCGCTATCCGGCCGGTGGACCCCCGAGTTGTAACGCCTTGTTACTGAAAGTCCGGGCCGATGTGGTCCAGCGCGTCGGTGACGAGGCAGTCGGCGCCCATCTTGAAAAGACGTTTTGCGTCGGAAGGTTCGTTTACCGTCCAGAGCAGGATCGAGTATCCGGCGCCGTGGATCTCCGCCGCCAGGCTTTCGGTGAGGGATTTGCAGTTGCAGTGCAAGGCGACGCAAGCCAGGCGCTTCATCGTGTCGCGCCAGTCATTCGGGATCCCGTCCACCAGGTAGCCGCGCGGCAGCTCGGGCGCGACCGAGCGCGCCGCCGCCAGCGCGTCGACCGAGAAGGACGACAACAGCGGCCCGAGCGGCGCCCCGCGCCAGAGCTCGCGCGTCATGCGCGCCACCGCCTCACCGGTCGCCCGCTCGTGCCCTGCGGCAGGCTTGATCTCGACGTTGGCCCACAGCCCGAGTTCGCGACAGAGACGAACAACGTCTTCGTAACGTGGAATTTTTTCGGTCTTGTTTATAGTAAATGCTGAAAGATCCGCATAGCTCATCTTCGATACTTCACCGCGCCCGTTGGTGGTGCGGTCGACCGTCTCGTCATGAATGATCACCGGCGTGCGGTCGCCGGCCAGCATGACGTCGAACTCGACGCCCTTGAAGCCCATGGACGCGCCCAGGCGCATCGCGCCCAGCGTGTTCTCCGGCGCCAGCGC
>JANYII010000117.1 GCA_025358705.1 Betaproteobacteria bacterium | reverse complement strand
GCGTCCGAGGCATTGCGCGCGGCGATAGACGACCTGGATGAGTTGTTCCTGCTCTGCGACGCCGAGGACCGCATCGTCCTGTTCAACCGCCGCTGGGAAGCGGCGGCGCCCGGCGAGGCCACGGTAGGGCAATCCTTCGAGGATTTCCTGAAGAAAGGCGTGGCGCGCGGCCGCGTGCCCCAGGCGAAGGGCCGCGAGCAAGCCTGGATCAGGGAGAGGCTGGCCGCGAGGCGCGCCGGCAATATCGTTCTCGAACGGCAAATCGGCGATCGCTGGTACCTGCTCAAGGACCATCCCGTCGCCGGCGGCGGCATCGCGACCGTCGGCATCGAGATCACCGAGCGCAAGAAAGCCGAGCAGGCGCTAGCCGAAAGCGAAGCGCGTTTCCGTTCTTTCGCCGAAACCGGCAGCGACTGGATCTGGGAAACGGACGCGCAAGACCGTTACACATGGTTCGGCGGCGCCATCGAGCGCCAGGTGGGCCGTCCCGCCGCGCACTACCTTGGCCGTACGCGCACCGAGGTCGCCGAGGCCGCCGGCATGGACGCGCAGATGGAGCCGTGGAAATCGCACATGGAAACCATTGCTCGGCGGGAACCGTTTCGCGACCTGCGCCAGCGGCGCGTCACTGCCAATGGCGATATGTGGCTCAGCATGAGCGGCGTGCCGCGCTTCGATGGCGCGGGCAACTTCCTCGGCTACCGGGCCGCGGTCACGAACATCACCGCGCTGGTACAGAGCGAGCAGCGCGCGCAGGAATCCAACCGGCGCCTGAGCGCGGCGATCGAGCACCTGAACGAATCGATCGCGGTCGTCGACGCGGACGACCGCATCGTCGTCGCCAACCGCTATTTCAGGGAATTGAACGGCGACACGCAGCTGGTGGAACCGGGGCACCTGTACGAAGAGCACCTGCGCGCCGGCATTCCGCTCGGAAACTACCCGGAGGCGGTGGGCCGCGAAGAGGCCTGGATCAAGGAGCGCCTAGAGCGACACCGGCGCGGCGGCACCGTCGAAGTGCAGCGCCAGGACGGCAAATGGCTGCTGGTGACCGACCAGCCCCTGCCGGACGGGGGCATGATTTCCTTTGCGCTGGACATCACCGGGCGCAAGAAGTCCGAGGAGGCGCTCAAGCTGAGCGAAGCGCGTTTTCGCAGCCTGGCCGACCTCGCCAGCGACTGGTACTGGGAACAGGATACCGACCTGCGCTTCATCTCCACCTCCGGCCACGAAAGCGGCCGCGGCGGGATCACCGCCGCCGACCACACCGGCAAGCGGCGCTGGGAACTGCCGGGCACGGAAATCGCGAGCGAGACCTGGGAAGAGCACCGCGCCACGCTCGCGGCGCGCCAGCCCTTCCGCGACGTGCTGCTCAGGCGCACCGCCGCGGACGGTACGGTCTACTACGTCAGCGTCTCCGGCGAGCCGATGTTCAATGCGCAGGGCGCGTTTTCCGGCTACCGGGGGAGCGCGCGCGACGTCACGGAGCGCGTCACCGCGGAAAAACAGGCACGCGCCGCCGACGAACGGCTGCGCCAGGCGATCGACGAACTTAACGAATCCATCGCGCTCACCGACAGCGAGGACCGCATCGTTGTCACCAACCGGCGCTTCCGCGAGAACAACGCGGAGGTAACGCAATACATCGAGCCGGGACGCCATTTCGAGGAGCACCTGCGCGCGCGCATCCGCCTGGGCCATTTTCCCGAGGCCATCGGGCGCGAAGCGCAGTGGCTGGAAGAGCGCCGCGCGCAGCGGCGCAATCCCGCGGGCCCGGTCGAGCGCCAGCGCCAGGATGGCATGTGGCTCAGGATCACCGACCAGCGCCTGCCCGATGGCGGCACGATCACCTATGGCCTGGACATCACGGAAAGGGTCAGGGCCGAGCGCAAGGCGCAGGCGGCACAGGAACACCTGCGCTCGGCGCTGGAGAACCTGGGCGAGATGATCTGCCTCACCGATGCGGAGGACCGCATCGTCCTCGCCAACCGCCTGTTCATCGAGTTCAATGCACCGGTGGCGGCCTACCTGGCGCACGGTCGCCGCTACGACGAGCACCTGCGGGCCGGAATCGCGCGCGGGATGTTTCCCGACGCTGCGAACCGGGAGGAGGAATGGATTGCCGAACGGATGTCGACGAGGCGCAATCCGCACGGCCCGGTGGAACGGCGCCGCCAGGACGGGCGCTGGCTCATGGTGGATGACCAGGTGCTGCCCGACGGCGGCATCATTACGTACGGCATTGAAATCACCGCGCGCAAGCGGGCCGAGGAAGCGCTGCGCAACATCAACACCGACCTCGAGCGCCGGGTTGCCGAGCGCACCGCCGCGCTGGAAACGGCATACCGTGAACTCGAATCGTTCTCGTACTCGGTGTCGCACGACCTCAGGTCGCCTCTAGGGGTGATTGCCAGCTTCGCCGGAATCCTGGCGAAGCAGGAGTCCGGGCGCATTTCGGAAGACGGCATGCGCCTGGTGTCGGTGATCGACGAAAACGCGCAGCGCATGGGGCGGCTGATCGACGCGCTGCTGGAACTGATGCGCATGTCGCGCCAGGCGCTGGTACACCGCCGGCTGGACATGGCGCGGATCGCCGGCACGACCTGCCGCGAGCTGCAGCGCGGCTACCCGGGGACGCGTGTCGAGGTCGGCGAGCTGCCCGAGGCCCAGGGCGACGAGATCCTGATCCTGCAGGTGTACGCCAACCTGGTCGGCAATGCGCTCAAATTTTCCTCCAGGGCCCCGTCCCCGCGCGTAGAAGTAGGTGCAGAAGCGGGCGGTGGCGCGCCGGTGTACTTCGTGCGCGACAACGGCGCGGGATTCGACACCAGCCACGCGGCAAAGCTCTTCAAGCCCTTCGAGCGGCTGCACTCCGAGCAGGAATACCCGGGCACCGGCATCGGCCTCGCGCTCGTCAGCCTGATCGTGCAGCGCCATGGCGGCCGCATCTGGGCCGAAAGCGCGCCGGGCCGGGGCTCGACTTTCCGATTTACGCTCGCCCAGGGCAGCCCGGGGTAGAATGCGGGCCCGCGCACTTGCACTTTCCCATCATGGAAGCCGAACGCATCAACCAGATCGCCTCGACGCTCGCCGGACTGCAGACCCAGTCGGCCGAGCTGCGGAGGTATCTTTGACTTCGAGGCCAAGGAAAAGCGCCTGCAGGCGCTGAACCGGGAATTCGAAGACCCCAGGCTCTGGTCCAACCAGCAGCGCGCGCAGGAACTCGGCAGGGAAAAGAAGGCGCTCGAATCGATCGTCGAGACGCTCAAGCGCGTCGGCAGCGGCGTCGTCGAAGCGCAGGAGCTGTTCGAGCTGGCACGCGCCGAGGGCGACGACGCAACGTTGATCAGCGTCTCATCCGATACCGAAAAACTGAAGGGCGAGGTCGCGGCGCTCGAGTTCCGCCGCATGTTCTCCAACCCGCTCGACCCGGCCAACTGCTTCATGGACATCCAGGCCGGCGCGGGCGGCACCGAGGCGCAGGACTGGGCGGCGATGCTCCTGCGCATGTACCTCAAGTACTGCGACAAGAAGGGCCTGCACGCCGAGATCCTGGAGCAGTCCGACGGCGAAGTGGCCGGCATCAAGAACGCGACGCTCAAGATCACCGGCGAATACGCCTACGGGCAGCTGCGCACGGAAAACGGCGTGCACCGCCTGGTGCGAAAATCCCCGTTCGACTCGAACGCGCGCCGCCACACTTCGTTCGCCAACGTCTTCGCCTATCCCGAGGTGGACGAGTCCATCGAAGTGGAGATCAACCCGGCCGACCTGCGGGTCGACGTCTACCGCGCCTCGGGCGCCGGCGGCCAGCACGTCAACAAGACCGAATCGGCGGTGCGCATCACCCATATCCCGACCAACATCGTGGTGCAGAGCCAGAACGACCGCTCGCAGCACCGCAACCGCGCCGAGTGCATGGCGATGCTGAAATCGCGCCTCTACGAGCTGGAATTGCGTAGATTGAAGGGCGAGCAGAACAAGCTGGAGGCCTCCAAGACCGACATCGAGTGGGGCCACCAGATCCGTTCGTACGTGCTGGACCAGTCGCGCATCAAGGACCTTCGCACCGGCGTCGAAAAAGGCGCCACGCAGAACGTGCTGGACGGCGACCTGGACGATTTCATCACCGCCAGCCTGAAACAAGGCGTCTAGGAAAATGGAAGAAGAAAACAAGCTGATCGAAGAGCGCCGGGAGAAACTGAAAGCGCTGCGCGCGCAAGGCATCGCGTTCCCGAACGACTTTCGCAGGAAGGATCTTGCTGCCGGCCTGCATGAGAAGTCCGGGGCGAAAACGAAAGAGGAACTCGAACCCCTGAAGCTCGAGGCGACGGTCGCCGGCCGCATGGTGCTGAAGCGCGTCATGGGCAAGGCGAGTTTCGCCACCCTGCAGGACGGCTCTGGCCGCATCCAGATCTACGTCTCCAATGAAGTGAAGAACTACGAAGACTTCAAGCACTGGGACCTGGGCGATATCGTCGGCGCATCCGGCATGCTGTTCAAAACCAAGACCGGCGAACTGACCATCCACGCCTCCGGCCTGCGGCTGCTTGCCAAGGCACTGCGCCCGCTGCCGGAGAAGTTCCACGGCATGGCCGACCAGGAAATGAAGTACCGGCAGCGCTATGTCGACTTGATTGTTTCGGAGAAAACAAGAGCTGCTTTTTTGAAAAGAATAAAAATAGTCCAGGCACTGCGGACGGCAATGGCGGACGACGGCTACCTCGAAGTCGAGACGCCGATGATGCAGCCGATCCCCGGCGGCGCGGTGGCGCGGCCGTTCAAGACGCACCACCACGCGCTGGACATGGAGATGTTCCTGCGCATCGCGCCGGAACTGTACCTGAAGCGCCTGGTGGTGGGCGGCATGGAGCGCGTCTACGAGATCAACCGCAACTTCCGCAACGAGGGCATCTCGACTCGCCACAACCCCGAATTCACGATGATGGAGTGGTACTGCGCCTACGAGGATTGCGAGTACATGATGGCGCACACTGAAAAGCTGGTGCGCCACGCGGCGCGGGCGGTGTCCTACAAGAGCGATGCCCTCGATTTCGAACAACCGTTCGTCCGCCTGCCGATTCCGCAGGCGTTGATCCAGCAGGGGGTCGAGGGAGATTTGAGGGACCGGGCCTTTCTCGCCCGGAAATTGGGTTCCCTTTCGGTGAAATTCGAAGACCGCCACGGCTGGGGCGCGCTGCAACTGATGTTGTTCGAAGCGCTGGCCGAGAAGCACCTGAAGCAGCCGACCTTTGTCACCGAGTACCCGGCCGAGGTCTCGCCGTTGGCCCGGCGCAACGACAAGGACCCGGAAATCGTCGACCGCTTCGAGCTATTCATCGATGCGAAGGAGATCGCCAACGGCTTCTCCGAACTGAACGATCCCGAGGACCAGGCCGAGCGCTTTCGCGAGCAGGTGAAGCTCAAGGATTCCGGCGATGCCGAGGCCATGTTCTACGACGCGGACTACATCCGCGCGCTGGAATACGGCCTGCCGCCCACCGCGGGCGGCGGCCTAGGCATCGACCGGCTGGTGATGCTGCTGACCGACAGTCCGTCGATCCGGGATGTGATTTTGTTCCCGCACATGCGGCCGGAGGCCGCATCGTAGCCATCCGGCCGGAGGCGTAGCAACATTTCGTAACAAACTGTCACCACTGTTCCAAAGACTCCCGGCTAGCCTGTGTCCGTATACGCACATACCGACACAACTGGGAGATCCAGATCATGGAACAGAAAGCCACGCTGCACCCGCTCCTCACCATCGCGGCAATTTCGGTAACAGTGTTCTCGCTCGCCGGCATCGGCGCAGTGACCGGGCTGCTGCCCTTCTCCGCGGCGAACAAGGCCCAATCTTCTGCACCGTCCACCCCGTCGGCGGCAACCGTGGACCTTGTCAGCGCGGCTTCGACGGACGTATTGAAGGTGCCGCCGCAAGTCCCGGTTCCGGTCCCGGCACCCGCACCGGCAGTCAAGAAAGCGCACGTGGCGACGCACAAGCCCGTGCAGATTTCGGATGCGACGGCTGCAGCAACGGTACCGCCTCCCCCACCGGCCTTCTCCCTGCCGGTACCGGTGCCCGTTGCTGCACCGGTCGCTCCGCTGGCGGTGGCGCCGAAACCCGTGTGCCTCGACTGCGGCACGGTGGAGAATTTCCGCCAGGTCGAGGTCAAGGGCGACGGCTCGCCGCTCGGCGTGGTCGCGGGCGGCGCGACCGGCGCGCTGATCGGGCACCAGTTCGGCCGCGGCGCCGGCAAGGACCTGATGACCATCGCGGGCGCCGTGGGCGGCGCGTTCGCGGGCCACGAGATTGAAAAAAACGTGCGCAAGAAGACGCGCTACGAAATCTCGGTGCGCATGGAAGACGGCAGCCTGCGGACGCTTTCGCAGGACGCCGCGCCCGCCTGGCGCATCGGCGATCACGTGCGCGTGGTCAACAACCAGCTCATCGCCTCCTCCTAGCCGGCGTTCAGCCCGTAGAATGGCGCCTTCCCGATGGAAGGCGCCGCGCAGCACCCCTCTTCTTCCGCCCTGCGCGGCATCCTGCTGATGGTCGCGGCCGTCGGCTTTTTCGTCACCATGGACACCATCGCGAAGTATCTTTCGCGCTGGTACCCGGTACCGCTGATCGTCTGGGCGCGCTACGTCTCGAACCTTGCGGTCCTGCTCGTGTTCCTCGCCGCGCGCGGCGACCTGCGCCTGTTGCGCACCGCACGCCCCGGCTTGCAGTTAGCACGGGGCCTGCTGCTCGCGCTCGCGACCCTGCTGTTTTTCACCTCGCTAAGCGTCCTGCCGCTGGCCGACGCCAATGCCATAGGCTTCGTCATGCCGCTGTTCGTCGCGGCGCTGGCGGTGCCGATGCTCGGCGAACGGCTTGAATTCGCCCGCCTGATGGCGATCCTCGCCGGCCTGGTCGGCGCCCTGATCATCGTGCGGCCGGGCTCGGACATCTTCACCTTCTACGCCCTGCTGCCGCTCGGCATGGCGGCATGCAACGCGCTCTACCAGATCCTCACGCGCAAGGTGGCCGGCCTCGAGCCGCCGCTGACTTCGCTGGCGTGGGGCGCGATCGTCGGCGCCGTGCTGCTGTCGGCCGCCGCGCCGTTCGTCTGGGTGAGTCCGCAGGCGCTTTCCCACGGCGTGCTGATCCTGGTCATCGGCGTACTCGCCTCGGTCGGCCACTTCCTGCTGATCAGGGCCTACGAATTCGCCAACGCCACCTTGCTCGTGCCCTTCACCTACACCGCCCTGGTCTGGGCCGTGGTTCTCGGCTGGCTCGTGTTCGGCGACTTTCCCGACGGCTGGTCGCTCGTCGGCATGGGCATCATCGCGCTCTCGGGCCTGTACCTCGCGAACCGGCAGCGGCTCACGATGCATCGCCGCTGATCTAGAATCTCCGCATGCTCAAAGCCACCTGGAACGGCGCGCTGCTCGCCGAAAGCGATGCCGCCAAAACGCAAGTCGTCGAAGGCAACGTCTATTTCCCGCCCGAGGCGGTGAACAAGGCGTTCTTCAGGGACTCGCAGACGCACACCGTCTGCCCGTGGAAGGGAACCGCGAGCTACTACGACATCGTCGTGGACGGAAAAACCAACAAGGACGCGGCCTGGTACTACCCCGAGACCAAGGACGCCGCCAGGCACGTCAAAGGCTATGTCGCCTTCTGGAAAGGCGTCAGCGTAGCCTAGAGCAGCTCGCGAAACTGCTCCACCGAGAGACCGGCATCGCGAGCGATACCGCCCATCGTAAAGGCGTTTACCGGATTATTCCGGGGCACGACCACGATGCGCTGGCCGCTGCTCATGATGATGTGCTTGCCCTGGCGCACGATCCTGAATCCTGCCTTCTCGAGCGCCCGAACGGCGTCGAGATGATTGACGCCGGGAATCTTCGGCAAGGCTAGGCGGTTACTTCGATTTCTCTGACATCCTCGCCGCGGAGTTGCTCGTCCACCACCGCGAGATACTCTCGTACTGCGTCCCGGATATTATCCAGTGCTTCCTTCTCGGAGCTGCCTTGCGACCAGCAACCCGGCAGCCCCGGCACCGACACGCTGTATCCTTCCTTGGACTTTTGAAGCGCGACTCGATACTTCATGGTTGCCTCCGATCACAAATTATAGACCGAACCGGCATAGGTATTTAACGCCCGCGTTCAGCTGCGAGCGGCTTGCGCGGCTTCTTCGCGCATGTCCGGTCGAATGATGGGTTGGGCGTCGCTAGTGAAGTTCACGCGTCTATCTCAGCTTGTACTTGCTTAATGACGACTAGCGCTTCGCGACAGAGTGCAAGCAAAGGTTCACCTTCGCCCTTCATGCTGCCCAAGTGAAAGTCCTCAGGTAGATTCGGCCCGGCAGCCATGATTGCCAACGGAAAATGATGAGTCGCGGCCTTTCGAATTTCATAGAGACGCGCAATTACCGGATGCAAGCCCCCGGTCTTTACGTAGTATGGCTTCTTCTCGTTCTGAAAAACGCGGACGTAAGCGCGCAATCTATCAATTGCCTCCGTGTCCTCAATAGGGTCACCAGTCTGTGGGTCTGTGAACGCGACCGATGAATAGAGGGCGGTGGTTTCGAAGTAGCTGTAGACGGCATTGAGGTATGCGCTGACCAACCATCGAAATCGTGTGCGATCCGTTTCGGCGGAAGCGTGGCCGAGGAAGAACTCGCACTCACGAATTTTATCTCCAGAGTCCGCGATGGCGTCGAGGTCAAGGCGTTCAAGGATATTATCTTGAGAGAATTTGGAGTTTTGCGGCATGTAACGTTTAACGTTCGATACAAATGCCCGTCATAGCGGTACGCAAGGCCTATTCCAGAGAGCCGAACTA
>JANYII010000111.1 GCA_025358705.1 Betaproteobacteria bacterium | reverse complement strand
GGTTTCCCTCGAGGACGGCCGCAAGCTATACGCCCAATTGATGGTCGGTGCCGACGGCGCCCGCTCGCTGGTGCGGGCGCGGGCGGGAATGGCAGTCGATGAACACGGCTACGGCCAGAGCGCAGTGGTGGCGAACTTTGCCTGCAGCCGGCCGCATCGGAACGTCGCCTTCCAATGGTTTCAGGGCGGCCAGAAGGGCGGCGCGGTACTCGCGCTCCTGCCCTTGCCGGGAGACCATGTTTCGATGGTGTGGTCCACCACAGATGCCGAGTCGGCGCGCCTTCTGGCGCTGTCTCCGGAGGCGCTGGCCGGGGAAGTCGCCGCTGTATCGCGCGAGTCGGTGGGGGAACTGGCGCTGGTGACGCCGCAGCGCGGCTTCGCCTTGCGGCGCCTGGCGGCGGGCCGGCTGGTTGCGCCACGCGTTGCGCTGGCGGGAGATGCCGCGCACGTGATACACCCGCTCGCCGGGCAGGGCGCCAATCTCGGGCTGCAGGATGCTCGCGCGCTTGCCGGGATTCTGCGAAAGAGGGAACCGGGCCGCGATCCCGGCGATGAACGGTTGCTGCGCCGCTACGAGCGGTCGCGCGCCGAGGATATACTGGCAATGCGTACCACCGTGCATGGCTTGTTCCGCCTCTTCGAGGCGAAGGGGACGGGTATTTCTCGGTTGCGCAATGCCGGATTGAACCTCGCGGACCGGATGCCGGTCTTAAAGAACCTGCTGATGCGCCACGCAATGGGTTGACACTGGGTTGAAAACACTACACATGCGAAATTTCCTGTTTGCCGCCGCAGTATTCCTGTCGTTCCCGGCGCTTGCCGGCGAGGCGGAAATCCGCCACGCGATCGAAGCCAAGCTGGGCGGGGGCAAGGTGGACGAAGTGCTCGCCACGCCGATCCCCGGGGTTTTCGAAGTCCGTTTCCAGTCGCGCGAGGGTGTCCAGATCATCTATTCCGATGCGCAAGGCTCGTACTTCTTCACCGGCCACCTGATCGACGGGGCAAAGGGCCAGGACCTGACCGAGGAGCGGCTGAAGAAACTCTCGGCGATCGAATTCAAATCCCTGCCGCTGGATCTCGCGGTGAAGATCCAGCGCGGCAACGGCAAGCGCACGATGGCGATGTTCACCGATCCCTATTGCCCCTACTGCCGGCGCCTGGAGCAGACCTTGCTGCAGCTGGATGACATCACCGTGTATGTGTTCATGTATCCCGTGATCCGTCCCGATGCCGCCGATCATTCGCGCTCGGTATGGTGTTCCAAGGATCGCGCCAAGGCCTGGCTGGAACTCGCGGCGAACGAAAAGGCGAAGGTTCCGACCGCCAGCGCAAACTGCGCCAACCCTGTCGACAAGGTGCTTGAACTGGGCCGTTCGCTGCGCATCACCGGCACGCCGACGCTGTTTTTCGTCGATGGCGAGCGCGCGGGCGGCGGCATGCCGATCGGCCAGTTGCGCGTGAAGCTCGACGAAGCCGCCAAGCAACAGGCAACGAAGAAGAACTGATTTAGGGCCTCGGCAGCGCCTCGCCGACCGGCCACAGGATCCACATCCTGCCCTGCTGGCGCATGCGCCCGGCAAGCGTGCCGGCTTCGTTCCCAGAGCCCCAGAAAAAGTCCGCTCGCACGGCGCCGCGGATCGCGCCGCCCGTGTCCTGCGCGGCCATCAGCCGGTTCAGCGGCTGCGTGGAAAGTGGCATGGTGGTGGCGAGGAACACCGGCGCGCCCAGCGGCACTGAGCGTGTGTCGACCGCGATGCTGTAGCCGGCAGTGAGCGGAGCTCCGAGCGTGCCGACCGGGCCATCCAGCGTGTCCGGCATGTGCCGAAAGAAGACGTAGCTCGGATTGGAATCCAGGGCTTCGCGCAGCTTGCGCGGATTGGCGGTGGCCCATGCCTTGATCCCCTGCATCGACGTTTGCTCGAGAGCCAGCTCGCCGCGCTGGATCAGGTAGCGGCCCATCGAGCGATACGGATGGCCGTTCTGGTCGCCATAGCCCAGGCGCAGGCGCGCGCCGGAATCCAGCTCGATCTGGCCCGAGCCCTGGATCTGGAGAAAGAAAAGTTCCACCGGATCCTCGACCCACGCCAGCACCGGCGCGCGGAAGGCAGTCCTGCCCTCAATCTCCGCGCGCGACAGGTAGGGCACCAGGCGATTGCCCTCGAGGCGTCCACGCAGCCGCAGTCCCTTGAGTTCGGGATTGACGCTTTCCAGGTCTACCGCCACCAGGTCTTCGGGCACGCCGTATACGGGATGCCGGAAGCGGTCGGTACGCGTTCGGCTTCCCGCGAGGACCGGCTCGTAGTATCCGGTGATCAATCCCTCCGCCGTCCCATCAGCGGACGTCACCGCCCAGGCGGAAAACGCGCCTTCGATGAATTGCCGCGCGGCTTGCTCGTCGGCGGGCGCAGACGCCGGAAAATTGTCGCAGGCGCGGCGCAGTGGATGGGACTGGGCGATGCGCTTGCAGCCTGCGCCGAATGCGCGAACCCCGGGCGCAAGCGTTGCCTCCTGCCAGCCCGGAATCGCGGAAAACGGGGTCTGCTGGTACCGCGTCTCGGCGGGACGCGCCGGCGCCGCGCATTGCGGGCATTCGGCGCAGGCCGGGCAGACGGGCGCGGCTGGCGCAACCGCCGGCGGCAACTCCGCGCAGCCTGCAGAGAATAGAATCGCGATAGCGGGAATTGCAACGGCGGGCAACGCAAAGGTGCGGAGGATGTGGGTCATCTATATTGAAATGGGCGCGGCCCTTGCGATGCTGATTCTAATCGTCTGGTGGACCTGGCCGGCGAAACGCCCGGAAAAGGAATCAAAGGACGACGCCAACCGATGAGCGAGACCCTGCGCCATGAATCGCTGCGCGCCGGCGCACACCACCTTCTGACGCGCGAAGAGGGCGGATCGGGCGGCCTGGCGATGCGCGCGGGGCTGGTGCTGCTGATCGTCGTCAGCGTTACCACGGCGGTGCTGAAATCCGTGCCGCAGATCGGGTCGGAACACGGCAGCCTGCTCGATGCCGTGCTGGTGGTCACGTCGGTTGCATTTGCTGTCGAATACCTCCTGCGCATCTGGATCGCAGCGGCAAATCCGGGCGCGGCCAATGCGTTGCGCGAACGCCTGAACTATGTCCTGTCGCTGCCAGGGCTGGTGGATCTCATCGCCGCCATCCCTTTTTCCCTGGCGTCGCACGTCGGGGTGAATCTCGACTGGCTCGAAATCGTGCCTATCTTCAAGCTGCTGCGCCATACCGCGGCATTCCAGTTCATGGTGGAAGCGGTCTACAGCGAGCGGCGCGTGCTGTGGAGCGCCGCGGTCCTCATGCTGGTGCTGCTCGTGTTCCAGTCGAGCCTCGTCTACTACTTCGAGCGTGAGGCACAGCCCGACAAGTACGGCAGCATCCCGGAGGCGATGTGGTGGGGCATCGTGACGCTTACCACCGTGGGCTACGGCGATGTCACGCCGGTAACCTTGTGGGGCAGGATCGCGGGCGGCCTTACCGCCGTGATGGGGCTGTGCATGTTCGCGATTCCCGTGGGCATCATCGCCTCCGCCTTCATCGAAGCGGTGCGCCGGCGCGAGTTCGTCGATACCTGGAACCTGGTGGCCAAGGTGCCGTTGTTCCGCACACTGGATGCGGCGCGCATCGCGGCGGTGGCGGGCGTACTGCGCGCGCGGCGGGCCGAACGCGGCGAGCGCCTGATCCGCAAGGGCGACCAGGCCGATTCGATGTATTTCATCGTTTCGGGCGACGTCGAGGTCGACCAGGAAACCAGTGCACCCAAGGGCCGTCTCAGCGCCGGCGAATTCTTCGGCGAGATCGCGCTGATCGCGGATCGCGCCCGCACCGCCACCATCACGGCCCTTTCGCCATGCAAGCTGCTGCTGCTGCACAAGGATGATTTCGAGAGCTTCATGGACGCGCACCCGGACCTGAAGGACGCGGTGCGCGTCGCGGCGCAGCGGCGCCTGGAGGAACTCAAGCTCTGAGCGAGTCTCAGGGCCGTGAAGGTGCTTAAGGCTGTTTGCGCTGCGCGAGGATCGCTTCGAGCGTCTTGCGGGTTTCCGGCAGTGAAGGTCCGCCCAGCGACACAGCGGTCCGTGCCACCGCCTCCGCATCCGCGAGCCGGCCGAGTATGGCGAGCACGTGGGCGCGATTGTTGAATGCGATCGCCGATTGCGGGTGCGCCTCGCTGGCGCGCCGAAAAGCCTGTTCGGCGGCGGCCAAGTCCTTCAGCGCGTATTCGACGTTACCCAGTCCGATGAGGCCGATCAGGCTCTCAGGCCAGCGCGCAAGCAACGCGCGGTAGGCTTCACGCGCCTCGGCGAGGCGCCCGGCCTGTTCCAGCGCGGCGACGGCTGTCACCACGTCCGGTTCGCGGGCAGTCGCCGGCAAGCGGCCCGGCGGCAGCGCCAGCATCGACCAGTAGCCGCTTTCCTGCCAGAAATATTCCAGGAACGAGAAGCTCCATTCGTCGCGCTCCCGTTTCGCCGAGCGCACGATGACCTCGCGTTTCTCCAGGTCGTAGCCCACGATCACCGCGTAGTGCCAGACGGGGATCAGCTTCAGCGCGAGGTTGAGCAGCACGACTACCGGCGTGCCCGCGGCGACTTCGCGCAACACGTCCTCGAGCCGGGGCGCGAGCGGATAGGCGACCAGTCCCACGCGCCGCGTCGCGCCAAGCATCTCGGCCTGCAGGCTGCCCTGCCTTCCGGGCAGATACACCATCGGCGTCAGCGACTCGACGGTTGCCGAGGAAATACCCGCAGCGTTGAATACCATCGCCAGCGAAGCGGGACCGCAAAGGAAATCGTCCTGCCGGTGGAACGGCACCTGCGTCAGTTCCACGCGCGGCGGCAGTCCCGCTGGTGGGCTCGTCCGCAGCGCGTCGCTCTGCGGCAGCGAGATGCAACCGCCCAGGCAGCACAGCGCGGCCAGGGCGGCAAAGAAAAAGCCCGCGCGGACGCGGGCTTTTTCAGAGGCGCGGCGCGATATTGCTGCCGCTGCCAGACGTATTACTTGACGAGCCACCAGATCAGCACGCCAATGAGGATCAGCACCAGCAAACCGCTACCGTTGGCGCCGGCAGGCAGGCTGTCGATCTGGCCCGCGAGCTTGGCAACTTCCACATCGGTAAGAGCGGCAACGCGATCCGCGGCAGCCTGCGGCGTGAGACCGAGAGACTGCAGCTGACCGGCGACGTCGGCCCGGCTGATCTGGCTGAGAACGATTGCGCGCGCTGCTTGCGCCTGGGTTGCCGATACGGCTTGATCCGTACCGATCATTCCGGCGCTTGCCTGGAACGGCAGGCCGATCAGGCAGACGACCAATAGACGGCTGATAAGGCGAACGAATGACATGCTCATCGGATACCTTTCCTGTGAATTGATAGGGGCGTGCAGGTCGCCCCGCACCACCTGTTCCTGCATCGTGCTCAGGGCTGCATTCAATCTAGCGCTGCGCGGCAAGCCGGTCAAGCGTTGGTTGGATTTCCGATGTGCGCTACCGCACAGTCACCCGGTAGCGGCCCCTTGTTTTAATTCAGGTTCGTTGTTTCGAAGGTAACAGCAGGGTTGCCGGATCCTCGACCGGCAGTACCTCGAGCAGCTCGGTCTTGCCGCGCACTTCGACGCGCTGCACGCCGGTCTCAGGCGACGCAATGCCGGCAAAGCGCAGCGTGTCGACCGAAACGATCAATGTGCAGTTGTATTGCTTGGAGAGGCTCTCCAGGCGTGCCGCGCTATTGATGGTGTCGCCGATCGCCGACACGATGGGGGCTGCAGGCGGCCCCATGCTGCCGACGATCGCCATGCCGGCGTGCACGCCAATCCCGATGCGCAGCGGCGCGGCGAGTTCGTGCGCCAGGCGCGCGTTCAGCAGTCCCATCCTGCGGTGCATGTCGGCGGCGCCCGCGAGCGCGGCGCGGCAGGCGGGCCCGATATCCGATTCGAGCCCGTAAAGTGCCAGCAGGCCGTCCCCGGCGAACTGGGCGTAGTGGCCGCCGGTAGCGTGCAGGGCCTCCGACATTTCAGCAAAGAACTGATTCAGGATGAAAACGACGTCATAGGGAAGGCGGGTTTCTCCCAGCTGCGTCGAGCCGCGCAGGTCGACGAACATTGCCGCCACCTGCCGCTCGCTACCCTGAACGCCGCCCGGCCGGCGTGCCAGCGCGGGATCGGCGCTTGCGGCAACGAGCGGCGTAATTTGAACGTCGGCGACCGGGCGCACCTGGCAGGCGAGTCGCACGTTGGGCGCCGCGTTGATGCGGCGCAGGGCATCTGCCTCGAGCTCCCCGGGCGGTTCCAGCGCATCGAGGCCTCGCGCAATACGCACGCGGCAGGTGGTGCACCGCGCGCGGCCGCCGCAGACCGAGGCGTGCGGGATCCCGGCGTCGCGCACTGCTTCCAGAATGCTGCTTCCCGCATGCGCCGCGACGACCTGCCCGGAGGAATGGTGGATCCGGTAGACGCCGCGATGCAGCTTGCGAGCCAGGCGCAGCAGCAGCGTTGCTCCCAGCAGCAGCCCGAACGACCAATAGATCGCATCGCGCGTGTTCAGGAGCAGCGCGAGATCTTCCCTTGTAATCGGTTGCGGCGGCGGCAGCATGACATTGATGCCCGCGCTCACGAAGCCGGCGATCGCCAGCGCCGGGACCAGCACCGCGGTCGCGAACAGGTACTGCTGTACGCGCGGATACCAGCTTTTGAGCCGCAGCCAGAAATGTATGCCGAAGCAAAGGTGCAGCCATACCACGCTGACCAGCACCATCTGCTTCGCGATCTGCAACGGATCCGACCAGATGGCGGCAACGATGCGCGGATAGTTAACCTCCCGATCGAGCAGGGCCCACGCGAAGCGCGTGCCGACGACGTGATAGGCAAGCAGTGGCAGGACGCTCAGCCCGAGCGCGAGCTGGCAGGCTTCCCAGGCGGGCATTCGCAGGGTGCGGCGCCGCGACAATGACACCAGCGCGAGCGCGAAGTGCGTCAGCAGCGAACCGTACAGCACGACGGTTCCAGGCGCGCTGCGCCACCAGGCCGAGAGCGGCCGCCGCAATGCATCCATGGCCTCGACCGAGACGATGCCGAGCGCATGGTTGAGGAAGTGGCCGCAGACGTAGGCGGCAATTGCCAGCCCGGTGGCCAGCCGCAGGGTGCGTTCGAATTTGGGCATCACGGTATAGAATGCCCGCTTTCCCGAGAAACGGCCAAGCGCAGCAGAGCCGAGGGGGTCGGGAAGCAAGGGAGCGACATGAATATCAAGCGCGCCGACCGGCGCATATTGATCTACAGCCATGACACGATGGGGCTCGGCCACCTGCGCCGCTGCCGCACGATCGCGCACTCGCTGGTCAAGAATTTCAAGCAGGTCTCGGTCCTGATCCTGTCTGGATCGCCGATCATCGGCTCGTTCGACTTCCGCGCGCGCGTGGATTTTGTCCGCGTCCCCGGGGTGATCAAGCTGCGCAGCGGCGAGTACACCTCGCTCAACCTGCACCTGGATGTCGAGCAGACGCTCAAGCTGCGCGGCTCGATCATCCGTCACACAGCTGAAATGTTCGAGCCGGATCTCTTCATCGTCGACAAGGAACCGATGGGCCTGCGCGGCGAGGTGCTCGAGACGCTCGAGATGCTCAAGCCTCGCGGCACGCGCCTGGTGCTCGGCCTGCGCGACGTGCTGGACGAGCCGCGCCTGCTCGAGCCCGAGTGGCAGAGGAAGAACGTGCTGCCGGCGCTGCGCGACCTGTACGACGAGATCTGGGTCTACGGCCTGCCGCAGATCTGCGACCCGCTCGAAGGCGTGTCGCTGCCGATCAGCGTGCGCCAGAAGATGGTCTACACCGGCTACCTGCACCGCGAAGTGGCGACGCACGGCGCGCCGCCGCGCCTGCCCGAAATCACCAACCGGCCCTACCTGCTGGTCACCACCGGCGGCGGCGGCGACGGCGAGGCGCTCATCGAATGGGTGCTGCGCGCTTACGAGCACGACCCGTTGCTGCCGTACCCGGCGCTCCTGGTGCTCGGGCCCTTCATGCAGCCGGAGCGCCAGGCCGAGTTCATGGACCGCGCCGCGCGCCTGAAGCGCGTCGACGCGATCACCTTCCACAGCCACCTCGAAGCGCTGGTGGCGCGCGCGGCCGGCGTGGTGGCGATGGGCGGCTACAACACCTTCTGCGAAGTCCTGTCGATGGACAAGCGCGCGCTGATCGTGCCGCGCACCGTACCGCGGCTCGAGCAGTACATCCGCATCTCGCGCGCCGCGAAGCTGGGCCTCATCTCGATGCTCGCCGATGACGGACGTTACGATCCCGCGGTGATGGCCGCCGCGCTGCGCCGCCTGCCAAGCCAGAACCGGCCCTCCGAAATCGTGGTTCCCGGCCTGCTCGAGGGACTGGAAAACGTCAACCGGCTGGTGGCGCCCTGGCTCGAGTCCGCGGCCGAGGTCGAGGTTCCGCAGACGCTGCCGCGCAGCGCCTAGCGCACGCCAGCGATGACCGGGCCGCTGGCTGGCCGCGTTGCCTTCGTCCTGAAAGGCTATCCGAGGCTCTCGGAGACGTTCATCGCGCAGGAAATCGCGGCGCTTGAGCGCCGCGGCCTGGATATCCTGATCGTCTCGCTGCGGCATCCCACGGATGCGCGGCGCCACGAGGTTCACGACGAAATCCGCGCGCCGATCCTGTACCTGCCGGAATATCTGTACCAGGAGCCGCTGCGCGTTCTTCGGGCCTGGTTGCATTTCAGAAAAAATAAAAACTACGAAGAGGCGAGAAAAACCTGGTTGCGTGACCTCGCGCGCGATACGACGCCGAACCGCATCCGCCGTTTCGGCCAGGCGCTGGTGCTGGCGAACGAGTTGCCGCAGGACGTACAGCGCCTGCATGCGCATTTCCTGCATACGCCGGCCTCCGTCACGCGCTACGCGGCGCTGCTGAGAGGGATTGCCTGGACGGGGTCTGCTCACGCGAAGGACATCTGGACCACGCCGGAGTGGGAAAAGCGCGAGAAGCTCGCCTCTTGCGAGTGGCTTGTCACCTGCACCGCCGCGAACCATGCGCATTTGTCGGCGCTGGTGGCGCCGGGAAAGGTCGAACTGGTTTATCACGGCCTCGACTTTTCCCGATTTCCTCCGATCGAGAAAGGCGACGAAAGCAAAAGCCCGGCCGTCATCCTCTCGGTGGGCAGGCTGGTGGAAAAAAAGGGCACCGACGTGCTGCTCGATGCGCTGGCGCTGTTGCCTAGGGAGCTGAACTGGAAGCTGGTGCATGTCGGCGGAGGGGCGCTCAAGGACAAGCTTGAAAAGCATGCGCGCTCGCTCGGCATCTCGGCCCGCGTCGAATGGCGCGGCGCGCGCACGCAAACCGAACTG
>JANYII010000086.1 GCA_025358705.1 Betaproteobacteria bacterium | reverse complement strand
TGAAGCTGGAGCCGGGCGGGTCGGCGCCCACGGCCGTCGAGATAGCACCTGAAATAAAGAAGCCGGAAGCGAAGGCGCCCGAAGCAAAATCGGCGTCGGCGGCGCCGTCAGTCGTAACGCGCGTGGAGCCGGTGCCTTCGGAGCCGAAGGACGCGGTGGCGTCGCTGCCGCACGCAAGCCCGTCCATCCGGAAGTTCGCGCGCGAACTCGGCGTCGACCTGACCCGCGTGCAAGGCAGCGGGCCGAAGGGCCGTATTCAGACCGAGGACGTACAGGCTTACGTGAAGGGAGCTCTGGCCGGCAAGACGACTGCGGCGCCTGCAGCGAAGGGTGGCGGCGGACTGGACGTGCTCGCTTGGCCGGACGTGGATTTCGGCAAGTTCGGCCCTGTCGAGCTGAAACCGCGCTCGCGCATCAAGAAGCTCTCGGCCGCCAACCTGCATCGCAACTGGGTGATGATCCCGCACGTCACGCAGTTCGACGAGGCCGACATCACCGAGCTGGAGGCGTTCCGAAAATCCAACACCGCGGAAACCGAGAAGCAGGGCTTCAAGCTGACGATGCTGGCGTTCCTCATCAAGGCGAGCGTGACGGCGCTGCGGCAATTCCCGGATTTCAACGCGTCGCTGGACAAGACCGGCGAAAACCTCGTGCTGAAGAAGTACTTCCATATCGGCGTCGCGGTCGATACGCCTGAAGGACTGATGGTGCCCGTGGTGCGGGATGCCGATCGCAAGGGCGTGTTCGACCTCGCGCGGGAGCTCGCGGAAATTTCCAAGCTGGCACGCGACAAGAAGCTCAAGGCCGGCGACATGCAGGGCGGGACCTTTTCCATTTCGAGCCTGGGCGGCATCGGCGGCAGCGCGTTCACGCCGATCATCAACGCCCCCGAAGTCGCGATCCTGGGCGTGTCCAAGTCGCAGATGCGCCCGGTCTGGAACGGCAAGGAATTCGCGCCACGCTTGATACTGCCGCTGTCGCTGTCGTACGACCACCGGGTGATCGATGGTGCGCTGGCGGCGCGCTTCACCGCCTACCTGGCCAACGTGCTCTCCGACATCCGCCGGACGCTGCTGTAAATGGCGAAGCTGGTCGAAGTATTGGTTCCCGACATCGGCGATTTCAAGGATGTCGAGGTCATCGAGATCCTGGTGAAGCCCGGCGACACGGTGGCGAAGGAGCAGTCGCTCGTCTCGCTCGAATCGGACAAGGCGTCGATGGAGATCCCGTCGCCCGAGGCCGGCGTCGTAAAGGAACTGGTGGTCAAGCTTGGCAACAAGGTATCGCAGGGCTCTGTGATTCTGAAGCTTGAAAGCGGGGAAGGATCAAAACCGTCCCCTGAAAAACCCAAGCCTGCAGCACCTCAATCTGTCCAAGGGAATTCCAGTTTTGATTGCGACATGTTGGTTCTGGGGTCGGGGCCGGGCGGATACTCGGCCGCGTTCCGGGCCGCGGACCTCGGCATGAAGACCATCCTCGTCGAGCGTTACCCGGTTTTGGGCGGCGTGTGCCTCAACGTCGGTTGCATTCCTTCCAAGGCGCTGCTGCATACGGCGGCGATTGTGGACGCGGCGAGCGAGCTCTCCGAACACGGCATTTCCTTCGGCGAACCGAAGATCGACCTCGACAAGCTGCGCGCTTTCAAGGGCAAGGTGGTCGGCAAGCTCACCGGCGGTCTCGCCTCGATGGCGAAGATGCGCAAGGTTACGGTGGTGCAGGGCACTGGGACGTTCACCGGGAAAAATTCCATCGAAGTGAACGGCAAGAGCGTTTCGTTCGCCAACGCCATCATCGCCGCAGGCTCGCAGGCCGCGAAGCTTCCGTTCCTCCCTGACGATCCGCGCATCGTCGATTCGACCGGCGCGCTCGAGTTGCGCAGCCGGCCGAAGAAGCTGCTTGTCATCGGTGGCGGCATCATCGGCCTGGAGATGGGCACGGTTTACTCGACGCTGGGCGCGCGCCTCGACGTGGTGGAAATGCTGGACGGCCTGATGCTCGGCGCCGACCGGGATCTCGTCGCGGTCTGGCAGAAATTCAATGCCTCGCGCTTCGACCGCGTGATGCTGAAGACGAAGACGAGCAAGGTCGAAGCGAAGAAGGACGGCCTGCACGTCAGCTTCGAAGGCGCGGATCCCGGCGTCTACGACATGATCCTCGTTTCCGTGGGCCGCACGCCGAACGGCCGGAAGGTTGGCGCCGAGAAGGCGGGAGTCGCGGTGAATGAACGCGGCTTCATTCCCGTGGATTCGCAGATGCGCACCAACGTGCCGAACATCTA
>JANYII010000075.1 GCA_025358705.1 Betaproteobacteria bacterium | reverse complement strand
CGTCGCCGACCCAGGGTTCGGTCAGTTCACCATCGACGACTTCGACGATCTTCATCACCGGAACGGGATTGAAGAAGTGATAGCCCGCAACGCGCCCGGGCCTGGCGCATGCCGAAGCCATCGCGGTGACCGAGAGCGAGGAGGTATTCGACGCGAGGATGCAGGTATCCGAGACCACTGCCTCGAGCGCCTTGAACAGCTCCTGCTTAGGCGCAAGCAGCTCGACGATGGCTTCGACCACCACGTGGCAGGGCTTGAGCGCGGCAAGCGAGTCGACGATCTCGATGCGCGCGAGCGCGGCGTCGGCGTCCGCCTGGGTGATGCGTCCTTTCTGAGCGATCGTGGCAAGGGATTTGGCGATCGCTTCCTTCGCCTTTGCGGCGGCGCCGGCCTGGGCGTCGAACACCAGCGTGCGCACGCCGCACTGGGCGAGCACCTGCACGATGCCGCGGCCCATGGTGCCGCTACCGGCCACTCCGGCGACAAGATCTGCGCGCTGAATATCGAGCATGGAAGGCTAATTCTAGAGGATATAATTCCCCGACATCGCTGCATGCAACCCGCGAGGAGGGGAACTCGATGAAGGTTTCGGCGCTGACCGAAGTCAGATGCGCGGCACTGATTGCCGCCTGCGCATGGGTGGTTGCCAGCCCGGCGTTCGCGCAAGGCTATCCGGTCAAGCCGATCGTCATGATCTGCCCCTGGCCCGCGGGCGGCTCGACCGACCAGCACCTGCGCGCGTTCGCGCAGATCGCGTCCAAGCATGTCGGCCAGAACATCGTCATTGAAAACAAACCGGGCGCCGGTGGCATGCTGGGTCCCGGCACGATGGCGAAGTTATCGCAGCCCGACGGCTATACGATCTCGCAGCTGCCGGTGGGCGCGTTCCGCATCCCGCACATGCAGAAAGTCGACTGGGATCCGCTCAAGGACTTCACCTACATCATCGGCATCACCGGCTACACCTTCGGCATCGTGGTGAAGTCCGATTCGCAGTGGAAGACGCTGAAGGACGTGCTCGACTATGCCAAGGCGAATCCCGGCAAGTTCTCCTACAGCTCGACGGGCAACGGCACTTCGCCGCACTTGCTGATCGAGGAGCTGGCGACGAAGACCGGCGTGCAGATGCTGCACATCCCTTTCAAGGGCAACGCCGACTCGACGCAGGCGCTGCTGGGCGGCCACGTGATGGCGCAATCGGACGCCACCGGCTGGGGCCGGTACGTGGATTCTGGCGCGTTCCGGCTGCTGGTCACCTTCGGCGAGAAGCGCACCAAGTGGAACGCGCCTACCGCCAGGGAACTGGGCATCGACATCGTTGCGTATTCGCCCTACGGATTCGTGGCGCCCAAGGGCATGGACCCGAAAATCCAGAAATTCCTGCATGACGCGTTCAAGAAGACGCTCGATGACCCGGAGCACCTGAAGGTGCTGGCGCAGCTCGACCAGGTGTACTGGTACAAGTCGAGCGAGGACTACGCCAAATGGGCGGCCGAGACGCTGAAAGCCGAGCGCGCGACCATAGAGCGAGTAGGATTGCTGCTGAAGTAGGCGACGAAACTGCGCCGGGGGAGGCCAAGATGAAGTATCGCAAGATTCTTCTCGCATACAACGGCTCGGTCGAGGGCAAGCGGGCGCTGTTCGAGGCCGCCGACCTGGCCGGTTTCCTGAGCGCCGAAACCCATTTGCTCGCGGTGGCCAGCATGCCCCCGAGTCTCTTCCTCACCGAGGGCTTTGTCCCCGAGGAACTCCTCGAGGAGGAGAAAAAACGCACTCAAACGGTGCTCGACGAGGGCATCAAGAGCCTTACCGATAAAGGGTTCAAAGCTACGGGCCACCTCGCGGTGGGCGAGCCGGTCGAAGAGATATGCCGCGCCGCGAAAGAGACAGGCGTCGACCTGATCGTGATCGGCCACAACCAGAGTACCTCCTGGGCGGCCCGCTGGTGGAAGGGGTCGGTCGGGGCGTCGCTGCTCGACTACGCCCCCTGCAGCATCCTGATTGCCCTGTCAAAGGGGTAATACAGGCGAAAGTGAAAGAGCCCGCGCAAGCGGGCTTTTTGTTTCTAGAATCTGGCTCTCATGACTACCTCATTCGGCGGGTCGAGCAGCAAAATGCGGGGCAGGCTCGAAGACGAGCGCATGCTCAAGGGCCAGGGACGCTACGTCTCCGATTGGAACCTCCCGGGCCAGGCCAGCGGGCACTTCCTGAGATCGGACCGGCCGCACGCGAAGATTTTGTCGATCGACGCGTCCGCCGCGCTCGCCATGCCAGGCGTGATCGCCGTGATCACGGGAAAGGAACTGGCGGCCGCGGGACTGAAGCCGATCCCGGCCGCGGCGCCTTTCAAGTGGCGCGACGGCTCCGATCAGAAGCAGGCGTCGCGCCTTTCGCTGGCGCACGAAGTGGTGCGGCACGTGGGAGAACCCGTTGCGCTGGTCGTTGCCGAATCGGCGGCGCAGGCGCAGGACGCTGCGGAGGCGGTGATCGTCGACTTCGAAGACCTGCCATCGGTGACGACGGCCGAGGAAGCGCTCGCGAGCGGCGCGCCGCAGCTTCACCCGGGCGCGCCGGGCAACCTGTTGCTCGACTTCGAGGGCGGCGACGCGGCGAAGACGGCGGCCGCCTTCGCGAAAGCGGCGAAAATCGTGAAGCTGCGTGCTTATCACACGCGCGTGGTCGGCAATCCCATGGAGCCGCGCGCGGCCATGGGTTCCTACGATGCCGCGAAGGACATGTACTTCCTGCACGGCACGACGCAGGGCGTTGGCCCGATGCGCGGCCAGCTCTCGGCCGTGCTCGGCGTGGCGCCGGACAAGGTGCGCGTGGTGGCCGAGGAGGTGGGCGGCGGATTCGGCGTGCGCTTCAACGCCTACCCGGAATACGGCGCGCTGCTGTACGCGGCGAAGAAGCTCGGGCGGCCGGTGAAGTGGATCGGCACGCGCTCGGAAGTGTTCCTCGGCGACGAGCAGGCACGCGACATCGTGCATTCGGGCGAGTTGGCGCTGGACGCCGGCGGCCGCATCCTCGGCATGCGCTTCGATTACCTTTCCAACCTCGGCGCCTACGTTGTCTTCACCGGCTCGGTGGTCAACACGATCGGCCTGGTGAACGTGAATTGCGGCGTCTACGACGTGCAGGCGGTGCATGTGCGCGGCAGGCTTGCGCTCACCAACACCATTCCCACCGCCGCGTACCGGGGCGCCGGCCGGCCGGTGGCGTCCTACGCGCTCGAACGCATGATCGATGAAGCGGCGCATGAGATCGGCATGGACCCGGCCGAGTTCCGCCGCCGCAACATGATCCCGAAATCGAAAATGCCGTACAAGCTGGTCGGTGGCTTCGAATACGACTGCGGCGATTTCGAGGCCGTGATGGACAAAGCCCTGAAGGCATTTGATTGGGGTGGTTTTACAAGCAGGAAAAAAACCTCCCAGGCGAACGGCAAGCTGCGCGGCCGCGGCATCGCCACGTATATCGAGATGACGGCGCCGGGTGGCTTCGCGCCGTACGACCAGGCGCACATCACCTGGGAAGAGGACGGCGGCGTGACGCTACGCACCGCTTCCCACAACCACGGGCAGAGCCACGAGACGACGTTCGCGCAGATCGTTTCCGGCGTGCTCGGCATCCCGATGGAAAAGATCCGCCTGCGCACCGCTGAACCCGATTTCGACCTTACGGCGAACCCGACCGGTGGCTCGCGCACGCTGCACGGCCTGGGCAGCGCGATGTTTTCCGCTTCGCAGGAGATCGTGAAAAACGGCATGAAGCTCGCGGCCGAGGCGATGGAAAGCGCCGAGATGGACCTGGAATTTTCTTCGGGGACGTACAAAATAAAAGGAACGGACAGGAACATCGGCATTTCAGCGTTGGCGAAGAAATACCCCGGCAAGCTGGATCTCGACTTCAAGGATCGCCCGAAAGTGCCTGGCACGTTTCCCAACGGCTGCCACATCGCCGAAGTGGAAATCGATCCCGAGACCGGTGAATGCGAGATCGAGTCCTATGTCGCCTGCGACGATGTCGGCAACATCATCAACCACCAGGTGGTCGAAGGGCAGATGCAGGGCGGCGTGACGCAGGGCGCGGGACACATCTTTTCGGAGCAGACGGTCTACGATGCTTCGGGCCAGTTGCTGACCGGCAGTTTCATGGACTACGCCATGCCGCGCGCCGGGCTCGTCGGCGGCCTGCGGGTCATCGACCATGCGGTGCCGACGGCGACCAATCCGCTGGGTGCCAAGGGCGTCGGCGAAGGCGGTGTGACCGGATCCATGCCTTGCCTGATGAACGCCGTGATGGACGCTCTGCGCCAGGGAGGCGTAACGCGCTTTGACATGCCCGCGTCTCCGCAGCGCGTGTGGGCGGCATTGCGCGCGGCAAAAGAAGGCAACACGGAAGCGTTTGCCGTTGCCGGATGAAAAGGGCTTCGCTCTACAGCAGTTCGCGCCCGAAAGCGGTGATTGCTGCGCCGGTCCCGAAGAAGGCCGGGTTCAGATTGAACCTCAGGGAACTGCTTCGCAAGCATCGCGTTCCAGTGCTGGCCGCGATGCCCGGACTGGCCGCGCTTTTCTTTGTCCTTTTCCAATGGGCCCACGCACCGGCGCGGCAGCAGCTGACGCAGGAGGACATTGACGAAGCAGTGACGCGCGCCCTTGAGGCGGTGCCCCTGCCGTCAAGCGCGACCAAGGCTTACGAAGCAGTGCGCGGTTCCATTGTTCGCGTCAGGGCGTTCATGGACGGCCCGGACGGCGGCGAAGTGGAAGGCAGCGTAGGGACTGGGGTCGTGATCCTCGATACCGGCGTGATCCTCACCAATATCCACGTGGTGGCCGGCGCGAAGCGCATCAGCCTCACGTTTTCCGAAGGCCTGGAGTCCGACGCGGTGGTCACCAGCACGCGTCCCGAGGACGATCTCGCGGTGCTGCAGGCGCAGACGCTGCCGGACGATCTCCAGGCGGCGACGCTGCAGTCCACGAGCGGCCTGTCGCCCGGCGATCATGTCACCGCGGTCGGCTTTCCTTTCGGCATCGGTCCTTCGGTTTCTTCGGGCGTGGTTTCCGGGCTGGGTCGCGAATATCGTTCGGCCGAGGGCAAACGCGCGCTGACCAACCTGATCCAGTTCGATGCGGCGGCGAACCCCGGAAATTCCGGAGGCCCGCTGGTGAACGCGTCGGGCGAAGTCGTCGGTATCGTCACCGGCATCATGAATCCGACCCAGCAGCGCGTGTTCATCGGCATCGGCTTCGCGGTGCCCATCGAGAATGCGGCAATGGCGGTCGGCGTGCCGCCGTTCTAACCGAGGCAAGCCATGGAAAAAATCCTCTACGAGGTCAAGAAAATCGTCGTCGGCCAGGACCACTTCCTGGAGCGCGTGATGGTGGCGATGCTGGCGCAGGGACACCTGCTGGTCGAGGGCGTGCCGGGCCTCGCCAAGACGCTCACCGTGAAGACGCTGGCGCGCACCATCCACGGCACCTTTCGCCGCATCCAGTTCACGCCGGACCTGGTGCCCGCCGACCTGGTCGGCACGCGCATCTACAGCCAGAAGACCGGCGAATTCTCCACCTCGCTCGGGCCCGTGTTCACCAACCTGCTGCTGGCGGACGAAATCAACCGCGCCCCGGCCAAGGTGCAGAGCGCGCTGCTCGAAGTGATGCAGGAGCGCCAGGTGACCATCGCCGGCGAAACGCACAAGGTGCCCGAGCCGTTCCTCGTCATGGCGACGCAGAACCCGATCGAGACCGAGGGCACCTACCCGCTGCCCGAGGCGCAGGTGGATCGCTTCATGATGAAAGTCCTCGTCGGCTATCCGACCGAGGTGGAGGAATTCGTCATCGTGGAGCGCGTCACAGGTGCCGAGAACGCGGTTTCCGCGGTGAGCAGCACGGAAGAGCTCGCCGCGCTGCAGGCTGAGTGCCGCAAGGTGTACGTGGATCCGTCGCTCATCAAGTACGCGGTGAAGCTGGCCGCCGCGACGCGCGACCCGGCGCAGCATGGGCTGCCCGACCTGGCGAAATTCCTGTCGTTTGGCGTCAGCCCGCGCGGGCCGATCCACCTGATCGAGGGTTCGCGCGCGCTCGCCTACCTGCGCGGCCGCAGCTATGTCCTGCCGCAGGACGTGATCGACCTGGTGCCGGATGTGTTCCGCCACCGCTTGGTGCTGACCTACGAGGCGCTGGCCGAGGCGATGACGGCGGACGCGCTGATCCACCGCTTCCTGCGGAAAATTCCGGCGCCGGAAAAACCGCTGGAGACCCACGTCAGTGTCGCCGCGCAGTCCGAGTAGCACTCCCGAGCAGGTCCTCCGCAGGCTGGAGTGGACGGTGATCCGCCGTCTGGACGGGATGCTGCACGGCGATTACCGGACCCTCTTCCGCGGCACCGGGCTGGACCTGGCCGACCTGCGCGAGTACCAGTATCACGACGATGTGCGCCACATCGACTGGAACGTCACCGCGCGCCTGCAGACGCCCTACGTGCGCGAATACCACGAGGACCGCGAAGTCACCGCCTGGTTCCTGCTCGATCTCAGCCCTTCGGTGGATTTCGGCTCGCAGACCAAGAAGCGCTCCATCTCCACCGAATTCATCACCGTCCTGGCGAGGCTGCTGACGCGCCAGGGCAACCGGGTCGGCGCCTTGTTCTACGGCGATCACGTCGATACCGTGATCCCGGCGCGCAGCGGCCGGCGCCACGTGCTCTCCGTGCTGCACAAGCTGCTGTCGCGGCCCGAGCAGCAACGCTCGGAGGGCACCGACCTGCGCGAATTCCTGCGCGCCGCCTTCCAGGTGATGCGGCGGCGCTCGATCGTGTTCATCGTCTCGGATTTCTTCAGCAAGCCGGGCTGGGCCGAGCCGCTGGCGATGCTCGCGCAGCGCCACGAGGTGGTGGCGGTCCGGCTCTACGACCCGCTGGAGCGCGAATTGCCGGACATGGGCATGCTCGTGATGCAGGATTCGGAGACCGGCGAGCAGCTGTTCGTCGACACGCATGACAAGGGCTTCCGCAAGCGCTTCGCTTCGGTCGCCGAGCGGCGCGAGCGGGAGCTGCGCAATGCCCTCGGGCGCGCCGGCGTGGATTGCCTGGAGCTCGCCACGGACGGCGACCTGGTGAATGCGCTGATGCGCTTCGCCGACCTGCGCAAGCGCCGCAGCCGGCTGGCGGCTGGCGGAAGCCTTCCGAAACATCTGGAGAAAGTCGCGTGAAGTTCCTGACTTTCGCCTGGCCCGAGCTGCTTTGGCTGCTCTGGCTGCTGCCGGCGCTGGTCGGCTTCTACATCTGGCTGCTGCGGCGCAAGAACCGGTCTGCCGTGCGTTACGCCAACCTCGGCATGATCAAGGAAGCGATGGGCGTCGGCTCGAAATACCGCCGCCATGTGCCGCCGGTGCTGTTCCTGCTTGCAATCGCGCTACTGATCGTGGCCATGGCGCGGCCCTCGGCGACCGTTGTCCTGCCATCGCAAAAGCAGACCATCATCCTTGCGCTGGATGCTTCCGGCAGCATGCGCGCCAAGGACGTCTTGCCAAGTCGCCTGGAGGCGGCGCAGGCGGCTGCCAAGCAGTTCGTCGCCGATCTGCCCGCCAAGGCGCAGGTCGGCGTCGTGACCTTCGCGGCCACCGCGACCCTGGTCCAGTCGCCGACCAACGATCGCGAGGCGATCAACGCCGCCATCGACCGCATGCAGCTGCAGCGCGCCACCGCCACCGGCAGCGGCCTCATCGTGTCGCTCGCCACGCTCTTCCCGGACGCGGGGTTCGATGTCAGCACCGCCATTTTCGGGCGCGATGCACCGCGCAACGCGCCTATCGGTGAGGGGAAAAAGGATCCGAAGAAGGATTTCAAGCCGGTGCCGCCGGGCTCCTACAATTCCGCGGTCATCATCCTGCTCACTGACGGCCAGCGCACCACCGGCCCCGACCCGATCGAGATCGCGAAACTGGCGGCCGACCGCGGCGTGCGCGTCTACACCGTGGGCTTCGGCACCACTTCCGGCGAGATCATCGGTTTCGAAGGCTGGTCGTTCCGCGTCCGGCTGGACGAAGAAACCCTCAAGACCATCGCCACCATGACCCAGGGCGAGTATTTCCACGCCGGCACCGCGGCCGACCTGAAAAAGGTCTACGAAACCCTTAATTCCCGCCTCAGCCTGGAGAAGAAGGAAACCGAGGTAACCGCGCTGTTCTCTGCTGTCGCCGGGCTGCTCACGCTGCTCGCCGGCCTGCTGTCCATGCTCTGGTTCAACCGGATCCTGTAAGTGGACGACCTGCCCCTGCTCAAGAAGCTGGGGCCGGGACTGATCACCGGGGCCGCCGACGACGATCCCAGCGGGATCGCCACCTATTCGCAGGCCGGCGCCCAGTTCGGCTACGGCCTGCTGTGGTCGGTGTTCTTCACCACGCCGCTGATGATCGGCATCCAGATCGTCAGCGCGCGCATCGGGCGCGTCAGCGGGCAGGGGCTGGCGGCCAACATCCGCGAGCAATACCCCCGGCCGCTCCTCTATTTCATCGTCTCGCTGCTGCTGTTCGCCAACACCATCAACATCGCCGCGGACCTGGGCGCGATGGGCAACGCGCTCGAGCTGCTGGTCGGAGGCCACAGCGCGATCTACGTCGTGTTCTTCGCGCTGCTGTCGCTCACCCTGCAGATCTTCATTCCGTTCCCCAGCTACGCGCCCATCCTCAAGTGGCTCACGCTGGCGCTCTTCGCCTACGTCGGCACGGTGATGGTGGTGCATGTTCCACTGGAAGAGATGCTCGCCGGAACGCTGATGCCGCAATTCTCGTTCACGCGGGAATACGCCACGCTGGTGGTGGCCGTGTTCGGCACCACCATCAGCCCGTACCTCTTTTTCTGGCAGGCATCCCAGGAGGTCGAGGAGCAGCGCGCGACGCCGGGCGACGAACCGCTCAGGGACGCGCCGAGCCAGGCGCGCTCGAACCTGAAGCGCATCAAGATCGACACGACCATCGGCATGATCTTTTCCAACCTGATCGCCTTCTGCATCATGCTCACTACCGCAGTGACGCTGCATGCGGCGGGCATTACCGACATCCAGACCACCGCCCAGGCGGCGGAAGCGCTCCGGCCGCTCGCCGGCGAATTCGCCTTCTTCCTGTTTGCGGCGGGAATCGTCGGTACCGGGCTGCTGGCGATCCCTGTCCTCGCGGGCTCGGCGGCGTACGCCGTGGCGGAGGGACTGCGCTGGCCCATCGGCCTGGGCCTGCCGCTGGCGGAGGCGCGCGGTTTTTACGCGATCCTGACCGTCGCAACCCTGCTGGGGGTCGCCATCGACTTCTCAGGCATCGACTCGATCAAGATGCTGCTGTGGGCGGCAACGGTCAACGGCGTGATCGCCGTGCCGATCATGGTGGTCATGATGCTGCTTGCCGTGAAGCCCGAAGTCATGGGGGCGTTCGTGATCAAGCGGCGCCTCTGGATGCTCGGCTGGCTGGCCACTGCGGTCATGACGGTGGCGGTGATAGCGCTGTTTGTTCTGCTGTAGCTTTTCCGACAAGGGGAACCGCCCGTGCAGATGTCAGGCATTCCATTCGGCACCACCGACTGGTCGAAAATCGAGAGAACCGAGCACAAAGGCGAGCGCGGCGTCGCCTACTGGCGCACGCAGCAGTTCGGAACCATCCGCGTGCGCATGGTCGAGTACACGCCTGGCTACCTGTCGGACCACTGGTGCGTCAAGGGGCACGTCCTGCTGTGCACGGAAGGCGAACTCCATACGGAACTCAAGGACGGCCGGAAGTTCGTCCTCAAGCCAGGCGTGAGCTACCAGGTGGCGGACAACGCCGAGCCGCACCGCTCCCATACGGATGTCGGCGCGAAGCTCTTTATTGTGGATTGACGGAGTCGATCTCGGACTTCCGTCCGCTGACGATGTCGGCCAGGATGCGGCCCGAGCCGCAGGCGAGGGTCCAGCCGAGGGTGCCGTGCCCGGTATTTAGGAACAGGTTGGAGTACTTCGTGCGGCCGACGCAGGGCAGGTTGCTGGGGGTCGCCGGCCGCAGGCCCGCCCAGTAATTTGCAGTTGACGGGTCTCCAGCTTCCGGAAACAGTTCCATGACCCGCTTCACGATCGCCTCGCAGCGCACCTGGTTGATGCTGGTGTCATAGCCGTTCAGTTCCGCCGTTCCGGCGATGCGCAGGCGATCGCCCAGCCGGGAGAGCACCAGCTTGTGCGCTTCATCGGAGAGCGACACGTTCCAGGCGGCGGCGGGATTCCTGACCGGCATCGTCACCGAGTAACCCTTGAGCGGGTAGATCGGCAGATCGATACCGAGCGGGCTAGCGAGTAGGGGGCTATAGCTGCCCAGGGCAATGACGTAGGCGTCTGCTTCGATCTGCGATTCCTGGGTTTTAACTGCTGTTATTTTGTCCTTGCGGGTGGAAAAGCCTTCAATTGAAACCCCAAACTGGAAATCCACCCCCTTGTCCACGCACAGCTTCGCCAGTCCAGCAGTGAACTTGTAGGCGTCGCCCGATTCATCGTCGGAGTGGTAGCTGCCGCCGGCGAGCTGTTGCTGCATCGCGGCGACCGCGGGTTCGATGGCGACGCACTCTGCTGGCGTCTTCATGCCCGGCTGGAGCGATCGACCGTCGGTGTAAAGGACCAATATGCCTTTCGAGACCTGGTCGTACTGCATGCCGGTTTCCTTGCGCAGCGACTGCAGCTGCGCCCTGCTGTAGCGGCCAAGGCGCACCAGTTGCGCGGCGTTCTCGCGAAACCGGGCCGGCGTGCAATTGCGCAGGAACTTGAGCGCCCAGCGCCATTGCGCCGGGTCGGCGCGCAGCCTGAAGAGCAGCGGTGCATCTTCCCGCAGCATCCACTTCAGCGCCTGGAAGGGTGCTTCCGGCCTGGCCCAGGGGCCTGCGTGGTCGGCCGAGATCTGGCCGCCGTTGGCGAAGCTGGTCTCCAGCCCCGGTCCTTCGCGGCGGTCCAGTACCTGTACATCATGGCCGGCCTGGCGCAGGTACCAGGCGGTTGTGACGCCGATGATTCCAGCGCCCAGGACGACAACCTTCATTTGAACGGGCGTTCGTCCCACCACGGGTAGAACGACGGCATGTCGCTGCTCGGTTTCATGCCGAAGTTTGGCGGCCGCTTTTCCATGAAGGCGGCGATGCCTTCCTTTACGTCGGGCGAGGCGCCCATGGCGAAGATGCCGCGCGAGTCCACCTTGTGCGCCTCCATCGGATGGTCGGCGCCAGCCATGCGCCAGAGCATCTGCCGCGCCAGGGCTACCGCTACCGCGGAGGTGTTGTCGGCGATCTCGCGGGCGAGCGCCAGGGCCGCCGGCATGAGTTCTTCCGGCGGCACCACGCGCGATACCAGGCCGCCCGCAAGCGCCTCGTCGGCACCAAACACGCGCCCGGTATAGACCCACTCCGCGGCGCGGCTGATGCCGACCACTTTGGGCAGGAACCAGCTGGAGCAGGCTTCCGGCACGATGCCGCGGCGCGCAAACACGAAGCCGAACTTCGCCGCGCTGGAGGCGATCCGGATGTCCATCGGCAGCGTCATGGTCGCTCCCACGCCCACGGCAGCGCCGTTGATCGCCGCGATGACCGGCTTTTTCAGGGCGAAGATGGCCAAGGAAACCCGGCCTCCGCCGTCGCGGTGGTCTTCCTGGCCGGCGTCATCGCGCCTGGCGTAGTCGAACGTTGCGCCGCCACCCGACAGGTCGGCGCCGGCGCAGAACGCGCGCCCGGCGCCGGTCACGATCACCGCGCGCACGCCGTCGTCGGCGTCGGCGCGGCCGAACGCTTCGATCAGTTCGTCGCGCATGCGACGGGTGAAGGCGTTCAGCTTTTCCGGGCGATGGAGGGTGACCGTTGCGACGCGGTCCTGCACTTCATAACGAATGTCTTGGCTGTCCATCCAAGGATTTTATGCCGAGCTCGCGACATCAAAGTTGCACACTTTTGCGCAAAGGTGTATTAATCACATCCGTGCTCATCAATAAATATCGCAGCGTTGCCTAGATCAAGGTCACGCGTAGCGTTTTGTAAGCCAGCTATTTCGCGCTTTTGGCTCAGGCATTCGAGCCAATTCCTTCAGTCCTCCATCCGCTTCGTTGCCGAATTCATGGCGCAGGGTTTTTCCCCGCGCTTGAATCGCTTGTCGCTCGCCGCAAGGCAGGCGCAGGCGTGATAGTTCCTCCAACCTTATAAGGAGCCTCAAATGGCCAAGAAAAAAGCCAAGAAAAAAGGCAAAAAAAAGAAGTAGTTAGGTTCCCCCTAGGGGGATAGAACATGCGGCGGACGGTCCGGGATCCTGGGCCGCTCCGCGCGCATGTTTGTAGTGCCGCCGGTCGGCGCAGCGCGTACAGCCTCAGTTGACGCGCCGAGTTTTCCCCGCCCAGTAGGGCTCTCGCAGCACCCGTTTCAGGATTTTCCCCGTCGGGTTGCGCGGAATCGTTTCCATGAAATCGACCGACTTCGGGCACTTGAAGTGCGCGATGCGCTCGCGCATGAAATCGATGATGTCCTTTTCCGTCGCCGACACGCCGGGCCTCAGCACCACGCATGCCTTCACGGTTTCGCCCCATTGCGGGTCCGGCACGCCGATGACCGCGCCGTCGGCCACCGCCGGGTGCTGCATCAGCGCGTTCTCGACTTCCGCCGGATAGATGTTTTCGCCGCCGGAGATGATCATGTCCTTGATGCGGTCATGCAAGAAAAGGTAGCCCTCTCGCAGGAAACCGGCATCGCCTGAACGGAACCAGCCCAGGCCATCGGGCTGGCGATCGACGAACGCCTCGCCGGTCGCCTTCGGGTTGGCCCAGTAGCTCTTCATGTTCTGCGCGCTGCGGATCCAGACCTCGCCGACCTCGCCTTCGGCGCAGTCCCGGCTGGCGGCATCCACCACGCGCAGCTCGACGCCGTCGATCGGCTTGCCCGCGGACCGCAGCAACGGTTTTTTCGGACCTTCCGGGTCGTGGTCCTCGGGCGCCAGGCGGGAGATCGCGCCGGTGGTTTCGGTTAGCCCGTAGACCTGGATGAAGCCGCACTTGAAGGTGCGCATGGCGTTCACCAGCACCGTCTCCGGGATCGGCGAGGCGCCGTAGGAGATGCCCCGCAGCGACGAATAGTCGGCCCCGCCGGCGCCGGGCGCCTGCAGCATGAACTGGATCATCGCCGGCACGAGGAACGAATGCGTGATGCGGTGCTCGGCGATCGCCGCGACCGCCTTCGCCGGGTCGAAGTCCGGATAAAGCACGCTCATCCCGCCCTTGGACGCGGTCAGCAGCGCAACGCCGATCCCGGCGATGTGATACGTCGGCAGCACGTTCAGCATCACGTCAGGCGGGCCGCGGTAGCCGATGGCGTCCGGTACCGCCTCTACCATCGCAACCCTCAGGTTGCGGTGCGTCAGTTCGACGCCTTTCGGCAGTCCTGTCGTGCCGGAGGAATAGAGCTGGAGCGCGGTTTCCTCCGCGTCGGGCTGGTACCCGGTGTCCCTGGCGTCGAATTCTCCATACCAGGATGAAAATTCTTCGGTGATGAAGGTTTTGATCTTCCCGGTCGCGGATGCAAAGGCAGCATCGGCCATCATCAGCTTTGCCTGGCCGTTATTGACGATGTATTCGATCTCGGGCGGTGCGAGGCGCCAGTTGACCGGCATGCATACCGCGCCGACCTTGTTAGCCCCAAGCACCAGCACGGCGCATTCGACGGTCTGCTTGGTCAGGCAGGCGACGCGGTCGCCTGCGCCGACGCCAAGGCTCTTCAGGCCCTGTGCGACCCGGTTCGAGGCCTCGTCTACCTGCGCGAAAGTCCAGGTGCGGGCCGGCGTGCGGTAGGCGAGATGGCCGCCGCGCTCGCGGGCGTGGCGCCGGACCGCCTCGAGAACCGTCTCGGACATGCGGTCCTCAGGCCACCCACTCGCTGACCGGCGCGCGCGCTTCGTGCAGCGGTTGGGTGATGATGTCGACGAGGGCCGGGCCGCCATATTCCGCAGCAGCGGCAAGCGCCGGCCGCAAATCCCCCGGCCGCTCGACCCGCCATGCCTTGACGCCAAAGGCTTCGGCCACCCGCGCATGGTCGGTGCGCGAGAAGTCCACGGAAAAATAGCGCTCGCCGAAACCGGTCTTCTGGCCGGCCTTGATCCAGCCGTAGGTGCTGTTGGAGATCACTACCATCAGGATCGGCACGCGCAGGCGCACGATGGTTTCCAGTTCGCCGACGGTGAAGCCGAAGCTGCCGTCGCCCATCACCGCCACCGTCTTCGTTTGCGGGCGGCCGAAATGCGCGCCGACCGCCGCCGCCATCGAGTAGCCGAGCGCGCCGTGGGCGCGGTTGGAGATGAAATGCCGGCCTGCCTCGCGAAATTCGTAATACGCCGAGAAATAGGGGCAGGGCGTGCCCGGATCGCAGACGATCGTCGCGTCGCGCGGCAGGATCTCCTGCAGGGTCGCGACAATGCGCTCCGGGACGATAGGGACGTCGTCCTTCATCGCAAGCGCGCGGAATTCTGAAAATTTCTTTTCTTTTTCTGCACTTACAATGGCTTCGCCATTTTTCTGCTGGAGTATCGGCAGTTCTTCGAGCAATCCCTGCAGTGCCAGTTTGGCGTCGCCGACGAGCGCAACCTCGGTCTGGTAGTTCGCGCCGATGACCATCGGGTCGACGTCGATGTGGATCACGCG
>JANYII010000026.1 GCA_025358705.1 Betaproteobacteria bacterium | reverse complement strand
TCACGAATTGCTGCTCGGCATGGACCTGCAGCATGCGGTGCCAGATCTTCATCCGCTCTTCACGCGTCGCGGCATCGCGCCACTGCCCGTTCAACTTCATCAGTTCGACGGCCTCGGCGATGTCGGGAGTCTCGCCCGCCTTGCCGCCGGTCTCGAAATACTGGCCGAACTTGGGCCACTGCAGCTGCTGCTGGCTGGTCGGCGCAAGCTCGTCCGGGCTGGAATCGGCGTTGACCAGTCCGTTCTCGATGCCGCTCCAGACCGACATCAACGCGTCGCCGGAGAAGACCCGGTTGCGCAGCACCTCGCGTTGCGTGGGTTTCGGGAACAGTTTGACGCCGATTTCGCGCCAGTTCTCGCGGATCATCTCCAGCACGTCGGTCTGCTCGGTGCTCTCGCCGGCGGTCTCGACGATGATTTCCATCGGCCGGCCATCGGGCAGCTTGCGCAGGCCATCGCCGCCGCGCTTCAGCCCGGCCTCGTCGAGCAGCTTCTCCGCCGCCTTCTTGTCATATTGCGCCCAGCGCGTCTGGTATTCCTTCTTGTAGAGGGAACTCTCGGCCACCACCGTATTGTTGCCCTCGGAGGCAAGTCCGAAATACAGGACCTGGTTGACCTGCGAACGGTCGATCGCCAGCGACAGGGCGCGCCGCACGCGCACATCGCGGAACACCGCGCGCCAGGTTGCATCGTTCGCGTTCAGGTTCGGAAACAACGCGAAATGCGCGCCGCGCGCGGTCTTCCACAGGAGCGTCCGGTAGTTATTGGTCTTCTCGCCCTTTTTCAGGAAGGTGTAGTTGTTGAACTGGATGTCGCGCGCCTGCAGGTCGGATTCGCCGGCGCCCGTCTTCGCAGGAATCAGCTTGCCTTCGGCCACCGCCAGCACGACGCGGTCGATGTACGGCAGCTGGCGGCCATTCGAATCGACGCGGTGGAAATAGGGATTGCGCACCGCCACGAACCGGTCGGAGGGCGGCTTGGTGATGTTTATCCAGGGCTGCAGGGTCGGCAGGGCCGGATTGTCATACTGGTACATGTTGTCTTCGCGGTTGTGCAGGGCGGCCCAGCCGCGCTTCACGCCGCCGCCCGACTGCGCCTCGCCCGCCTTCGGGTTGTACTTGCGATGAAAACTCTTCAGGTAATGCGCCGGACGGAAGATGAACAGCGGCGACGCGCCGGCCATGCGCGGCAGGAAATCCGGGTTCGGCTTCGACCAGCTGTAGCGCACCGTCTGCTTGTCGAGGATCTCCACCTTGGGTGCCTCGCCATTCACCAGCAGGTCGCTCGGCGGCCCCGTCGGGCTGAGTTCCTTGTTGTTGGCGACGTCGTCCCAGAAATAGCGGAAATCGTCCGTGGTGAACGGCTGCCCGTCGGACCAGCGGTGCCCCTTGCGCAGCTTCATCGTGAACACGCGCTCGCCCTTGGCCTCGATGCTCTCGAGGATGTCCGGAACGATATTGAAATTCGTGTCGTAGCCCACGAGGCGCGCATAGCCGTACACCACGAGCATGCGTACATCCCGGCTGCGGCCGATCAGCATGTTCAAGGTGCCGCCGTACTGCCCCGCCTCCTGCCCGGCGCCCAGCCTGGCCACGAGCGGCGCGCCCGGCAGCCGCTTGGCAACCGGCGGCAGCTTGCCCGCCTTCAGCTCCTCCGCGAAAATCGGCGGCTCGATGAACTTTTCCTGCGCTGCGGCCAACGGCGCTGCGCAGGCGAAGAAAACGGACGGGAAAAGAAAGATGAACGATCGCATCATGCCCTGAGCTCCGAAATGTCCGCGCTGGCGTGCGCGCGCACGAAGTGCTTGCCGCCGATGTCCAGCATTGCCGCGTTGCCCGCTCCCTCCAATCCATCCAGCCGGAAGGGTGCCGGCCATGCGCGCGGATCGGAAGCCTTGCCTTCCATCAGGGCGGCGAAGTCGAGCTTGCGATCCAGGTCGGGGTCCGGCACCGCGGCGAGCAGCGCGCGGGTATAGGGATGCACCGGGTTGCGGAACAGCTCGCTATGGGACGCGAGCTCCACCAGCCGTCCGGCGCACATCACCGCGATCCGGTCGGCAAGGTAATGCACCACCGCCAGATTATGCGATATGAAAATGTAGGTCAGGTTGAGCACGCTCTTCAGGTCGAGCAGCAGGTTCAGCACCTGCGCCTGCACCGAGACATCCAGCGCCGACACCGGCTCGTCGCAAATCAGGAGTTCGGGTCCAAGGGCGAGCGCCCGGGCGATGCCGATGCGCTGGCGCTGGCCGCCGGAGAAGCTGTGCGGATAGCGGCGCAGGTAGCGCACGTCCAGCCCCACCAGGGTCATCAGCTCCTTCACGCGCGCGAAACGCTCTTCGGCGTCGCCGATGCCGTGGATCACGAGCGGTTCGGCGACGATATCCTGGACCGTCATGCGCGGATTGAGCGAGCTGAACGGATCCTGGAACACGAACTGCACCTTGCGCCGGTAGGCGAACAACCCCGGCCCATCAAGCTTGAGCACGTCACGCGGCGTGCCGCGGTCGTTGTAGATGATTTCGCCGCTGTCTGGCGTCGCCGAGCGCAGGATCATCTTCGCGGTGGTGGTCTTGCCGCAGCCCGACTCTCCCACCAGCCCGAGGCATTCGCCGGCGGCCACGCTGAAGCTCACGTCGTCCACCGCCCGGACTTCGCCCGCCAGCTTGCGGCCGAGGAACGAGGTCTTGCGCGTCGCAAATCGCTTGGTGAGATTGCGCACGGTCAGCAGCGGCTCGCCGCTCAGGTTCTCCCCCTGCGGCCGTCCGCGCCCCGAGATCAGATGATCGGTGGACGATTGCACCTCGCGGATCGGCGTCAGCCGCTCGCCCGGCGCCATGTTGAAGCGCGGCACGGCGCGCATCAGCGCCTTCAGGTATGGATGGCGCGGGTCGCGGAAAATATCCTCCAGCAGCCCGGACTCGACAACCTTGCCGTGATACATCACCACCACTTCGTCGGCCATGTTGGCGACGATGCCGAGGTCGTGCGTGATGAGCAGCATCGCCATCTTCGATTCAGACTGCAACGACTGCACCAGCTGCAGGATCTGCGCCTGGATGGTGACGTCCAGCGCGGTCGTCGGCTCGTCGGCCACCAGCAGCGCCGGACGGCACACCAGCGCCATCGCGATCATGGCGCGCTGGCGCAATCCGCCGGAGAGCTCGAACGGATAGGTGTGCTCCGCCTTCACCGGATCGGCGAAGCCCACCAGTTTCAGCATCTCCAGCACCGCGTCGCGGCGCTCGGCCTTGCCCAGGCTCGCGCGATGGAGCATCAGCGATTCGCCGATCTGGTTGCCGACCGTGTGCAGCGGCGATAGCGCGGTCATCGGCTCCTGGAAAATGATCGAGATCCGGCCGCCGCGGATTTCGCGCACCGGCTCTCCTTCGGGGTCGAGGCGCGATATGTCCACCGCGGTGCCGGGCTTCCTCGGATCGAGGAACAGGATTTCGCCCGACTCGATGCGCGCGACGCGGGGCAGGATGCTCATGATCGCCTGCGCGACCATGGTCTTGCCGGACCCCGATTCACCGACCAGCGCGACGGTGCGGCCCTCGGGGATGCGGAACGACACGCCGTCCACGGCCTTGACCGTTCCGGCATCGACTTCCAGGTAAACCTTCAGGTCCTTGATCTGGAGGACGTCGCTCAACCGGCCTCCGTTGCGCGCAGTTCGACGCCAAGAACGCCGAGATTGGCGCGCGTCGCTTGATCGAGATCGATACCGCGCCGCACGGCTTCGAGAACGGCAGCGCGCACCAGACTGGCGAAGCCTTCCAGCTCCGAGTCAATGCGGATCGAATGCTGCGCGTCGCGAAGCCTCAGTTGCATCCATCCTCCCTCTCCATCCCTGCGGGTCGAAAAGTAATCGAGCCGCAGCGAACGTAAATCCTCCCACCGGATCGCGGCACTGAGCAGTCCCACTGCGGGGCCCCTGGCGCGGATTCCGATCTCGTCCAGCTCGATATGGGTCAACTGCCGGCAGACCGTACGGCCAAAGTATACGAGGAATAGCGCGGCGGCTGCAGCCAGAACCCAGGCTACCGGCTCGGCCGGATGCACGAATGCAAGCGGCCCGATCGAGAGCGCAAGCCCGATGCCGCCGCCGGCAAAATCGGGAAACAACGATCGCCACGAATAGCGAAGCGAGGCGGTCACGAAGTGTGAAATAGTTCCTCTGCACGCCGCCATGCCAGCGCCGGCAGGTCGCGGGTCGATTCAAACAGGCGTTCGAGAAACGCCCACGCCGCCTCGTCGTGCACCGCATGATGCGTGAGCCAGCCGGTCGCCTCGCCAGGATCTGCCGCCGCGGTGCGTTTTGCCGCCAGGTGTTTCGTGGCCGCACGCAATGCCTGGTCTGCGCCGACAAACGCGCGGCCGGATCGCCACGCGATGATGTCGACGTGCGTATTGACCTGCCGCAGGCCTGGCGCGGCCTCGACGCGCGTGCGCGGGCCATACTGGCTGAGGCCGCGCAGTCCTGCCGCTGCAAGCTGCGATGCAAGGCGATCGGGCAGCCGGTTCCAGGGCGGCGCAAGGACCGGCAGGAAATTCTTTCCCGCCTTCATTTCCAGCTGCCTGCGGGCGGCGGCGAGCCTGACGATCGCCGCGGCGGGCGGCTCGGATGCAGCAAACTCGGTTTTCTTCTCGCCGGCGGCGGCCCTGTTTGCGTGATCAGTGCCATGCTGCAGGATCGAGACCAGCGGTCCGGCATTGTCGAAAATTTCCTTTTCGGCCTGCATCGGGATGGCCGCCAGGGCCAGCGGCGTTGCGCTGCGTTGCGCCAGCGCGATGAGTCGCGAAAGAGCCGGACCTGGCCGCGCGGCGTCATCGTCGCGCCACCAGAATTCCACCGTGCGCCCCGCATCCTTCCATCGCGCAATCTCGTCGAAAAGAACCTGCCACTCGGTGTTCACGGCGTCACGCCCATCGCAAGCTTCAGGACCGAGTCGGCGCCAAGTCGGGCGCCATCGAGATTGATGGATGCTGGCGACGGCCGCGGCTTGCGCACCGCAAGATCGATCGCTGCAGCTAGCGTCTCCGGCGCGAGGGCGTTTTCCTCCACCATTTCCAGCAGGCCGCGCCCGGCAAAGCAGCGCGCCCGCAGTGTCTGTTCCGTCTCCTGCCCGCGCGCGAATGGAACCACCACGGCGCGCGTGCCGGCGCACACGATCTCCATCAGCGTGTTGTACCCGGCCTGGCTGACCGAGAGCGTGCAATTGGCGAGCAGGGTCGTGAAATCCGGCCTCGAGCGTTCCACCACGAATCCATTTTCGCCTGTCGCGAGCGCGGACAGCCTGCGGAATTCCGCGTCAGGCAGATTCTCGCCTGCCAGGATGCGCCATGTGCGGTCCCGCAGCGCAGTGAGCGGCCTGGCCAGGATTGCCGCCTCGAGAAGTCCCGCGCCCACGGCGCCGCCGCCGGCGGAAACGATGACTTCTCCCTGGCCCGCACTGCCGTGCCCGGCCTGCACGGCATCGACCACATAGCCCGTGTATTCGATGCGGCCGGCAATCCGGTCCGCCGCCGGAAAAGTGCGCTCGAAAGCAATGACGCCAGGATCCCCGTGCACCAGGACGCAATCGAAGTAGCGCTCCACCAGGGCCAACGTCTCCTCCTGCCGTTGCACGCTCTTCTGCGCCCCCAGCACGTCGCGCACCGAGCACGCGATCGCCGGGCGGCGCGGCGCGGACGCAGCCGCTTCGAGCAGCGGCAGCAGTTCGAAACGCATCTGCCGGCGGCCGAATGGAAACAGTTCAATCACAAGCACGTGAGGATCGGCCGCGCGCCAGGCGGCGAGCAACGCGTCGCGCCGCGCACGCTTCCATTCGTCGTCGATCTGCCTGCCCTCGGCGCTCAGCAGCGATTTGAACGTGAGGTCCGCCGCGCTCGCCGGCGGCAACTGCACGAAATGCACGCCATCCAAGTTGCCTGCCGCAGCGAGCGCCGGAACCGGCAGGCCGCCGCTTGCCAGTGTGACCTCCAGCCCCGCGGCAGCCATCGCCCGCGCGAGCGTCACCGCGCGCTTCAGGTGACCGATCCCGAGCAGGTGCTGGACGTAAAGGAACGCGCGCATCTTGTTCACGCCGGGGCGGCGGCAAATCTGGCGAGCAAGCTTCCGAGGAGAACCGCAGCGGATTCGATGCTGCGTTCGCCGGCGGCGAAGGTCACGGCCGCGGCGCTCATGCGCGAGCATTTGCCCTTGTCGAGCAGCAGTTGCCGCACCAGGCCGGCGAGCGCGAGCTCGTCGCCGGCGGGCGCAAGCAGGCCGGTCCTGCCGTGCTCGACCACATCCGGTACGCCGCGAGTGGCGCAGGACACCACCGGCACGCCCGCAGCCTGCGCCTCGAGCAGCGCCATGCCGTAGGCCTCGTTCACCGCAGGCCAGACGCAAAGATCCGCCGCGGCGTAGGCCGCCGCGACATCACCCGACGAAAGCGCCCCGAGAAACGCCGTGCGACCCGGTATCGCGGCAGCGAACGCCGCCTCGACGTCGGCACGAGCGGTGCCATCCCCCGCCACCAGCAACCGCCACGGCAGGTCCCGCAGATTGGCAAGCGCGCGCGCGAGCGCGCCATAGGACGCGAGTTTGTCGCCGGGGCGCATCATCGCCGCCACTGCAAGCCACGGCACGGACGGGTCCAGTCCATGGCTGCGCGCCAGGACATCGCGGCAGGCCTGCCGCCGGTTCGCCGCGGCGCGAAACAGCGCCGGATCGAGGAAGGGCGGCAGCGATGCAATGCGCGCCGGCGATGCCGCCACCGCGCGCAGGCCCGCCATGTCATCGCGCGTCGGGCAGATAAGAAGATCGGCGCGGCGGATCGACTCCATCGCGCCCCGATGTCCTGTGTCCCACGCGCCGCCGGCGCGCTTGCCAGCGTGCGAAGCCTCGGCAATCACGTAGGGAATGCCCAGCACCGAACTCGCCTCGGGTCCGAGCCAGTCCGGCGCCTTGTAGTACGAGTGATAGGTGAACCACAACTCGGGTCGCGCGGCTGCCGGACCATTGCGCCACTGCTCCGCCAGCCGCCGGCCGGCCGCGATGCCCTGCTCGCGCAGCGCGGCCTGGCGCGGCGCATCGCCCGCGGGTTCGTAGCTACGGAAATCGGACGCCAGTTCGACACTGTGCCCGGCGCGCCCGAGTGCTTCCATCAGCAGTCCGGCGATGCGGCGATCGCCCGAGGGTATGCCGTGCGTCGGCGATTTCAGCGGCGCGTAAAAAGCGATGCGCATGAAGAATTCTAGACCGCCGCTCCGAGACCGAAGCGTTGCGCAAGGCGGGCGATGTTTCTCTCCAGCCCGAACTTCTCGTGCACCCGCTTCCGCCCGGCTTCGCCAAGGGCGCGGCGGCGCGAGGGATCGGCAATCAGTGTCTCCAATGCGCGGGCAAGCTCCGCCGGCGACTCCGGCGCGACCAACAATCCTGTCGCACCATCCTCGATCAACTCCGGAATCCCTGACACGTTCGTCGCCACGCAAGCCAGCCCCTGGCTCTGCGCCTCCGCCAGCACGTTCGGCAGGCCGTCGCGATCGCCGTCGCGCGCCACGCGCGAAGCCAGCGCGAACAGGTCCGCGGCGCGGTACTCGGCCAGCAGTTCGGTTTGCGTGCGCGCGCCGCGCCATTCGACGCGGGCCGAGATGCCGAGCGAGCGCGCATGCTTTTCAAGCTTGTCCTTGAGCGCCCCTCCGCCGACATGCACCAGCTTCCAGTTCAGCTCCCTAGGCAACAGCGC
>JANYII010000014.1 GCA_025358705.1 Betaproteobacteria bacterium | reverse complement strand
TTGTCGTCCTTGCCGGTGATCATGACCATCGGCACGTGCTCGTAGCCGGGCAGCGAGCGCAGGCGGCCGACCAGCTCGATGCCATCCATGTCCGGCATCATGTAGTCGAGCAGCACGAGGTCGGCGACGCTGCGCGCCGCCCACACCACCGCATCCACCGGGCGCGCGAAGCCTTCGACCACCACGCGGTCATCCAGGCCGCGCACCACCTGCTCGAGGATGGAGCGGCTGGTGGACTGGTCGTCCACCACCATGACCGTATTGCGCGCCGCGGGCAGCAGGTGGATCTGCGCTTTTGCCAAAATTCCTCCCTCGAAAAACTGCGCTACAGGCTACGCCCGGCATGCTGCCGTGTCCAGCGAGCGGGGGGCCTGTTTACAGCTCTTTACACCTTCCTCGGTGCCGCGGCCCTGGGCACCACAAACCAGAATGTGGCGCCGCGATCGGGAGCGGCGTCGGCCCAGATCCTGCCGCCATGGCGCTCGAGGATCCGCTGCACGATCGCCAGGCCGATGCCGCTGCCCTCGAACTCCGATTCGCCATGCAGCCGTTCGAAGGCGCCGAACAGTTTCGCCGCATATTGCATGTCGAAGCCGACGCCATTGTCGCGCACGAAATAGGCCCGCTGCCCCATGTCCCAGCCGATCTCCACGCGCGCGGCGGCGCGCGTCCTCGAATACTTGAGCGCGTTGCCGATGAGGTTGGCCCACACCTGGCGCAGGATCACGGGGTCGCCGTCGCAGCCGGGCATCGCGTCGACGCGGATCTCGGCGCTCGTCTGCCCCGCGACATCGCGCAGCACGTCGCGCGCCAGTTCTTCCATGGAAACCGGGACGCGCCGGATCGCGCCGCGTCCGAGCTGCGACAGCCGCAGCAGGCCTTCGATCAGGCTGACCATGCGCTCGGCGTTGCCCTCGATCATGCCGAGCAGGCGCTTGCCGTCGTCGGAGAGGCGCGGCGCCTCGCCGGTGCGCAGCAGATGGGCCAGGCCGCTCACCGCGCCGACCGGCGCGCGCAGGTCGTGCGATACCGAATAGGCGAACGCGTCGAGTTCCTTGAGGGCGCTGCGCAGCTCGACGGTGCGCGCCGCGACGCGCTCCTCGAGCTCGACGTTTATCCTCTCGTTGCGCTCGCGCGCCTGGCGGGCCTCGGTGATGTCGATCACTACCGAGATGAAATGCTGCGGCATGCCGTCGTTGCCCGGCACCGCCGCCACGGTGGTGCGGCCCCAGACGTCGCTGCCGTCCTGGCGGCGGTAGCGGCGATCGCGCGAAGTGAACGCGACCTCGCCGCGCACCATCCTGCCCGTCAGGTCGAAACCCTCGTTGTCTCCCGGCAGGCGCAGCTCTCCCGCATGTACCTTGCCGATGAGCTCGTCGGCGGCATAGCCGACGAAATCGCAGTAGGCGGTGTTCGCCGCGATGTACAGGCCGTCGACCGCCCACATGGCGATGCCCGCGTTGGAGCGCTCGAACACCGCGCGGAAATGTTCTTCGCTCGTGGCCAGCGCCTCTTCGGCGCGCTTGCGGTCGGAAATGTCCAAGCCCCAGGTGATCGTGCCGCCATCGGCCAGCCGCTGGTCGCGCATCAGCAGCCACTGGCCGGCGGCGAGCTGCAGTTCCATCTGCTGGCTCGCGTTGCGGCGCAGGGCCATGCGCTCCTGGATCCACTCCTCCTCGCGGCCGATGGCGCCGACGATGTTGCCGGCAGCGATCCCGGCGCGCAGGTACTGCTCGTAGGTCCAGCCCGGCTTCGCAAATTCAGCAATCACGCCGCTCATCGTCAGGAACGCGCGATTGACCATCACGAACCGGTCCTCGGCGTCGGTGAGCGCGACGACTTCATCGAGATTTTCGATCGCCGCGCGCAGGTGCTCGTAGGCGTCGCGCGCGCGGCGCGCCTCGACCACGCGATCCGTGACGTCGCGGCTGAAGCCCCGGTAGCCGAGGAAACGGCCGCCCTGGTCGAAGCGCGGCTCGCCCGAGAGCACGTGGTGCAGTTCGCCGCCGCCGTCGATCCGTCGCGACACCTCGAAATGCCGGAATGGCTCGCGCCGCTCGAACTTCTCCCGCAACGCGCGCCAACCGGCTTCGTCGGGAATCGTGGACGGCGTGTCCCAGAAGGCCTTGCCGGATTGTTCCGCGACGGGGAGCGCGGCAACCGTCGCCGATGGATCGCCGGCCCCCGTGAGCCGGTGGCCGGTGTCGGTTTCCCAGTACGTGTGCTGCGACAGCGCGGTGAGGCTGCGATAGCGCGCTTCGCTGTCCGCCAGCGCCAGTTCGGCGGTCTTGCGGCCGTGGATATCGATGTTGATGCCGCCCAGCCGCTGCGCGCGGCCGTCCGCGCTGCGCTCGATGACCCTGCCTCGCGACAGGATCCAGCGCCACTGCCCGGAGCAAGTGCGCACGCGATGCTCGACCGCATATTCCTCGCACTGCCCCTTGATCGTCTGCCTTGCGAGCGACACTGCGGAGTCGAGATCCTCCGGGTGAACCAGCGCGAACAGCTCCTTGAGCGTCGTTCGCGTCGGTCCAGGCGGCGCACCGATCAACTCAGCCCAGCCCTCCGACAGGTAGATGTCGTCGGTCCGCATGTCGCGATCCCAGATGCAGGCGCTGCTCGCGCCGAGCGCGAGGCGCAGGCGCTCGTTCGAAAGGCGCGCGTTCTCGTCGGACTGCACCAGTAGGCTCTTCATCAGGCGTTGATTCTGCCCGTAGAAGCGCCTCCTCACAAATCTGACTGGTGCCGGAAGAGAGACTCGAACTCTCATGACATCGCTGTCGGCGGATTTTGAGTCCGCTGCGTCTACCAATTCCACCATTCCGGCAAGCTTGCAATTCTATAATGCGCTGCAATGCGCCTCGCCGAATTCGACTACGAACTGCCGCCGCAACTCGTCGCCCAGCAGCCGACCGGGGAGCGCGGCGCCAGCCGCCTGCTGCACCTCGACGGCAGGACCGGCGCGCTGCAGGACCTCGCGTTCGCCGACCTGCGTGGGCTGGTGGATGCGCGAGACACGATGGTTTTAAACGACACGCGCGTGATCAAGGCGCGGCTCACCGGCAGCAAGGAGAGCGGCGGCAGGATCGAACTCTTCATCGAACGCATCGTTGGCGAGCACGAGGCGCTCGGCCTTATCCGCGCGTCCCATTCGCCTGGCACGGGAACGCGCCTGCGCATCGGCGATGGCGTGGCGGCGGAGGTGCTTGGGCGCGAGGAGGACCTGTTCCGCGTCCGCTTCGCCGAGCCCGTCGCAGGCGTGCTCGAGCGCTGCGGCAGCGTGCCCCTGCCGCCCTATATCACGCATACTCCCGGTCCCGAGGACGCGGAGAGATACCAGACCGTCTTCGCCGAGCGCCCCGGGGCTGTCGCAGCACCTACCGCGGGCCTGCACTTCGATCGGCAGATTCTGAAGACCATCCAGGACAACGGGACAAAAGTGGCCATGATCACGCTGCATGTCGGGGCTGGCACCTTCCAGCCCGTGCGCACCGAAAACATCGAGGACCACCGGATGCACCGCGAGCGCTACGAGGTGCCTCGATCGACCGCCGACGCAATCAAGGGGCGCCGGGTGCTGGCCGTGGGGACGACCTCGCTGCGCGCGCTCGAAAGCGCCGCCGCCAGTGGCATGCAGGCCGGGGAAACCGGCCTGTTCATCCATCCCGGCTTCCGCTTCCGCGTCGTTGACCGGCTGCTCACCAACTTCCACCTGCCGAAATCGAGCCTGCTGATGCTGGTGGCCGCCTTCGCCGGCATGGACAACACGAGGCAGGCCTACGCGCATGCGATCCGCAACAACTACCGCTTCTTCTCCTATGGCGACGCGATGCTGATCGAAAGGGCGCCATGAAATGGGCGGGATGAAATTCAGCGTCACCCATCGCGATGGCGCGGCGCGGCGCGGCGTGCTGGAACTCGCCCACGGCACGGTCGAGACGCCCGTCTTCATGCCGGTGGGCACCTACGGCACGGTCAAGGCGATGTCGCCGGAGGAACTCCAGGCAATGGGCACGCAGATCGTGCTCGGCAACACCTTCCACCTCTGGTTGCGGCCCGGCACCGAGGTCATCGAGAAACACGGCGGGCTGCATGGATTCATGGGCTGGAAGCGGCCGATCCTGACGGACTCGGGCGGCTTCCAGGTTTTCAGCCTTGAATCAAAACTGAGTGAAGAAGGCGTGCGCTTTGCGTCCCCCATCAACGGCGACAAGCTGCTGCTGACGCCGGAAGAGTCCATGCGCATCCAGAAGGCGCTCAATTCCGACATCGTCATGGTGTTCGACGAGTGCACGCCCTACCCGGCGACGCAGGAGCAGGCCCGCGTCTCGATGGAACTGAGCATGCGCTGGGCGGAGCGTTCGAAACGCGCCCACGAAGGCAATCCGAACGCGTTGTTTGGAATCGTCCAGGGCAGTGTTTTTGAAAATCTGCGGGATCGTTCTTCAAGTGGACTTCAAAACATTCAATTCGACGGCTATGCGATCGGCGGTCTGGCGGTCGGGGAACCGCCGGACAAACGCTCCCGGATCATGAACCACACGCTCAAGGACATGCCGCCGGACAAGCCCCGCTACTTGATGGGCATGGGCACGCCCGAGGACCTGATCGAGGCGGTGCTGGCCGGCGTGGACATGTTCGACTGCGTGCTGCCGACCCGCAACGCGAGGAACGGCTGGCTCTTCACGCGCTCGGGCGACGTCAAGATCCGCAACGCGAAGTGGCGCGACGACATACGGCCGCTGGACGAGGCCTGCGGCTGCTACTGCTGCCGCAACTTCAGCCGCGCCTACCTGCACCACCTGCAGCGCGCCAACGAGATCCTCGGCGCGCGCCTGAATACGATCCACAACCTGCACTACTACCTGCAGCTGATGAAGGAGCTGCGCACGGCGATCGAGGGTCAATGCCTTGCGGGCACCGCCGGGCGGCTCCTGGCGCAGCGTAGCGGAGCCTCCTAGCACTTCCAAGCGGCTATAATTACAAGCTTTTCCGGCTTTTCGACAGAGGAGTATTTCGTGCTGATTTCCCCCGCATTCGCGCAAACCCCGGCCCTCGGCGGCGGCGACGGATTGATGAGTTTCCTGCCCATCATCCTGATGTTCGTGCTGCTGTATTTCCTGATGATCCGGCCGCAGATGAAGCGCGCGAAGGAACAAAAGACCATGATCGACGCGCTGCAGAAGGGCGACGAAGTCGTCGCCGTCGGCGGCCTGATCGGCAAGATCGTCGAGTTGAGCGACCAGTACGCGACGCTCGAGATTGCCTCGGAAACGAAAATCATGGTGCAGCGGCCGGCGATCCAGACCCTGTTGCCGAAGGGCACGATCAAGAGCATCAAGTAGGTGAACCGTTTTCCCACCTGGAAATACGCGCTGGTCGGGATCACGATCGCGCTCGCGCTGCTGTTTACCCTGCCGAATTTCTTCGGCGAGGCGCCAGCGGTGCAGGTCTCGGCCAACAGGACCACGGTCAAGGTCGACGCCGTCCTGCTGGCGCGCCTCGAAGAAGCGCTCAAGGGCGCGCAAATCGCCAATACCGGCGTGCTGCTCGACCTGCACGGCCTGCGCATCCGCTTCGCGGATTCGGACACGCAGCTCAAGGCGAAGGACCTGATCGAGAAGACGATCAACCCGGACCCGCAGAGCCCCGCCTACGTGGTGGCGCTGAACCTGCTCTCCTCGTCGCCCAACTGGCTCACGGCGGTCCACGCGCTGCCGATGTACCTGGGCCTCGACCTCAGGGGCGGGGTCCATTTCCTGCTCCAGGTGGACATGCAGGCCGCGATCACCAAGCGGCTGGATGCCTTCACCGGCGAAATCCGCTCCCTGCTGCGCGACAAGAACCTGCGCCATGCCGGCATCTCGCGCGAGGGACAAACGCTGCGCCTGCGCTTTCGCGACGCCGAGACGCGCGACAAGGCGAGCCAGACGATCAACGAAGTGCTGCCGGTGCTGACGCTGGACAGGCGCGACGACGGCCAGGACCTGCTGATCATCGCGACGCTGAAGCCCCAGGCCCTTAAAAGCGAGCAGGACCTCGCGATCAAGCAGAACATCGTCACGCTGAACCGGCGCGTCAACCAGCTCGGCGTCGCCGAGCCGGTGATCCAGCAGCAGGGCGTCGACCGCATCGTGGTGCAGCTGCCCGGCGTGCAGGACACGACCAAGGCAAAGGACATCCTTGGCCGCACCGCGACGCTGGAAGTGCGCCTGGTGGACGAGGAAGCGATGCGCTCGGGCAGCAGCTTCAACGTCGATGTCTTCCCGGAGAGGAAACGCGACGGCAGCGTGAGCAGCGTGCCGACGAAAAAGCAGGTGCTGGTAACCGGCGACCAGTTCGCCGGCGCGCAGGCGACCTTCGATAGCGACCAGCGCCCGGCAGTCTCGGTCGAGCTGAACGATGCCGCGGGCCGGATCATGCGCCAGGCGACGCGCGAGAACCTCAAGCACCTGATGGCCATCGTGCTGATCGAGAAGGGCAAGGGCGAGGCGATCTCGGTGGCCACAATCCAGGGAGAATTCGGCTCCCGCTTCCAGATCACCGGCAGCTTCACCCCGGCCGAGACCAGCGACCTGTCGCTGCTGATCCGCGCCGGATCGCTCGCCGCGCCGATGGAGATCATCGAGGAACGCACCGTCGGCCCGTCGCTCGGCAAGGAGAACATCGACAAGGGGTTCAACGCCACCAAGTGGGGCTTCGTCGCGATCGTGCTCTTCATGAGCGCGTACTACACCCTCTTCGGCGTGTTTTCCTCGATAGCGCTGGGCGTGAACCTGCTGTTCCTGGTGGCGCTGCTGTCGCTGCTGCAGGCGACGCTTACCCTGCCCGGCATCGCGGCGATCGCGCTCACGCTCGGCATGGCGATCGACGCCAACGTGCTGATCAACGAGCGCATCCGCGAGGAAGTGCGCGCCGGCCAGTCGCCGCAGGCCGCGATCGCGGCCGGCTACGAGCGCGCCTGGGGCACAATTCTCGACTCCAACGTCACCACGCTGATCGCCGGACTGTCGCTGCTCATCTTCGGCTCGGGGCCGGTGCGCGGCTTCGCCGTGGTGCACTGCCTCGGCATCATGACGTCCATTTTTTCCTCGGTCGTGGTGTCGCGCGCAATCGTCAACCTGATCTACGGCCACCGGCGGCGGGTGCAGCACCTGTCCATCGGCGACACGGGCTGGAAGTAGGCGACCATGGAATTTTTCAAGATCCGCCGCACCATCCCGTTCATGCGGCATGCGCTCACGTTCAACATCATTTCGTTGATCACGTTCCTGCTCGCGGTTTTCTTCCTTGCGCACAAGGGCCTGCATTTCTCGGTCGAGTTCACCGGAGGCACGGTGATGGAGATCAGCTACAAGGACACGGCCGACGTGGATCGCATTCGCGGCGCGCTGGACAAGGCGGGATTCAAGGATACGGCGGTGCAGAATTTCGGCTCTTCGCGCGACGTGCTGATCCGCATGCCGCTGGTGCAGGGGCAGTCGAGCGCCGACCTGTCGCAGAAGGTAATGAACACGCTGCAGGCGGAGAACAAGGGCGCCGAGCTGCGGCGGGTCGAGTTCGTCGGCCCGCAGGTCGGC
>JANYII010000294.1 GCA_025358705.1 Betaproteobacteria bacterium | reverse complement strand
CCAAGGGTGGCAAACGTGCAACCTAACCGTCGGTTCTTGCTCGACGCGTTACGCTCGCCGCTACGCGCTACGCACCGCGCGGCAAAACCGGAACGTTAGAAGGCATCAAATGGCTGTCCTTCGCACCACACTCGTACTGGCAGCCGGTTTTGTACTTGCCGGTTGTCAATTGAACAGGTTGTACGGGCCGCCCGGTACGATCGTGCGTCCTCTTGCTGACGGTCAATTCTTTGTCTCGCTTGAACCATCCCAGGTAAAGGATCGCGGCGGCCCCGGCAGCGCGTCGCTGGCGGCGTACGTTGAAGAGGAGGTAGTGAAAAGTGGAGTGTGCAAAGGTGCGCACCGCGTTGAACCCGGGGGGTGGGGGCGTGGTGAATACATCATCAAGGGGGCGTGTCGCTAATGCCTTCTAACCTGGCAGTGGTGCGGACGGGTGGAACCGTCGTGCCACCCTTAAGCACTGTGCGCGCCCGCCGCACACTTCCACGTTAGAGAGCGCTTCCCAGGGCCATACGGACGTATGGCTATCAGGCCATACTAGTGATAGGCTCTAGGTCATGGCGAAGGCGCGGTTCGAATGGGATCCGGACAAGGACCAGGAGAACCAAGAAAAGCACGGGGTAGCCTTCGCGGTGGCGCAGCTTGCCTTCGCCGATTCGCGGCGCGTCGTCGCGGAGGACCTATCCCACAGCTCGGCCGAGAAGCGGTACTACTGCTTTGGCCAGGTCGGTGGTGGCATCTTGACAGTTCGCTTCACCTACCGTGCCGAGGTCATCCGCATCTTCGGGGCTGGCTACTGGCGTAAAGGAAAGAGAATCTATGAGCGAGAAAATCCGTTACACGGACGAACCTCTCGGAGACCTCGAGGTCGTTCCTGATTTCCTGCCGCGCCCGGAAGACCTCGTTTTCCGGGACGAAGGAGTCAAAGTCACCATCGCGCTGAGCCAGCGCAGTGTGGAGTTTTTTAAGAGCGAGGCACAGAAGCACAATACACAGTACCAGCGCATGATCCGGCGCCTGCTCGATGCCTACGCGGAGCTTCATTCGCGGCGCTCTCTAACCGCGCGTTCAGCCCGGACGCGTGCAAGATCGGCACGCGCCGGCTAACGCGGACGTTACGCCCGCACAGAATTTCGCGCTGCCTCGTAAAAGCAAATCGCGGCGGCGGCGGAGACGTTCAGAGATTCGGCACTTCCAGGCATGGGGATCGTCACCTTGAGCGTTGCGCGAGCGGCCAGCGCATCGTGGACACCCTTGCCTTCGGCGCCGAAGAGCCAGCCGAGGCGCCCGGAAAGATCGGCGCTCGCAAGTGGCACGCCGTCGCGCGGCAGGGTGCAGACGATCCGGCCGCCGAATTCCGTCATTGCCGCCGCAAGGTCGACCATCTCGGAAATCTGCAGGGAGAAATGCGCGCCCGCCGCCGCGCGCAGCACCTTCGGCGACCAGGCGTCCGCGCAGCCCTCGCCGAGCACGGCGTGCGCTATCCCAAACGCCGCGGCGCTGCGCAGGATGGTGCCGACGTTTCCCGCGTCCTGGACACCGTCGAGAAGGACGCAGGACGAAGCGCGCGCGAGGCCCTTGCCTTCGGCGAACGAAATTTCCGCCCCGACGCCGGCCGGCGTCTTCGTGTCCGCGATGGCGTCGAACACCGCGTCGCTGACGATCACCGGGGACTTGTCGAGCTGCATCAGGTGCTTTTCGTTGGACGCGCTCTTGCTCAGCACCAGCGCCTCCACCTTCCCTCCCGAGGTGAGGAACGCGGTCACCAGATGCTCGCCCTCGATCCATGCCCTCTTCTTCGCCCGCCGCTCGCGCGCGTCCTTCGCCAGCGCGCGCCACTGGCGCACGCGCGGATTGTCGCGAGACGTGAGGATGCTCATGCCAGATGCAGGATGCGCCGTACCGGCGCGAAGCTGCGGCGATGGATTTCGCTCGGCCCATAGCGCTCCAGCAACTCGAGGTGCTCCGGTGTCGGGTAACCCTTGTGGCGGTCGAAGCAATACTGCGGATAGCGCTGGTGCATGCGCTGCATCTCCGCGTCGCGCGCGGTCTTGGCGAGGATGGACGCTGCCGAGATCACGGGGTGTAGTCGGTCGCCCTGCACGATGGCGCGCGCCCGGCAGGCGAGCTTCGGGCAGCGGTTGCCGTCGATCCAGGCTTCATCCGGCTGCACTCCGAGGCCTTCCACCGCGCGCTGCATGGCGAGCATGGTGGCCTGCAGAATGTTGAGGCGGTCGATTTCTTCAACCGAGGCCTGGGCAATCGAAAATGCTTTCGCATGGGTCCGTATCAATTCAAAAAGAAATTCACGCTGGGAGGCACTGAGCAACTTCGAATCCTTCAAGCCTTCGATCGGCTTGTCCGGATCCAGCACTACTGCGGCGGCGTAAACAGGTCCCGCAAGCGGCCCCCGTCCAGCCTCGTCCACTCCACACACATTAACTGCGACCGGCATCTATGACCGCCAGTACCGCGTCCGCGGCCTTCTGCGCGGTGTTCTGCCGCAGGGTGGCGTGGATCTCGTGGAATTTCTCGACCTGCCGGCGCTGCGCGCCGGTGTCCTGCAGCAATGCCAGCAGCGCTGTCGCCAGATTTCCGGGCGTTGCCTTGTCCTGCACGAACTCTGGCACCAGAGCCTCCCCCGCGAGGATGTTCGGCAGGCCGATGTTGTCGAGGTAGAGCATGCGGCGCATCAACGCCCAGGTGAATGGCGATTGCTTGTAGGCGATGACCATCGGCGTCTTGAACAGCGCGGTCTCCAGCGTCGCCGTGCCGCTCGCCACCAGCGCGACGTGGGCGGCCGCCAGCGCCTCGTGCGAATGGCCGAACATCAGGTTCAACGGCAGGTCGCGCGCGTCGTGGCGCCAGATCGCGGCCTCGAACATGTCGCGTGTCGCGCGCGAGGCAGTGGGGCAGACGAAATACGCGTTCGGCACGTCCTGCAGCAGGCGCCGCGCGGTGAGCACGAACAGGTCCGCCATGTAGTGCAGTTCGGAGCGCCGGCTTCCGGGCAGCAGCGCAATCACGCGGCGGTTTGGCGGCACTCGCAGGTCGGCGCGCGCCTTCTCCTTGTCCGGTTCCATCGGGATCACGTCGGCCAGCGGATGCCCGACGTAGGTTACCGGCAGGCCGACCTTCTCGTAGAGCGCCGGTTCGAACGGGAAAATCGCCAGCAGGTGGGTGACCGAGCGCACGATGCGGCGCGTACGCCAGCCGCGCCAGGCCCAGATGGACGGACTGACATACTGGATTGCGGGGATGCCCGCATCCTTCAGCGTACGCTCCAGGTCGAGGTTGAAATCGGAGGAATCCACGCCGATGAAGGCCGCCGGGCGCTCGCGCAGCATGCGATCGGAGATCTGCCGCCGGATGCCCATGATCTCCCGGTAGTGGCGCAGCACCTCCGCATAGCCGCGTACCCCGAGCTTGTCCATCGGCACGTGCGACTCGAACCCCTGCGCGATCATCTTCGCGCCGCCGATGCCGGAGAAGCGCAGCTCCGGGCGGCGCGCCTTGAGCGCAGCGATCAGGTGCGCGCCCAGCAGGTCACCCGAGGCTTCCGCGGCCACCATGCCGACGTGGACGCTGGTATCCGCCGACACTAGCGTATGAAGCCGCGCTTGGAAGCGTTCAGGAAGTCGAGCATCGCCCGCACTTCGGCGCAATCGCGCGCCTGCGCCTCGAGTTCGCGCCGGACCTCCTCCTGGCCCAGGCCATTGCGGTAGATCGTCTTGTAGGCGCGCTTGAGCGCGTCGACGGTCGCGGACGTCATGCCGCGCCTGCGCAGGCCCACGCTGTTGATTCCATAGGGCTGCGCCATGTTGCCGGCCGCCCGGACGTAGGGCGGCAGGTCCCTGTCGAGATACGTGCCCATGCCGGTGAAGCTGTGCTCGCCGATGCGCACGAACTGGTGCACCAGCGTGGTCGCGCCGAGAATCGCCCAGTCGCCGACCTGGACATGGCCGGCAAGCTCGCAGGCGTTGGCGAATATGGTGTGGCTGCCGATTTGGCAATCGTGCGCGAAGTGCACGTAGGCCATGATCCAGTTGTCGTCGCCGACGCGGGTCACGCGCGCGTCGCCAATCGTGCCGCGGTTGATGGTGACGTACTCGCGGATCGTGTTGCCGTCGCCGATTTCCACGGCTGTGTCCTCGCCGGCGTACTTCTTGTCCTGCGGCGCGCCGCCAAGCGACGCGAACTGCGAGATGCGGTTGTTGCGGCCGATCCTGGTGCGTCCCTCGATCACGACATGCGGGCCGATCACGCTGCCTTCGCCCACTTCGACCTGCGCGCCGACTAGCGAGTAGGCGCCGACCGCGACGTTCGCCGCGAGCCGCGCGCCGGGCTCGACGATCGCGGTGGGATGGATCATTGCGCCGCCGGCCCGGCCGGGCGCACCGTGCACAGGATGTCGGCCTCGGCCACGAGCGTCTCGCCGACGCGCGCCGTGCAGCCGAATTTCCAGATGCCGCGCTTCGAGCCGAGGATCGAAACCTCGATCAGGAGCTGGTCGCCGGGCTCGACCGGGCGCTTGAAGCGGGCGTTGTCGATTCCGGCATAGTAGTAGACCGACTTGTCATCGGGTTTGCTGCCCAGCGTGCGGAATACGAGGATGCCGGCGGCCTGCGCCATCGCCTCCAGGATCATCACCCCGGGCATCACCGGGCGGTGCGGAAAGTGCCCCGGGAAATACGGTTCGTTCGCCGACACGTTCTTCAGCGCCAGAATCCTCTTGTTCGGCTCGCATTCGAGCACCCGGTCGATCATCAGGATCGGGAAGCGCTGCGGCAGGTGCGCGAGCACCTGGTGGATATCCATGTCAACCATCGTCCTTCTCCTTGTCCTGGATTCGCTTTTCGAGAGAACGGACGCGGTCCATCAGGTCCGCGAGATGCCGCACCACCGCCGTATTGCGGGCCCAGGATTCATGGTCGTCGGCGGGAAACATTCCGGTGTAGGTGCCGGGCTTGCGGATCGAGCGCGAAATCACGGTGTCGGCCGAAACGTGCGCGTGGTCGCAGATCGAAAGGTGCCCGAGGATCAGGGCGCCGGCGCCGATGGTGCAATGG
>JANYII010000289.1 GCA_025358705.1 Betaproteobacteria bacterium | reverse complement strand
CCTGCCTGCACGTGCTGCATGAACCGCATTGCGCGATCGAGGAACTGATCAAGCTGGTGCCGGCGCCGGATTTTCCGACCGCGGGGATCATCTACGGCATCGGCGGCGTGCACGAAGGCTACCGGACCGGCCGCGGCCGCGTGGTGATGCGCGCGCGCACCCACTTTGAGGACATTCCGGGTAAGAGCGACCGGCAGATGATCGTCGTCGACGAGCTGCCCTACCAGGTGAACAAGAAGGCGCTGCTCGAGCGCATCGCAGAGCAGGTCACGGAAAAGCGGCTGGAAGGCATCTCGGACATCCGCGACGAGTCCGACAAGCAGGGCATCCGCGTGGTGATCGAATTGAAGCGCGGCGAGCTACCCGAGGTGGTGCTGAATAACCTCTACAAGCAGACCCAGCTGCAGGACACGTTTGGCATGAACATGGTCGCGCTGGTGGACAACCAGCCGCGCGTGCTGAACCTGAAGGAGCTGCTGGAGGCGTTCATTTCCCACCGGCGCGAGGTGGTGACGCGCCGCACGGTGTTCGAGCTGAAAAAAGCGCGCGAACGCGGGCACATCCTGGAAGGCCTCGCGGTTGCGCTGTCCAACGTGGACGACGTGATCGAACTGATCAAGAAGGCGCCTTCGCCGGTGGACGCGAAACGCGAACTGCTCGGAAGAAGCTGGAATTCGGACCTGGTGAAGGAAATGCTCGCGCGCGTCGCGGGCGGCCATGAACAGTACCGGCCCGAGGGCCTGGGCATGGAGTTCGGCCTGAAGGTGGAAGGGGCCAATGCGCCCGCGGGCTACAGGCTTTCCGAAGAGCAGGCGCAGGCCATCCTCGAGCTTCGGTTGCAGCGGCTCACCGGCCTGGAGCAGGACAAGATCCGTGACGAGTACAAGGAGGTGATGCTCGCCATCGCCGACCTGCTCGACATACTCAGCAAGCCGGCGCGCATCGCGGCAATCATCGAAAGCGAGCTGAAGCACATCAAGGAGGAGTTCGGCGATCGCCGCCGCAGCGAGATCGTCACTGTTGCCGAAGACATTTCGCTCGAGGACCTGATCGCGCCGCAGGACATGGTGGTCACTTTCTCGCATGGCGGCTACGTCAAGTCGCAGCCACTCGCCGACTACCGCGCGCAGCGGCGCGGCGGGCGCGGCAGGACCGCGGCCACCACCAAGGACGACGATTTCATCGAGCGGATGTTCGTCGCGCATTCGCACAATTTCCTGCTGTGCTTCTCCAACCGGGGCCGCCTGTACTGGCTCAAGGTGTTCGAGGTGCCGCAGGGAGGCTCTACCTCGCGCGGCAAGCCGATGGTCAACATGTTCCCCCTCGAGGAGGGCGAGAAGGTTACCGCGGTGGTGCCGGTAAAGGAGTTCGACGAGAGCCACTTCGTGTTCATGGCGACCGCGCAGGGAACCGTGAAGAAGACGCCGCTCGCCGATTTCTCGCGCCCGCGGCCCTCGGGCATCATCGCGGTCGGCCTGGACGAGGGCGACTACCTCATCGGCGTAGCGGTGACGGACGGAAACTACGACGTGATGCTGTTCTCCTCGGAAGGCAAGGCGATTCGCTTCCACGAGGAAGACGTGCGGCCGATGGGCCGCACCGCGACCGGGGTGCGCGGCATGCGCCTGCCCGAAGGCGGCAGCTGGAAAACGGTCTGCATGCTCGCGGCGAAGGATGAAACGCAGACCGTGCTCACCGCCACCGAGAACGGATACGGCAAGCGCACGCCGATTTCCGAATACACGAAGCATGGCCGCGGCGGCCTGGGCATGATCGCGATCCAGGCGTCGGACCGAAACGGCGCCCTTGTGGGCGCCGTCCTTGTGGATGACCACGATGAAGTGATGCTGATCTCCACTGGTGGCGTGCTGATCCGCACGGGTGTGGCGCAGATCCGCGAAATGGGCCGCTCGACGCAGGGCGTGACGCTGATCGCGCTTTCCGAGGGCGAGAAGCTCGCCGGCATCGCGCGCATCGAGGATCGCGCCGAGGACGCGGGTGGCAACGGCAACGGCGGCTCGGGCGAGGACCCTGAGGCGCCGGTCGCGCCCGCGGTTCCGGCGCCAGAAGGTCCGACCATTCACTGACATGTCCAGGATTTTCAATTTCAGCGCGGGACCGGCCGTTCTGCCCGAGGAAGTCCTTGCGCGCGCCGGCGACGAGATGCTCGACTGGCACGGCACCGGCATGTGCGTAATGGAGATGAGCCATCGCGGCAAGGAGTTCATGTTGATCGCCGCCGAGGCCGAGAAGGACCTGAGGGACCTGCTGGCGGTCCCCGCGAACTACAAGGTGCTCTTCCTGCAGGGCGGCGCGACGCTGCAGTTCGCGCAGATCCCGATGAACCTGCTGGCGGGCAAGGGCAAGGCGGATTACGTGGTCACCGGAGAGTGGTCGAAGAAGGCGGTCAAGGAAGCGCAGGCCTATTGCGACGTGCACGTGGCCGCGAGTTCCGAGGACAGGGGGTTTACGTATGCGCCTTCAAATTGGAATGTCAGGCCCGATACCGCCTACGTTCACTATTGCTCGAATGAAACGATCGGGGGTGTTGAATTCCATTCGATACCCGACGTCAAAAACATTCCCCTCGTCGCGGATGCCTCGTCGCACATACTTTCGCGGCCGCTCGACGTATCGAAGCTCGGACTGATCTATGCCGGCGCGCAGAAGAACATCGGGCCCGCCGGGCTCACGATCGTGATCGTGCGGGAGGACCTCACCGGCAAGGCGCAGAAGGGCACGCCCTCGGTCATGGACTACAAGCAGCAGGCGGCGGCCGACTCGATGCTGAACACGCCGGCGACCTACGCGATGTACGTGGCCGGGCTGGTGTTCAAGTGGCTGAAAGCCCAGGGCGGCCTCGCCGCGATCGAGAAGCACAACATCGCGAAGTCGCAGCTGCTCTACGATCACCTGGATAAAAGTTCTTTTTACAAGAATTCAGTCGATAAAAAAGACCGCTCGAGGATGAACGTGCCGTTCACTCTCAAGGATGCGGCGCTGGACGACGCTTTCCTGAAGGGCGCTGAAAAGCTCGGCATGGTGCAGCTCAAGGGGCATCGCTCGGTCGGCGGCATGCGGGCTTCGATCTACAACGCGATGCCGCTTGCGGGCGTGCAGCAGCTCGTCGCATACATGAAGGAGTTCGAGGCGAAGCATGGCTAAGGCAGGGAAAAAACTCGAAGTGCTGGTGCTCAACCCCATCGCGCAGGTCGGGCTGAAGCGACTGCCGGCGGAGCGGTACGACATGGTGAAGGAGTCGAAGTCGCCCGACGTGATCCTGGTGCGCTCGGCGGACATGCACGCGATGAAGTTCGACGCCAACCTGAAGGCGGTGGGGCGCGCCGGCGCGGGCGTGAACAACATTCCGGTCCCGGAGCTCTCCAAACTCGGCGTGCCGGTGTTCAACGCGCCGGGCGCGAACGCCAACGCGGTGAAGGAACTGGTGGTCGCCGGCATGCTGATCGCGGCGCGGAATCTCGCGCCTGCGCTGGGCTTCGTGCAAGGCCTGGACAAGAACGCCAAGGACCTGGAAAAACAGGTCGAAGGCGGCAAGAAGGCCTACGCCGGCGTCGAACTGCCGGGCCACACGCTGGGCGTGATCGGTCTGGGCAAGATCGGCAGCCTGGTGGCCGACGCCGCGATCCGCCTGGGCATGAACGTGCTCGGCTACGACCCGGAAATCACCGTGGACGCGGCCTGGAGCCTTCCCGCCCAGGTGCGCAAGGCGAACTCGGTGGATGAACTGCTGCGCGCGAGCGATTTCGTCACGCTGCACGTGCCGCTCGTCGACAAGACCCGCGGCCTGATCAACGCAAAGAACCTCAAGCTCATGAAGGCCGGCACGGTGCTGCTGAATTTCTCGCGCGATGGCGTGGTCGAGGACGCGGCGGCGCTGAAGGCCCTCGAGTCGAAGCACTTGCGCTGCTACGTCACGGATTTCCCGTCGGCCGAACTGATCGGCAGGGCCGGGGTGGTGGCGCTGCCGCACCTGGGGGCCTCCACCAGCGAGGCCGAGGACAATTGCGCGGTGATGGTCGCCGACCAGGTGCGCGAGTACATGGAGCACGGCACCATGGAGAACGCGGTGAATTTTCCAAATGCGCAGATGCCGCGCGAGTCGCCTTACCGCCTCGCCATCGCCAATGCCAACGTGCCGAACATGCTGGCGAACATTTCCAACGCCATGGGCAGCCGCAAGATCAACATCCACAACATGCTGAACAAGTCGAAGAAGAACATGGCCTACACCCTGGTCGATGTCGACAGCCCGGTGCCCGACGCCGTGATCAGGGAACTGTGCGCGATCAAGGGCGTCCTCGCGGTTCGCTACCTGCCCGTGGACCAATGAGTGAAAAAGAAATAGGCAAGCTGCGCGTCGAGATCGATACTCTCGACGCGGAACTGCTCGCGCTGCTGAATCGCCGCGCGGCGTTGGTGCGCAAGGTCGGCGGGCTGAAGGACGGCAAGCAGGTCTACCGCCCCGGGCGCGAGGCGGAGATCCTGCGCCGCGTTTCGGCCAAGGGCGGCGTGCTGCCGCCGAACGGCGCTGTCGCGGTGTTCCGCGAGATTATTTCCGCCTGCCGCGCGCTCGAGCAGGACATCCGCGTCGCCTACCTCGGCCCGCAGGGCACCTTCAGCGAGCAGGCGGTGCGCCAGCATTTCGGCCATGCGGTCGCCGCCGAGCCCGCGGCAACCATCGACGAGGTTTTCCGCAGCGCCGAATCCGGCGCGACGCAATTCGCGGTGGCGCCGGCCGAGAACTCCACCGACGGGGTGGTCGGCCGCACGCTGGACCTGCTGCTCACGACGCCGCTGAGGATCTGCGGAGAAGTTGATTTGAGGGTCAGGCAGAATCTGCTTTCAAGGATGAAGGGCATGAAGGAGATCAAAAAGATCTACTCCCATGCACAGTCCCTCGCGCAGTGCAACGGCTGGCTCGGACAGAACCTGCCGAATGCCGAGCGGATTCCGGTCGGCTCGAATGCGGAAGCGGCCCGTCGCGCGGCGAAGGAGAAGGGCGCGGCCGCGATCGCGAGCGAAGCCGCCGCGGCGCTCTACAAGCTGAAGCTGCTGGCGCGCGGCATCGAGGACGATCCGAACAACACCACGCGCTTCCTGGTACTCGGCCAGGTCGATCCGGGACCCACCGGCAAGGACCGCACGTCGCTCGTGATGTCCGCGGAGAACAAGCCCGGGTCGGTGCATGCGCTGCTCTCGCCGATCGCGGCCAACGGCGTGAGCATGTCGCGCATCGAATCGCGCCCGGCCAAGGCGCGCTCGGCGCGCTGGGAGTACGTGTTCTTCATCGACGTCGAGGGGCACCAGTCGGATGCGAAAGTCGCCGCCGCGATCGGCGAACTCAAGGCACGCGCGCCGTTCTTCAAGATTCTGGGGTCCTACCCCATCGCATCGAACTGAGGTCCTGCCATGCAGATGGATCCCTGCGAACTTTCTCCCTCTTACGTGCGCTCGATCGCGCCGTACCAGCCCGGCAAGCCGATCTCGGAACTGGCGCGCGAACTCGGGCTCAAGGAGGAGAACATCGTCAAGCTCGCCTCCAACGAGAATCCGCGGGGCATCGGCCCCCGCACGCGCGCCGCGATCGAGGCGGCGCTGGGCGATATCGCGCGCTACCCGGACGGCAATGGCCACGACCTGAAGACGGCCCTGTCGCGCCGCTACGGCGTGGAGACGGGCGCGATCGTGCTCGGCAACGGCTCGAACGACGTGCTCGAACTGGTCGCGCTCGCCTTCCTCGGCCCGGGACGATCGGCGGTGTACTCGCAGCACTGCTTCGCGGTCTACCCGCTGGCGACGCAGGCGCGCGGCGCGCGCGGCATCGCGGTGCCGGCGAAGAACTACGGCCACGACCTCGAGGCCATGCTGGCGGCGATAGACGACGAGACCTACGTGGTCTGGGTCGCGAATCCGAACAATCCCACCGGCACCATGCTGCGGCCCGAGGCGCTCGAGGCGTTTCTCAAGCGCGTGCCCGAACGCGTTATCGTGGTGATCGACGAGGCCTACAACGAATACCTGTCACCGGAACTCAAGCCCGAGACCGTGAAATGGCTCAGGCGGCATCCGAACCTGGTCGTCACGCGCACGTTCTCCAAGGCCTACGGCCTGGCCGGGCTGCGCGTCGGCTATGCGCTGGCGCATCCGTCCGTCGCCGACATCATGAACCGCGTGCGCCAGCCCTTCAACGTGAACAGCATCGCGCTAAGCGCGGCGACCGCGGCGCTCGATGACATGGAATTCGTCGCACGCAGCTTCGCCGAGAACCTGCAGGGCCTGCGCCAGATCGAAGAGGGCGCCACGCAAATCGGGCTGGAGTGGATTCCGTCCTACGGGAACTTCATCACGGTGCGGGTGGGCAAGGCGAACGAAATCTTCCGGCGCCTGCTCAAGCGAGGCGTGATCGTGCGCCCGGTTGGCGGCGGCTACCAGCTGCCCGAGCACCTGCGCATCACGATCGGCACGGCATCGGAAAACGAGCGCCTGCTCTCCGCGCTCGCCGCCAGCCTGAAGGAATAATGTTCTTCGAACGCGTCGCGGTCATCGGGGTTGGCCTGATTGGGGGTTCTTTTTCCTTGGCGCTGAAAGAAAAAAAACTCTGCAGGCATGTCGTGGGCGTCGGGCGCGGCGCCGCCAACCTGAAGCTCGCGCTGGAGCGGGGCATCGTTGATTCGATTGAATCCGATATTGCGGTGGCTGTCCGCGACGCCGACCTTGTTCTGGTTTCAACTCCGGTTTTGCAATTCGAGAATACCTTTCAGAAAATAAAAAACATTCTCAAACCCGAGGCATTGGTCACTGATGCCGGCAGTACCAAACGCGACGTGGTGGCGACCGCGCGTGCGACGCTGGGCGCGAAGATCGTCCAGTTCATTCCGGCGCATCCGATCGCGGGCGCGGAACGCAGCGGGGCGGGGGCGGCGAATGCGGAGCTGTTTCGGGGCCGCCGCGTAGTGCTTGCGCCTCTCGCGGAAAACCGGCCGCAGGACGTCGAAGCCATTGCCGCGCTCTGGAGCGCGACCGGCGCGCGCGTATCGCGCATGACGCCCGAGGAGCACGACCAGGTATTCGCGGCCGTGAGCCACCTGCCGCACCTGCTCGCCTATGCGCTGGTCAGCGACGTCGGCGGGCGGCCTAATTCCGCGCAACTTTTCAGCTATGCCGGCGGCGGCTTTCGCGATTTCACGCGGATTGCCTCCAGCCATCCGGAAATGTGGCGGGATATCTGCGTGGCGAATCGCGATCGCATTCTGGATGAATTGCATTCGTATGAAAAAAAATTGCAGGCGATAGGTCAAATGCTCGAAACGAAGGATGCTGCGGCGCTCGAGGCGCTGTTTGCCGGGGCGCGCGCGGCGCGCGAGAAGTGGCTGAACGGCGAATACGAATGAAATCGCTTGGCCTGGATCCGATCCGCCGCGTTTCAGGCACGGTCCGGCTGCCGGGTTCGAAAAGCATTTCCAATCGCGTTCTCCTGCTGGCGGCGCTGGCGACCGGCCAGACCCGCGTCAAGGGGCTGCTGGACGCCGACGACACGCGGGTGATGCTGGACGCACTGAAGAAGCTCGACATCGCGATCGATACGAGGAATTTCGCCGACATCGCCGTCACCGGCGCGAAGCGGATTCCGAGCCGGAAGAAAGACCTGTTTCTCGGCAATGCGGGCACCGCGTTCCGGCCGCTGACCGCGGTGCTGGCGCTCTCGGGCGGCGAATACCGGCTCTCGGGCGTGCCGCGCATGCACCAGCGGCCGATCCGTGACCTGGTGGAGCCTTTGCGTTCGATCGGCGCAAGCATCGACTACGTCGGCAAGGAGGGCTATCCGCCCCTCGCGATCCATCCGGGAAAGATCCGCGTCGAGGGACATCTGCATATTCGCGGCAACGTTTCCTCGCAGTACCTGAGCGGCCTGCTGATCGCACTGCCGCTGGCGGGCGGGGGCACTGTCGTGGTCGAGGGGGAATTGATCTCCAAGCCGTATGTGGCGATCACGCTCAACATGATGCGCAAGTTCGGCGTCGAAGTGCGCGACAACGGGTCGCGCTCGTTCGATGTCCCGGGCCTGGCCTACCTCGCGCCGGAAGAGATTTACGTCGAGGGGGATGCATCCTCCGCCTCCTACTTCCTCGCCGCCGGCGCGATCGCGGGGGGACCGGTGCGGGTCATCGGCGTCGGTCGCGACAGCATTCAGGGCGACGTCCGCTTCGCCGAGGTGCTGGAAAAGATGGGCGCGCGCGTCGAGATCGGTGCCGACTGGATCGAGGTCTCGTCCGCCGGCCGGCTCAAGCCCATCGACATGGACCTGAACCATATTCCGGACGCGGCCATGACGGCCGCGGTCGCGGCATTGTTTGCCGACGGCCCGAGCACCGTCCGCAACATTGGCAGCTGGCAGGTGAAGGAGACCGACCGCATCACCGCCATGGCGACCGAGTTGCGCAAGCTCGGCGCCACCGTGGTCGAGGGGCCCGATTTCCTTAAAGTCACTCCGCCAGCGAAGCTAAATGCGGGCGTAGCCATCGACACGTACGACGACCACCGCATGGCGATGTGCTTTTCGCTTGCGGCGCTGGGCGGCGTGCCGGTGACGATCAACGATCCGGAGTGCGTGGCCAAGACTTTCCCCGAGTACTTCGCCGTGCTCGCCGGCATCGCGCAATGAGCGTTCCGGTGATCGCCATCGACGGCCCCTCGGCCTCCGGCAAGGGCACGGTCGCAAGCCGCGTGGCGGCCGCCTTGGGCTTTCACTACCTCGAAAGCGGGGCGCTCTATCGCCTGGTGGCGTTGGCGGGGGGGGATGCGCCGGAGCGGGTTGCGGCATCGATGGATGTCGAATTCTTGAATAGAAAAATATTACTTAATAAACATGATGTTACGGATTATCTGCGCAACGAGGCCATCGGCGACCAGGCATCCGAGATCGCCAAACTGCCGGCGGTGAGGGCCGCGCTCCTGGGCCGCCAGCGCGGGTTTCGGCAGCCGCCCGGCCTGGTGGCAGACGGGCGTGACATGGGCACGGTGGTGTTCCCGGATGCGGTGCTGAAAGTGTTCCTGACCGCGAGCGTGGCGACGCGCGCCCAGCGCAGGCATAAGCAGTTGAATGACAAGGGAAAGCATGCTACTCTCGCGGCCCTTTCCAGTGCTCTAGAGGAACGGGACAAGCGAGACGCCGCCCGCGCGGTGGCGCCGCTCAAGCCGGCAGCCGACGCGGTGTCTCTCGATTCCTCGGACCTGACAGTCGATGAAGTCGTCGACCAGGTGCTGAACAAGTACCGGGAAAGAATGGTTCGGTAAATACCAGGCGGAAAGCGTGCATTTAGGCTGTAGTCGCTTTCCATTTTGCAACCCAACCCGCGAAGCTATTTGCAAGCCCGCGGATATGAAGGCTTTTTAAACTTAACCCATGGCAAGCGTTTCTTCCGCAGTCTCCAAAGCCGTACCCAAGTCCGCTCCCGCCCCCGAATCCTTCGAGGCCCTGTTCGAAGAAAGCCTGACGCGCCAGGAAATGCGCATCGGCGAGGTCATCACCGCAGAAGTCGTGCGCATGGACCAGAACTTCGTCGTGGTGAACGCCGGGCTCAAATCCGAAAGCTTCATCGCGCTCGAGGAATTCAAGGACGACGCTGGCGCGATGACGGTCAAGCCCGGCGACTTCGTCAGCGTGTCCATCGAAGCGCTGGAAGATGGCTTTGGCGAGACGCGCCTGTCGCGCGAAAAGGCCAAGCGCCTCGCGGCCTGGATGGATCTCGAGAAGGCGCTCGAAACCGGCGAGAAAATCGAAGGCGTCATCACCGGCAAGGTGAAGGGCGGCCTCACCGTCATGGCGAAGAGCATCCGCGCGTTCCTGCCCGGCTCGCTGGTCGACCTGCGCCCGGTCAAGGACACCACGCCCTACGAGGGCAAGACCATGCTGTTCAAGGTCATCAAGCTCGACCGCAAGAGGAACAACGTGGTCGTGTCGCGCCGCGCAGTGCTGGAAGAAACCGCTGGCGCCGAGCGCGAACACCTGCTCGCGACGCTGTCCGAGGGCGCGGTGGTCAAGGGCATCGTCAAGAACATCACCGACTACGGCGCGTTCGTGGACCTGGGCGGCATCGACGGCCTGCTGCACATCACCGACCTCGCCTGGCGGCGCGTCAAGCATCCGACCGAAGTGGTCAACGTCGGCGATGAAGTCACCGCCAAGGTGCTCAAGTTCGACGCCGAGAAGAACCGTGTCTCGTTGGGACTCAAGCAACTCGGCGAAGATCCCTGGGTCGGCATTTCGCGCCGCTACCCGCAGGGCACGCGCCTGTTCGGCAAGGTCACCAACCTCACCGACTACGGCGCCTTCGTCGAAGTCGAGGCGGGCATCGAAGGCCTGGTGCACGTATCCGAGATGGACTGGGCCAACAAGAACGTGCATCCGTCCAAGGTCGTGCAGGTGGGCGACGAGGTCGAAGTAATGATCCTCGAGATCGACGAAGAGCGGCGCCGCATTTCGCTCGGCATGAAGCAGTGCCTGCCGAATCCCTGGGAGGATTTCGCGCGCGAATTCAAGAAGGGCGACCGCGTCAAGGGCCAGATCAAGTCGATCACCGATTTCGGCGTCTTCGTCGGCCTTGCGGGCGGCATCGACGGCCTGGTGCACCTGTCCGACCTGTCCTGGAGCCTGACGGGCGAGGAAGCCGTCAAGAACTTCAAGAAGGGCGACGAAGTCGAGACCACGGTGCTGTCGATCGACGTCGAGCGCGAGCGCATCTCGCTCGGCATCAAGCAGATCGAGGGCGACCCCTTCACCAACTTCATCGCCGGCCACGACAAGAACACGGTGGTGACGGGCACGGTCAAGTCGGTGGATGCGAAGGGCGCGGTGATCACCATCGCGCCGGACGCCGAAGGCTACCTGCGCGCTTCCGAGTTCTCGCGCGACCGCATCGAGGACCTGAGCAAGGTGCTCAAGGAAGGCGATTCGGTGACCGCGATGATCATCAACGTCGATCGCAAGAACCGCTCGATCAATCTCTCGGTGAAAGCGAAGGACACGGCCGACGAGACGGATTCGATGAAGCAACTGCGCACCGAGAACGCGGCGAGCGCCGCGGGCAGCACCAACCTCGGGGCGTTGCTGCGGGCCAAGCTCGACAAGAGCAATTCCAACACGCCGGAATAACCAGGCTGTCCTGACGATACGTGGAGAGGGTCGCCATGACGAAGTCGGAACTGATCGCGCGGCTGGCGCAGCGTTATCCGCAGCTGGTGGCGAAGGATGCCGAGTACGCGGTGAAGATGATCCTGGACGCGATGACCCATGCGTTGCTGAATGGGCATCGCATCGAGATCCGCGGCTTCGGCAGCTTTGGCCTGAACTACCGGCCGCCGCGCGTCGGCCGCAATCCGAAGTCCGGCGAGAAGGTGCACGTGCCCGAGAAGTACGTGCCGCACTTCAAGGCCGGCAAGGAATTGCGCGAGCGCGTCGATGCGCTCGACCCGGATGCAACGATCGCCGTCCCGGCGCGCGCCCGGCAGGCGTCCTAACAGCCGCGTTTCCGCGGTCCTGACATGCGCTTGATAACCTGGGCGATCCGCATCGCCCTGTTCGTTGTCCTGCTCGCGTTCGCGGCGAAGAACACCGATCCCGTAACCCTGCGCTTCTATTTCGACCTGGCGTGGCAGGCACCGCTGGTCGCCTTGCTGCTCACGTTCTTCGCCGCCGGTGCGGCGCTCGGCCTGATCGCCATGTCCGGAACCTACCTCGCGCAGCGCAGGGAAATTGCGCGACTCGAGCGAGCCGGCGCTTCGAGGAAGGATTTCGCCAGGCCCATCGCGACGCAACCACCGGCAGCGGAAGGCTGATGGAGTTCGAGTACTGGTGGCTGGCCGCGCTGCCGATCTTCTTCGGCCTGGGCTGGCTCGCCGCGCGCATCGACATCAAGCACCTGGTCAAGGATTCGCGCGCGCTGCCGACGTCCTACTTCAAGGGACTCAACTTCCTGCTGAACGAGCAGCCCGACAAGGCCATCGAGGCGTTCATCGAAGTGGTCAAGGTGGACCCGGAAACCGTGGAGCTGCATTTCGCCCTGGGGAGCCTGTTCCGGCGGCGTGGCGAGTACGACCGCGCCATCCGCATGCACCAGCACCTTCTTGAGCGTGCCGACCTCGCCGCCGAGCAGCGCGCGGCGGCGCTGTTCGAACTGGGCCAGGATTACCTGAAGGCCGGCATCCTCGATCGCGCGGAGGAAGTGTTTCAAAAGCTCTCCGACGGGCCGCAGGCGGGAGAGGCGCGCCGTTTCCTGCTCGAGATCTTCCAGCAGGAAAAGGACTGGGACAAGGCGGTCGCCATGGCGAAGCGGCTCGAGACCGAGACCGGGAAATCGCGCGCCAAGGAAACCGCCAATTTCCTCTGTGAACTGGCGGCGACCGAGGCGACGCATTCCCGGCCCGATGCCGCGCGCGGGCAGCTCGAGACGGCGCTCGAAGTCAACCGGAAGTCCGTCCGCGCCAGCATCCAGCTCGGAGACCTCGAGAAGAACGCGGGCAAGCTGGATGCCGCCATCGAACACTGGAAGCGCATCGAGTCGCAGAATCCGGCTTTCCTTGCGCTGGTGGCGCAGCGCCTGCTCGAGGCACATCGCGAGACGGGCAGGCTGGAGGACGGCCTGACGCTGCTCACCGGCTACCTGGAGCGCTATCCGTCGCTCGACCTGCTGGACGCGGTGTTCCAGTCGACGCTCGAGTCGAAGGGGGCGGAAGCCGCCTACAAGCTGGTGCGCGACGAATTGCGGCGCAATCCGACGCTGCTCGGCCTGGACCGGCTGCTGGAGGCGCAGATCGTCGGCGCGGCCAATCCGGAGCGCCGGCGCGACCTGGAATTGGTGCGCAACCTCGTGCACAGCCACACGCGCCGGCTGGCGCGCTACCGTTGCGAGAACTGCGGTTTCAAGGCGCGCCAGTTCCACTGGCTGTGCCCGGCCTGCGGCGGCTGGGAGACCTATCCGCCGCGGCGCTCCGAGGAATTCGACCTCGCGCCATGAGAAATCTCCGATGAAAGTCAGCATCGTCGGGACCGGTTACGTGGGTCTGGTGACGGGCGCATGCCTCGCGGACATGGGCAATGATGTCCTGTGCCTGGACGTCGACGCGGCGAAAGTCGCCGCGTTGAACGCCGGCCAGGTGCCAATCCACGAGCCGGGGCTCGAGCCCGTGGTGAGGCGGAATCGTGCGGCGGGCCGCTTGTCTTTCTCGACCGACGTGGCGGCAAGCGTGGCGCACGGCGTGCTGCAGCTGATAGCCGTCGGCACGCCGCCAGGGCAGGATGGCTCGGCGGACCTGCAACACGTGCTCGCAGCAGCGCGCGCGATCGGCCGGCACATGGACGGCTACCGGGCCATCGTGGACAAATCGACTGTGCCGGTGGGGACGGCGGACAAAGTTCGCGCCGCGATCCAGGAAGAGCTTTCCAAGAGGAAGGAAAAACACGCATTCAGCGTCGTTTCCAACCCGGAATTCCTGAAGGAAGGAGCGGCGGTCGAGGATTTCATGCGGCCCGACCGCATCATCATCGGCTCGGACGACGAGCGCGCCACGGCGCTGCTGCGCGAGCTCTACGCGCCGTTCCAGCGCAACCACGACCGGCTGATGCTGATGGGCGTGCGCTCGGCCGAACTCGCCAAGTACGCGGCCAATGCCATGCTGGCGACGCGCATCTCGTTCATGAACGAGCTGGCCAATCTCGCCGAGACGCTGGGCGCGGACATCGAGGAGGTGCGCCGCGGCATCGGTACCGATCCGCGCATCGGCACGCATTTCCTCTATCCCGGCGCGGGCTATGGCGGCTCGTGCTTCCCGAAGGACGTCAAGGCGCTGCTGCGCACCGGCGCCGATGCAGGCCGGCCCCTGCGCGTGATGGCCGCGGTGGAGCAGGCCAACGAAGCGCAGAAGCACGTCCTCGGCGACAAGATCAAGGCGCGCTTCGGCAAGGACCTGAAGGGCAAGCGCATCGCGATCTGGGGTCTCGCGTTCAAGCCGAACACCGACGACATGCGCGAGGCGGCGAGCCTGACCGTGATCGAGGATTTGCTCGCGGCGGGGGCCGAGGTTCGCGCCTATGACCCTGTTGCCGGGGATCAGGCAAGGAAGATCTTTTCCGGGGAAAGGAACATCGAAATCAAAAGCACCTCGACTCAGGCCCTGGAAGGCTGTGACGCGCTTGCCATCGTCACCGAGTGGGCGGAATTCAGGTCGCCTGATTTCTCCGCCCTGAAGAAGACCCTGAAGACGGCGGCGATATTCGACGGCCGGAACCTGTACGATCCGGCGATGGTGCGCTCTCTTGGATTCGAGTATTTCCCGGTCGGACGGAAGCAATGAAGTCGCTAAACACCAGGAAGGCCCGCGTGCTGGTGGTCGGCGATGTCATGCTGGACCGCTACTGGTTCGGCGATGCCTCGCGCATATCACCGGAGGCGCCCGTGCCGGTGGTACTGATCGGGCGGGAAGAAGCGCGCCTCGGCGGCGCGGCCAACGTCGCGCACAACTGCGCGGCGCTGGGTGCCCGGACGCAGCTGCTGTCCGTCATCGGCCGCGACGAGAATGGCGAGTTGCTGGCTCGCCTGGTGGGAGAAAAAGGCATAAAGGCGAGTTTTCAGCGGGACCCGAAGATCCGTACCACGGTGAAATTGCGCGTCGTCGCGCGCCAGCAGCAGCTGCTGCGGCTGGATTTTGAAACGCAGCCCTCGCGCGAGGTGCTGGCTTCGAAACTCGCGGATTTCGCGAAGGCGTTGCTGGCCTGCGATGTGGTGATCCTGTCCGATTACGGCAAGGGCGGGCTGACGCACATCGCCCGCATGATCAAGCTCGCGCGCGACGCGGGCAAGCAGGTGCTGGTCGACCCCAAGGGCGACGACTATTCGCGCTACAAGGGCGCCCATGTCGTGACGCCGAACCAGGCCGAGTTGCGCGAAGTGGTCGGCCGCTGGAAGAACGAAGGCGACCTCGAGCGCCGCGCGCAGGCGTTGCGCCGGAAGCTGGCGCTGCAGGCGCTGCTGCTGACGCGTGGCAAGGACGGCGTGACCCTCTACACGGGGCGGGGCGCGGTGCACGTCAAGGCCGAGGAGCGCGAGGTCTACGACGTCAGCGGCGCCGGCGACACGGTGATCGCCACGCTCGGCACCATGCTTGCCGCCGGCGCGCGCCTGGAACAGGCGGTGCGGCTGGCCAACCGGGCCGGCGGCATCGTGGTCGGGAAGATCGGCACTGCCGCGATCAGCAGAAAAGAACTTTTCGGATAACACGGGACACGCGGCATATGCACTACGTCGTCACCGGCGCCGCCGGCTTCATCGGATCGAGACTGGCCGGCGCGCTGAACCGCGCGGGCATCTCCGACATACTCGCGGTGGATGACCTCGAGAACGGCGCCAAGGCGAAGAACCTGGCCGGCGTCGAGATCGAGGACTATCTCGACAAGCGCGAGTTCCTGTCGCAGCTCGAGACAGGCCGGCTGGACGGCGGCATCGAGGCGATCCTGCACCAAGGCGCGTGCTCCGACACCATGGAATCCGACGGGCGCTACATGATGGAGAACAACTACGCGTACTCCAAGGCGCTGTTCGACTGGTGCCAGGACGAGGAAGTGCCGTTCATCTACGCGTCCTCGGCCGCCGTCTACGGCCCCGGCAAGGAGTTCGGCGAGACGCGCGAGAACGAGGATCCGCTCAACGTCTACGCGTATTCGAAATTCCTATTCGACCAGTATGTCAGGAAAAGAATCGAAGGCAGCAGCGCGCAGGTCGCCGGCCTCCGGTATTTCAATGTCTACGGCCCGAATGAGGCGCACAAGGGGCGCATGGCCTCGGTAGCCTTCCATGCCTTCAACCAGTTCAGGGCCGAAGGGCGCGTGAAGCTGTTCGTCGGGTCGGACGGCTATGGCGACGGCGAGCAGCAGCGCGATTTCGTGCACGTGGACGACGTGGTGAGCGTCAACCTGTGGCTGCTGGAGAACCGCGCGATCTCCGGCATCTTCAACTGCGGCACGGGCCAGGCCCAGACCTTCAACGACGTCGCGGCGGCCGTGGTGAATGCCGTGAACGGTTCGGATTTCTCCATTGAAGAACTGGTGCAGAAGAATTTCATCGAATACATTCCGTTTCCCGCGCAACTGGTCGGCAAGTACCAGAGCTACACCCAGGCGGACCTCGGCCGCCTGCGCGAGGCGGGCTATCCCGGCGAATTCCAGCGGGTGGAAGAGGGCGTCGCATCGTATGTCAGGGAATTGCTGAAAGCATGAACAAGACCATCGAGGATTTCATCGGCAACACGCCGCTGGTGCGGCTGCAGCGCCTGAATTCCGGATTTGAAAAAAATAAAAACGTCATCCTCGCCAAGCTCGAGGGCGACAACCCGGCCGGCTCGGTGAAGGACCGGCCCGCCATTTCGATGATCCGCCGCGCCGAGGAGCGCGGCACCATCAGGAAGGGCGATGTTCTGATCGAGCCGACTTCCGGCAACACCGGCATCGGCCTGGCGATGGCCGCGGCGGTGCGCGGCTACCGGCTGGTGCTGATCATGCCGGAGCATTCCTCGGTCGAGCGCCGGCAGACCATGCGCGCCTTCGGTGCCGAGGTCATCCTGACGCCGCAGAAGGGCGGCATGGAGGGCGCGCGGGATCTGGCGGAAAAGATGGTGAAGGAAGGCAAGGGCACCATGCTCGACCAGTTCGGCAATCCGGACAATCCGCGCGCGCACTACGAGACGACGGGGCCGGAGATCTGGCGCGATACGGAAGGCAAGATCACCCACTTCGTTTCCTCGATGGGCACCACCGGCACCATCATGGGCTGCGGGCGTTTTTTCAAGGAAAAGAACCCGAAGATCCAGATCATCGGCTGCCAGCCCGAGGAGGGCGCTCAGATCCCGGGCATCCGCAAGTGGCCCGAGGCGTACCTGCCGAAAATCTATGAAAAGTCGCGCGTCGACCGCCTCGAGTACGTCAGCCAGGCCGACGCCGAGGGCATGACGCGCCGCCTGGCGCGCGAGGAAGGCATTTTTGCCGGCATATCGTCGGGCGGCGCCACCGCCGTCGCGCTGCGCATATCGCTGGAGCTTAAAAACGCCGTGATCGTCACCATCCTCTGCGACCGCGGCGACCGCTACCTGTCGACGGGCGTCTTTCCCGATTGAGCACTGTCCTTGCTTTCGATATCGAGACCATTCCCGATGTCGCGGGAATACGGCGGCTGCACGATCTTCCCGCCGACCTGCCGGACCGCGAGGTCGCCGAGATCGCCTTCCAGATCCGCCGCACGAAAACCGGCAGCGATTTCCTGCCGCCCCAATTGCAGCGCGTGGCGGTCATCTCGTGCGTGCTGCGCGGCGACGAGGGGGTCAAGGTGTTCTCCCTGGAAGGGCAGGAAGCGGAAATCATCCAGCGCTTCTACGAAGGCATTGAAAAGTTCGTGCCACAACTCGTTTCATGGAATGGCGGTGGATTCGACCTGCCGGTCCTGAACTACCGCGCCCTGATTCACGGGCTCACGGCGCCGACATTCTGGGAGACCGGCGACGAGAACCGCGATTTCCGCTACAACAACTACATTTCCCGCTACCACAGCCGGCACCTCGACCTGATGGACGTGCTGGCGATGTACCAGCCGCGCAACAACGCGCCGCTGGACGACGTGGCGCAGCTGGCGGGCCTGCCGGGCAAGATCGGTATCGGCGGCGCCAAGGTGTGGGAGACGTACCTGGCGGGAGACATCGCGAAAATCCGCGATTATTGCGAGGCCGACACGGCGAATACCTACCTCCTGTACCTGCGTTACCAGCTCCTGCGAGGGGTGTACACGAAGGATTCCCATAAAAAGGAAATCGAGCTCCTCCGGAAATACCTGCAAGGCCTCGACAAGCCCCACTGGCGCGAATTCCTGCAGCTCTGGAATGATTCTTGAGATCGAGGCGCTCGATGCCGCGGGCCGCGGCGTCGCGCGCAACGCCGGCAAGGTGGTGTTCGTCGAGGGCGCTCTCACCGGCGAATTGGTCGAGGCGCGCCTGCTCGAGGCCAAGCCGAAGTTCGACCGCGCACGCGTAACGCAGATCCTCCAGGCCTCCGCCTCCCGCCGCGCGCCGTGCTGCCAGTACTTCGGCGTCTGCGGCGGTTGCGCCACCCAGCACGTGGACGCGCGCACCCAGGTCGCCGCCAAGCAGCGCGGGCTCGAGGACAACCTGGCGCGCATCGGCAAGGTCGCGGTGGATTCGATGCTGGCGCCGATCTACGGCGAGGAATGGGGCTACCGGCACCGCGCGCGCCTGTCCGTGCGCTTCGTCGAAGGCAAAGGCGGCGCGCTGGTCGGCTTTCGCGAGAAGAAGTCCACCTACGTGGCGGACATGCGCAGTTGCGAGGTATTGCCGCCCAAAACCTCTTCCCTGATTGTTCCCCTGAGAACTCTCATCGGCAGCCTGTCGATCCGGGACCGGGTTCCGCAGGTCGAGATCGCGGTAGGAGACGCCGCGACAGTGCTCCTGTTCCGCCATCTGCTGCCGTTCACCGAGGCCGATCACGCGCTGTTGCGGGATTTTGCCGACACGCAGAGCGTTCACGTCTGGCTGCAGCCGGCGGGGCCGGAGACGGTGGCGCCGTTCCACCCCCGGGCAAGCGATGCGCTTTTCTACGACCTGCCGGAGTTCGGCGTGCGCATCGCCTTCCAGCCCTCGGACTTCACGCAGGTCAATCCGGCGGTCAACCGCCTGCTGGTGTCGCGCGCAGTACGCCTGCTCGATCCGCAGCCCGGCGAGCGGATCGCGGACCTGTTCTGCGGCATCGGCAATTTCTCGCTGCCGCTCGCCAGGCGCGGCGCGCAGGTCATCGGCTTCGAGGGTAGCGCCCTGCTGGTGGAGCGTGCGCGCCAGAACGCCGCCGCCAATGACCTGGTCGCCCAGTTCGAAGTCGCCGACCTGTTCCAGCCGAACCTCGGTGCGGGTCTCGGAACCTTCGGTCGCTTCGACAAATTCCTCATCGACCCTCCGCGCGAGGGTGCCATCAGCCTCGTCCACTCGCTGCACGACGACTGGCCGCGCCGCATCGTCTACGTCTCCTGCGATCCGGCCACCCTGGCCCGCGACGCGGACGTGCTGGTGCACAACAAGGGCTTTCGACTAAGCTCGGCGGGTGTGGTCAACATGTTCCCGCACACCGCGCACGTCGAATCCATCGCGCTGTTCGAGCGCTGAAATGAAAAAGGCGCCCGCAGGCGCCCGTTTTCACGAGTGGCGGAGCGTCAGTCGCGCCCGCCGCCGGTCAGGATCTGCAGCAGGCTGGTGAAGATGTTGAGCAGGCTCATGTAGACGCCCGTCGTCGCTATCACGTAGTTGGTCTCGCCGCCGGTCACGATCCTGGAGATGTCATGCAGCAGGAAGAGCGAGAACACCACGATTACCAGGCTCGAGATCACCAGCGACAGCATCGGGATCTGCATGAACATGTTCGCAATCATCGCGATCAGCAACGCGATCATGCCCGCGAACAGGAACTTGCCCATGAAGCTGAAGTCGCGCTTGGTGACGGTCGCGATGGTCGCCATGCCGAAGAACACGGCGCCGGTGCCCGCGGCAGCGTAGCCGACCATGTCCGCGCCGTTCTTGACGCTAAGCGCATGGTTCAGCAGCGGGCCGATGAACCAGCCCAGCAGCCCCGTCATCAGGAGCAACAGGCCGATGCCGATGGCACTGTTGCGATAGTGCGCGATGCCGTACTGCAGGCCGATGACGGAACCGAGCATCACGAAGAAGCCAAGGATGGGCGACGATTGGAGGATCCATGCCGTCTGCATGCCGATCCACGCGCCGACGACTGTCGGCACCATGGTCAGGGCGAGCAGCAGGTACGTATTGCGCAGGACTTTCTGCGAGTCCGCAGCGATCGCTTCGTTGCCGTAGCCAGTGCCGACTGATTGCAGTTCTGGTTGCATCCTTGCCTCCTAGTGAGGTCCCTAGTATAGGACAATAAAACGGAATCAAAGTTTCAATCAAAAACCCATGTCCGCCAGCAGGTTACAATGGGGGTGTTGCAGTGATATTTCAAGGAGAGTTGGCAGAGCGGTCGAATGCGGCGGTCTTGAAAACCGTTAGCCCGCAAGGGCTCGGGGGTTCGAATCCCTCACTCTCCGCCACGCCCACCTTTCCCATTCCAGCATGGCCCTGATCGTCCAGAAATTCGGTGGTACTTCGGTAGGCTCCATCGAGCGCATCCGCAACGTCGCGTGGCGCGTCGCCAAGTGGCAGGCGGCCGGGCATCGCATCGTGGTCGTGCCCTCGGCCATGTCCGGCGAGACGAACCGCTTGCTGTCGCTCGCGGCCGGCGTCCAGGAACACCCCGACCCTCGCGAACTCGATGTCGTCGCGGCCACCGGAGAGCAGGTCGCCGTGGGCCTGCTGGCGATGGCGCTGCTCGCGCTGGGCGTGAAGGCGCGCAGCTACACGGGCTGGCAGGTGAAGGTGCTGACGGATTCCGCCTTCGGCCGCGCGCGCATCGCGACCATCGACGAGATGCGCCTGCGCCAGGACCTGGAGAACGGCTGCGTCGCGGTGGTGGCGGGTTTCCAGGGCGTGGACCCGGAAGGCAACATCACCACGCTGGGGCGCGGCGGCTCCGATACGTCCGCGGTGGCGCTTGCCGCCGCGTTGGGCGCCGACGAATGCCAGATCTACACCGACGTCGACGGCGTCTACACCACCGATCCGCGCATCGTTCCCGAGGCGCGGCGCCTGCACACCATCAGCTTCGAGGAAATGCTCGAGCTGGCGAGCGCCGGCTCCAAGGTGCTGCAGATCCGCTCGGTGGAGTTCGCCGGCAAGTACAAGGTGCCCACGCGCGTTCTTTCCAGCCTCACCGACCCGAAAATTCCGGTGGACCAGGAGGCGCAGTCAGGCACGCTGATTACCTTTGAGGATGACCCGCACATGGCAATGGAAAAGGCAGTCGTCTCGGGCGTTGCGATGCAGCGCGACGAGGCCAAGATCACCGTAAACGCGGTCCCGGACAGGCCGGGCATCGCCTACGCAATCCTCGGGCCGATCGCCGACGCCGGCATCAACGTGGACGTCATCGTGCAGAACGTCGGCCACGACGGCACCACGGACCTGTCGTTCACGCTCGGGCGCGCCGACATGGCCAAGGCGATGCGCATGTTGAACGACCAGGTCAAGCCGGCCATCAAGTGCCGCGACATCACGGGCGACGACCACATGGCCAAAGTTTCGGTGGTGGGGCTGGGGATGCGCTCGCACGCCGGCATCGCCGCCAAGATGTTCCGCACGCTGGCCGAGGAGGGGATCAACATCCAGATGATCTCCACCTCGGAGATCAAGATCTCGGTGGTGGTGGACGAGAAATACGCCGAGCTGGCCGTGCGCGTGCTGCACAAGGCCTTTGAGTTGGAGCAGGCCTGAAGGCCTGCGTGCTCGAAAACGAGGTCTAGCGCAGGATTTCTTCCAGCACCCGGCCTTCGGAGGCCGAGGGCGGTCGGATCTCCAGCAGGTGGGACAGCGTCGGCGCGAGGTCGGCCACCGCCGCGGCACGCGGGTACTTGCCCGGCTTGATCCAGGTTTTTCCGTAGAGCATCAGCGGCACGTTGGTGTCGTAGGTGTAGGGCGAGCCGTGCGTCACCACCTGGCCGGCGAACATCGTGAACGGGTGCTGGACGATGTACAGGTCGCCGCTCAGGTCCCGGTTCCAGGCCTTCTGCACCTGCGCGCGCAGCGGCATGTCCGGCATGTCGCCGCTTTCCAGCTGCGTGCGGGTGAACACCTGCGCGATGCCCGGAAAGCCGGCGATGAAATTCGCCGCGAAACTCTCCACCTCGGCGCGGTTCAGGAAATTCTTCGCGATCAGCTGCTGGTCGAGCGGGATGGCGGGATAGCCGAAACGCGGCGCGAGGTTGCCCTTTATGCCGAAGCGCCCGGCGAGCGCGGTGTTCAGGTCCGCGATCAGCTTCTGCTGATCGATGCGACCGGCGGCCAGGCCGCCGGCTGCGCTGTACTCGGGTGCGTTCATGAAGCCGTGGTCGGCTGAAAGCGTGATCACCACCTTGTCCAGGCCGACGCGCCGGTCCAGGTAGTCAAAGAAGCTGGCAAGCGCGCGGTCGACGCGCAGCAGGTGATCCTGCGAAATCCTGCTCTCGGGGCCGTGGCCGTGGTTCACGTAGTCGTGCGTGGAGAGGCTGATGCCGAGCAGGTCGGGGACGCCGGCCGGGTTTTTCCCGAGCGCTTCGCCTTCGATGGCGGCGCGCGCGAACTCCAGCGTCGCCTCGTCGCCGAACGGCGTGCGCAGCAGCTGCGGGTAATAGTCCTTCGCGTCCTTCGGCAGCGGGTACGGAAATCTCGCGGCGCCGCCGACGAACGGCCGGGTCCACGGCTGGCCTTCGGGCGTCGAGCGCGCATAGGCCGCGTCCGCCAGCAGGGGCGTCCAGGACTGACCCATCCATTTGTCCTGTGGCTTGCTGGCATAGAACGAATCGTGCCAGGCCGGGTGTGCCTTCATGTAGTAGGTCGTGCTCGCGAACTTGCCGGTCTGGTCCATGTACATGTAGGCCGTGCCGCGGTGGCCCGCCAGCAGGATTGCGCCGCGGTCCTTGCCTGAGATGGCGATGACCTTGGACAGGCCGTTGTTGGAGTAGCGCAGCTCGTCGCCGACGGTGGTCACGCGCAGCCGCGCGGGGGAGGTGCCGTCGAGCTTCTTCGTTTCGTGCCCGAGGTAGGTATGCGCGGCGTCGCCGGTGTTGTAGACCTGATCGAAGCTCGTGCGGTCCACCCACTCGTTGGCGATGATGCCGTTGCGGTAGGGATACGAGCCCGTGAGCATGGTCGCGTGGCCGGGCGCTGTCAGCGTCACCGCGTGGCGGTGGTGCGCGTCGCCGAACCATGCGCCCTCATCCAGCAGGCGCTGGAAGCCGCCCTTGCCGTAGAGGTCGCGGTATTTCGCCACCTGCTCCTGCGGCAAGCCGTCGATGACGATCACCACCACCAGCGCCGGGC
>JANYII010000253.1 GCA_025358705.1 Betaproteobacteria bacterium | reverse complement strand
CATGGCGTGGCTGAAGCGCAATCCGTGCGATGTGTCGACCTCCGGCATGCCCACCGCCTCGAACCAGGCGTCCCAGAGCTGCCGGCCATCGTCGTACGTGACGTTGTCGTGGATCAGGACGTGCCGCTTGAGGTCCTCCGCCGAGCGCAACGAGTGCGCTCCTTCGATCAGCCGCGGGCTGCACATGGGTGTCACCGCCACCGAAAGCAGCTTATCGACGCGGAATCCCGGGTATTCGCCCGTACCGAAGCGCACCACGATGTCCGCATCCTCGACCGGCGAACCGGCGACCGCGTCGCCCGGGGCGAAATCGTCCTTTTTCGGATCAATCAGGCGCGTGCTGGCGTTTATCCTCACGTCAAGATCGGGATGCGCGGCGACAAAACGGTGCAACCTGGGCGCCAGCCATCGGGTCGCGAATGACGTTGCGGCGCTGACAGCCAGGGTTCCCGGAGCCTCGCTCGCACGCATCTCGTCCAGCGCCTCGCTTAGCCGGTCGAAACCTTCCCGCAGCTTCGGCAGCAACGCCTGCCCCGAGCGCGTCAGCTCAAGGCCCCTGGCCAGGCGCCTGAACAACTTCAGGCCGAGGTGCTCTTCCAACCCCTTGATCTGGTGGCTGATCGCTGCAGGCGTGACATGAAGTTCCTTGGCCGCCGTGGCGAAGCTCAGATGGCCTGCCGCAGCGACGAAAGCTCGCAGCGCATTCAGTGGAGGGAGGCGTTCCATGGAGGCGTTTTTGGGATAATTTTTCTAATCTTATAGCAAAGAAAAAATAAATTGCTGCAGCGCAACTAATTTATGGATTGCGTGTCAGTATAGATACGTCATAACAGTTAGTTGCAATTAACATTTATGACAGAGCTGTAATAGTGCGTCGCACGAAAGAGTGGGGCATGTCGGTTGAAAAGGAGAGTATCAATGAATAGGAAGATTAGCAAAACTAATGAAAATAGGGCCTTCTTCAACGCCCGCCTCGACGAAATCCGAATGAGCGGCCACGAGCGCCTGCGGGCCAAGGCCCGGATGGCGCAAGCGGAAGCAATCGCCGACGCCGTCTTCGCATTGATTGGCTGGGGCAAGCGCCTGTTGAAGTCGCCCGTCGCGCGCACGATGCGGCACCCGACCGCATCGGCCGGGTAAGCGCCATGGCCCAGGTGCCCGGGGTGGCGGTGCACAGGCTTAATCACCGTCATCGCGACGACATCGCGAACCACCTGCTGCTGTTACCGGCGGACGATCGGCGCCTGCGTTTCGGCCAGCACATCCGCGACGAAGCGGTGCGCGACTACGTCGGCCGCATCGATTTCGAATGCGACCGCGTGTTCGGCGTGCACGCGGCGGACATGACGCTGGTCGGCGTCGCCCACCTTGCGCTCGATCCGGCACAGCAAATCGCGGAACTGGGCTTGAGTGTGGACCCCGCCTGCCGGGGCAAGGGCCATGGATTCGCCCTGCTGCAGCGGGCCGTCCTGCATGCGGCCAACCTCGGCTACCGCGTCCTCTTCATGTACTGCCTGGCCGAGAACCGGATCATGATGCACCTCGCGCGCAAGGCCGGTCTCACGCTGGTGGTCGAATACGGCGAAACCGACGCGCGCCTGACGCTCGACCGGGTTGCGCACGGCGGCGCACTCAAGGAAGCGATGGCGGACCAGTTCGCACTGGTCGACTGCATGCTGAAGCAGCAGTACCTGTGGCTGGCGCGGCCGAAGCCGGTCGTGGAAAAGTCAGGTGGGGAAATGCCTGCGTGTGAGCTGCGCGAGGGCGAGCTCGCCGGCATCGCCTGATTTTTCCAGCGCCGCGGCGATCAATTCCATTTCCTGCCGCCCGCGGTTCTGCGACAGCTTCCAGCGCGTCTCCATTCGCGCGACCGGAATCGAGAAGTTGACGATCCCGTCCAGCATCATGTCGACGTATTTCTGGCTTAGCGCATCGTGCTTCGGCAACCAGGCCGGATCGAGGCTTTCGATCAACCGCCGCTGGGACTCGGCTTTCGCCTTCCTGTCGGCATTGATTGCCGGCACGCCGTAGGCGTGCACCGCGGCGTAGTTCCAGGTCGGCACGCGCTCCTGGTCGGCGTACCAGCGCGGCGAGACGTAGGCATGGGGCCCGGTGAATATGACCAGCACCTCGTCGTCGAAGAATTCCTTCCATTGCGGGTTGTTCTTCGCCATGTGCATGTCGATGACGACCTGCGATCCGTGTTCATGGATCGTCACCGGCAGGTGCGAGGCATGGAGAACGCCACCGGTACCGGTGACCAGGGTCGGAAAGTTGTTCGCGCGCAGAAAGGCGAGCAGTTCGGGCCTGTCTTCGATGCGATTGTAGTCAGGCGAATACATTCAATTCCTCATTCGATAAGAGCTACGGCCTGTGCCGCGATACCTTCACCCCGCCCCGTGAAGCCGAGATTCTCCGTGGTCGTTGCCTTGACGCTGACGGCGGCGGGCTTGAGGCCGAGGTCAGCCGCAATGTTGCCGATCATCCGCGCCACGTGCGGCGCCATGCGCGGCGCCTGCGCGATGATGGTGGCGTCGATATTGACGATTCGGTAGCCGGCGTCCGCGACTTTCTTTCCGGTGGCGCGCAGGATTTCCCGGCTATCGGCCCCCCGGTAGGTCGGGTCGGTGTCCGGATAGTGCCAGCCGATGTCGCCAAGCGCCGCGGCGCCGAGCAGCGCGTCGCAGATCGCGTGCAGCAGCACGTCCGCGTCGGAATGGCCGTCCAGGCCTTTCTCATGCGGAATTTCCACCCCACCGATCACCAGCTTGCGTCCCTCGACGAAGGCATGAACGTCGATACCCTGCCCGATTCTCATCGCTTCTCCAGGATTGCTTCCGCGATCTTCAGATCCTCCGCGAACGTCACCTTGATGTTCTCGCGGCTCCCCGTCACTAGCCGCGGATGCAGGCCCATCTGCTCCACTGCGCCGGCTTCGTCGGTGACCGCGGTTTTTGCCTCCTTCAGCGCTTCCATCAGCAAACCGAAGCGAAACATCTGCGGCGTCTGCGCGAGCCAGAGCTGGTTGCGATCCTCGGTCCCCGCGATCCGCAGCGCGCCCACTTCGTCTTTGGCAACTCGCTTCACTGTCTCGGCCACGGGCAGCGCGAGGATGCCGCCGACGCGGTCGTCGCCCGTTTCGCGAATGAGATTCGCCAGGTCCTGCTTCGGCAGGCACGGCCGCGCGGCGTCGTGCACCAGTATCCAGTCATCCGCATCGACCGCCGCCATCGCCGCCACCATGCCGTTGTATACCGTCTCCCGCCGCGTTTCGCCGCCGCAATAGAGCGGCTCCAGGCGCCCTGCGAACACGCTCCAGTCGAACTGCGCGTACTGCCTGTCCGCGGGGGCCAGCACGACGAATATATTTTCGACCGGCGCCTCGCACATGGAACGCACCGCGTGCCACAGCATCGGCTTGCCCGCGAGTGGCAGGTATTGCTTCGGGGTCTCTCCCCGAAGCCTTGTTCCGGCACCGGCGGCTGGGATCAGCGCGTAGAGCGTCAAGCGGGAAATCCTTCGTGTTTGCGAAAACTTTCGTGTTATCAGCACCGTATAATTGCATGGCGCTTCTTTCTTGTCATGCATCGCGACTCTCTTCCAGGCAAGAAACGCTACTGCGGCCTGGCCGGCTCTTCCGACGCTCTCGCGATCTCCCGGCTGGCGGTGGAGTCGCGCCCGCTCGCGGTAATGAGCGCAAACGCGCTCGATGCCGGCCGCCTGCTGGAAGAAATTGCCTGGTTCGCGCCGCAGCTGCGCACCTGCCTGCTGCCCGACTGGGAGACGCTGCCGTACGACAGCTTCTCGCCGCACCACGACCTGGTGTCGGAACGGCTCGCCACGCTGTACCGCATCCAGCGTGGCGAATTCGACATCGTCGTCATGCCCGTTGTGACGGCGCTCACCCGCCTCTGCCCGCCCGCCTATCTCGCTTCCTACACGTTTTTCCTGCGCCAGGGCGAGCGCCTGGATGCGGACGCGCTGCGGCGGCAACTGGCGCTGGCTGGCTACAGCGCGGTAACGCAGGTGATGACGCCCGGGGAATTCTGCTTCCGCGGCGGCATCGTGGACCTGTTCCCCATGGGCAGCGCGGTGCCTTACCGGCTCGACCTGGACGATGACATTGTCGAGACGATCCGTACCTTCGACGTCGACACCCAGCGCACGCTCTACGCGGTAAAGGACGTGCGGCTGCTGCCGGCGCGCGAATTCCCCCTCGACGAGGCGGGCCGCAACAAGTTCAGGGGACGCTGGCGAGAACTGTTCGAAGGCGACCCGTCAAAGCGGCGCCTCTACAAGGATGTCTCCAACGGCGTGCCGGCGGCGGGCGTGGAGTATTACCTGCCTCTGTTTTTCGATTCGCTGGCTACCGTGTTCGATTACCTGCCGGAAGCCGCGACCCTGGTCCTGCACCGTGACGTCGCCGGCGCGATCCAGGGTTTCTGGCGCGACGCACAGTCCCGTTTCACGATGATGAGCGGCGACCCGGACCGTCCGCTGCTGCCGCCGGCGCAGCTGTTCGTTTCCGCCGAAGAATTCTTCATCCGTTCGAAGGCATTTCCGAGAATCGACGTGCTGGATGCGCTGGAAGAGGATTCGGCGCAGCCCCTGTCATCCGCTTCCCTGCCGCTACTCGCGGTTGAGCGGCGCGCGAAGGATCCACTGGCTGCGCTCAAGGCCTTCATTACCGGCTCAGGCGCGCGCATCCTGCTTAGCGCCGAGTCGCCGGGCCGGCGCGAGACGATGTCGTCCTATCTCGCGGAGTATGGGCTGAATTTTCCGGTTTTGAGTTCACATGAAGAATTCCTCAAGGCAAATACCTCTCTCGCGCTGACCGTATCGCCGCTCTCCAACGGCTTCATGGTCCCGGCGGAGGGCTGGGCCATCGTCACCGAGGCGGAACTCTATGCCGGCACGGTGCGGCGCAAGGGCCGCGGACCCAAGTCGCAGACTTCCGTCGAGGGAATGCTGCGCGATCTGTCCGAACTCAAGGTCGGCGATCCGGTGGTGCACGCGCAGCACGGCATCGGGCGCTACGGCGGCCTGGTCAACCTCGACCTGGGCGAAGGCATGACGGAGTTCCTGCTGCTCGAGTACGACGGCGGCGACAAGCTCTACGTGCCGGTGTCGCAGTTGGAGGTGATCTCGCGCTACTCGGGCGCGCAGCCCGAGGAAGCGCCGCTGCACAAGCTGGGAAGCGGCCAATGGGACAAGGCCCGGACCCGGGCGGCCAGGCAGGTACGCGACACCGCAGCCGAGCTGCTGGACCTGTACGCCAAGCGCGCCGAGCGGCAGGGCCACGCATTCAGCGTCACGCAGCACGACCTGGACGCGTTCGCGGACGGCTTCGGTTTCGAGGAAACCGTAGACCAGGCGGCGGCCATCACGGCGGTGGCCGCCGACATGATTTCCGGAAAACCGATGGACAGGCTGATATGCGGCGACGTCGGCTTCGGCAAGACTGAGGTCGCGCTGCGCGCCGCGTTCGTCGCGGTAGCCGACAAGAAGCAGGTCGCGCTGCTCTGCCCCACCACGCTGCTGGTGGAGCAGCATTTCCAGACTTTCGCCGACCGCTTCGCCGACTGGCCGGTGAAAATCGGCGAACTCTCGCGCTTCAACACCGGCAAGCGCACCACCGAGGTGCTGCAGAAAATTACCTCGGGCGAGCTCGACATCGTCATCGGCACGCACAAGCTGCTTTCCAGGGACGTGAAGTTCGAACGCCTGGGCCTCGTGATCATCGACGAGGAGCACCGCTTCGGGGTCCACCAGAAAGAGGTCCTGAAGCGGCTACGCGCCGAGGTGGACGTCCTCACCCTGACCGCGACGCCGATACCGCGCACCCTGGCGCTGTCGCTCGAGGGCCTGCGCGACTTTTCGGTGATCGCCACCGCCCCGGAACGGCGCCTCGCGATCAAAACTTTCGTCGCCCCGCATTCGGACGGCCTGATCCGCGAGGCGGTGCTGCGTGAACTGCGGCGCGGCGGGCAGGTCTACTACCTGCACAATGAAGTCGAGACGATCGAACATGCCCATGACAGGCTCGCTCGCCTGCTGCCGGAGGCGCGCCTCGCCGTCGCGCACGGGCAGATGCGGGAACGGGAGCTCGAGCGCGTGATGCGCGAATTCACCCAGCAGCGGCACAACGTGCTGCTGTGCTCTACGATCATCGAGACCGGGATCGACAACCCGAACGCGAACACCATTGTGATCCATCGCGCCGATCGTTTCGGCCTCGCGCAACTCCACCAGCTGCGCGGCCGCGTCGGCCGCTCGCACCACCAGGCCTATGCCTACCTGATGGTTCCGTCCGAGGAATCCCTGGGCGTACAGGCCAAGAAGCGCCTCGAGGCCATCCAGATGATGGAAGAGCTGGGCTCTGGCTTCTACCTGGCGATGCACGACCTGGAGATCCGCGGCGCAGGCGAGGTGCTGGGCGAATCGCAGTCCGGCCAGATCCAGGAAGTCGGATTCGACCTCTACACGCGCATGCTCGAGCGCGCGGTCCGGGCCCTCCGGGCAGGCAAGGCGATCGACCTCGACCAGCCGCTTGAAGTGGCGGCGGAAATCAAGCTGCACGTGCCGGCGCTGCTGCCGGAACTCTACTGCAGCGACGTGCACGAGCGCCTCACCCTCTACAAGCGCCTCGCCAACTGCGCCACCCAGGAAGAACTCGACGGCATGCGCGAGGAACTCGTCGATCGCTTCGGCCTGCTGCCCGATCCGGCCAAGGTGCTGCTTGATTGCCACATGCTGCGCCTGCTGGCGGCGCCGCTCGGCATCGCGCGCGTCGATGCCACCCATGAAACGCTGCAGCTCCAGTTCCAGAAGGATCCGCCGATCGATCGCGGCCGGATCATCATGCTGGTGCAGAAGCGCAAGAACCTGCGCCTGACGGGACCCGACCGGCTGCGCCTGGAGGCAAAGATGGCCGAATGGCCGCTGCGCGTGCAGGCGGCGAAAGACCTGCTCGGAGCGCTGACCGCGTGAGGAATCCGTTCCTGCTGCCGCTCCTTTTCGTTTGCGGGCTCGCCTGCGCCCAGGAAGAAAAGGAGAGGGAAAACTACGACCGGTTGATGCCGGCGATGGGCGCACTCGAACGCGGCGACTACAAGCAGGCCATCGACTCCCTCTTCCCCCTCGCCACGGATGGCACCACGGAGGCGCAGTATGCCCTCGGCACCGTCCTTGAGACCGCCCCGCCGCCGTTGCGCAACCTTGAAGCCGCATACGGCTGGTACCTGCGCGCTGCGGAAGCCGGCCATGCCGCGGCACAGAACAACCTGGGCGCGATGCATTACGACGGCCGCGGCGCGCTGCGGAATTTCGAGGAGGCGGCACGCTGGTATCAGCTTGCCGCCGATCAAGGCCATGCAGTGGCCCAGACCAATCTCGCCCTGATGCACGGCATGGGACTGGGCGTGCCCCAGGATGTCGAGAAAATGGCGCAACTGCTGCAAAAGGCGGCCGAAGCGGGAGAAGCGCGCGCCCAGGCGCAGCTCGGGCGCCTCTACCTCGACGGCGAAGGTGTGACGCAGAGCGCGCCCGAGGCGGTGAAATGGTTTCGCAGCGCAGCGGCGCAGGGCCGCGATGACGCGCAATTCTTCCTCGCGGTGTTGTTGCAGAAAGGGATCGGTGCCCCGCGCGACATGGAGTCGGCCGCGGCCTGGTTTCGCAGGGCCGCCGAGCACGGCCACCACCTAGCGATGCTTGAACTTGCGCAGGCATACGAAACCGGACAAGGCATTGCGGCCGATCCTTTAGCCGCGAAACAATGGCGTGATCGCGCCAAAACCGCCGCGCAGCAGGCCAGTCGCAGGAATTCCGATGAACCTCGCGGCGATCAGCGTGCCGATCCTCGTCGTTCAAGGCCCTGAGGCCACCGAGCCCAGGGCGGCGGAGCTCGCCGAACTGAGTGGCGCGACCGCCTTCGAGCCGGCCGGCGACGCCCGGGACCCTCGAGCGTGGCGCCTGCGGGGCGCGACCCGGCGCGAGGGCGTCGCCGCCTGGTGCGACGCCCGCCGGCTCGATCACGCGTGGATTCGCGAAGACCGGCGCTTCAATGACCTGAAGCTCCTCGCGATCGACATGGACTCGACGCTCATCACCATGGAATGCATCGAAGAAATGGGCGGCTACCTCGACATGAAGGCCGAAATCGCCGCGATCACCGCGCAGGCAATGCGCGGCGAGATCGACTACCCGGCCAGCCTGCGCAAGCGCGTGGCGCTGCTCGCAGGACTGGATGAAGACGTGCTGCAGGACGTATATGACGAGAAGCTGCGCCTGTCGCCTGGCGCGGAACAGCTCGTCGAACGCTGCAAGCGGCACGGCATCAAGCTGCTGCTGGTCTCCGGCGGCTTTACATTCTTCACCGAGCGCCTGAAAGAACGCCTCGGACTGGACGAAACCCTGTCTAACGTCCTTGAGATCGACAACGGCAAGCTGAGCGGCCGCGTGCTCGGCACCATCGTCGACGCCGACGCCAAGGCCGCCAAGTTCAGGCACATGGCGCAGCGCCTCGGCGCCACGCGCGCCCAGAGCGTCGCGATCGGCGACGGCGCCAACGATCTCAAGATGATGGCCGAGGCCGGGACATCGGTCGCCTGGCGCGCAAAACCCATTGTTCGGACCAAGGCAACCTGCGCCCTCGACTATGCGGGGCTGGACGGCGTCATCAACCTGTTCTCATGAAATCAGCGAAAATGGAGACGGAATGCGTATAGAACGCTGCTTGCCGATCCTGCTCCTGGTATACGGGGCCAGCAGCCTCCTGCATTTTGCCCACAACGCCGAGTTCCTGGCCGACTACCCGAACCTGCCGGCCTCGCTTTCGCGCATGAACGTCTATGGTGCCTGGCTTGGGATCACTGCAATCGGGGCGCTCGGTTGGCTGCTTGTACGCCTCGGGTATCGGCTCGCCGGGCTCACGGTGATCGCCGTATATGCCACCTTCGGCTTCGACGGCCTCGGGCACTACACCCTGGCGCCGGTAGCCGCGCACACGTCGATGATGAACGCGACGATATGGCTGGAAGTCTTCGCGGCAGGTCTGCTCCTCGTCGCGACCGCCCACCTGGCGTTGAAGCGGATACGGGCACGCGCTTGAAGAAAGTCCTGAATGTTGGGGGCAACAACAAGGAAATCGCGCTGCCGCCGCACTATGCGGGGTTCGAGCATTTATTGCTCGATATAGACCCGAAAGGCTCGCCCGACATCGTGTGCGATGCGCGCGAACTCACGACCCTCGGCGGCAACCAGTTCGACGCGGTTTACTGCGCGCACAACCTCGAGCACTACTACCGGCACGAAGTTCCCAGGGTGCTGGCCGGATTCCTGCATGTCCTCAAGGACGGCGGCTTCGCGCATATCCGGGTGCCCGACATCCAGGAAGTCATGAAAACCGCCATCGAGCGCGGCCTCGACCTCGAGGACATGCTCTACGAATCGGATCTCGGCCCGATCATGGTCCTGGACGTGCTGTACGGGCATAGCGAACAGATCGAGCGCAGCGGGCAGGATTTCTTCGCGCACAAGACCGGGTTCACGAACAAATCCCTGCTGGCGGCCCTGCACGCGGCCGGGTTCTCGAAGGTCTTCAGCCGCACGGGCATGCTGGAAGTCGACGCCCTGGCGTTCAAGGGAACGCCGGACCAGGCAACGCGCACGCTGCTCGGCCTCTGACTGCGCCTGCGGTGGCTACTTCGCCGCGGTCACCATGATCTCGACCAGGCAGGCGGGATCGGCGAGCTTGGCCTCGACGCAGGCGCGCACCGGCAGGTTCTTCGGATCGGCCCACGCGGTCCAGACCTCGTTCATTGCAGCGCGATTGCGAATGTCGGTCACCCAGATATTGGCCGCCAGGACCTTCGACTTGCTCGTCCCCGCTTTCGCCAGCAGGCGGTCGATCTCGGCCAGCACTTCCGCGGTCTGTCCCTTGATGTCGTTTTTCAGGTTCTTGGGCACGATGCCGGCGAGATAGACGGTATTGCCGTTCTCGACGGCAAGGCTCAGGATCGGGCCGGACTCATGACGGGTGATGCTCATTTCGAATCTCCTTTTTCTGCCAGAAGGCGTTCAATCTCTTTGACGAACTTCGGATCGCCGGGTTCGACGCCGGTATTGAAGGATTGCGCCTTCGACCCCTTGCGGTCCACCAGGTACTTGTGGAAATTCCAGCCCGGACGCGCGCCAGCCGAGCGGATGAGCTTTTCGTAGAACGGGTTGAGTTTCCCCGCGGCGACGCTGGTCTTGGTGAACATCGGGAACGAAACACCGTAATTGGCTTCGCAGAACTTCGCGATCTCCTTGTTCGATCCCGGCTCCTGGCCGCCGAAATCGTTCGACGGGAAGCCGAGCACCACCAGGCCCTTGTCCTTGTAGCGCTGGTAGAGCTTTTCCAGCCCTTCGTACTGCGGCGTATAGCCGCACTGGCTGGCGGTATTGACGACCAGCAGCACCTTGCCCCGGTACTGGCACATCGACTCCGGCTTGTCGTCCGACAAGGTCGCTATGGCAGCATCCAGCAGCGGTGGGCAGTCGGCAGCGTGCACGTGGGCGGCAACTAGCAGGAGAACCAGCGCGAAGTATCTCATTGTCAATCGACCCATTGGCGGGCGTTGTAGAACATCTGCATCCATGGCGAATCCTCTCCTGCGTTGTCCGGCGTCCAGGACATCTGCACCGCCCGGAACACCCGCTCCGGATGCGGCATGACGATGGTAAAGCGCCCGTCGGGCGTCGTCAGGCCCGTGACGCCGGCGGGCGATCCATTCGGATTGAGCGGATATTTTTCCGTGGCCTGCCCGTGATGGTCGACGAACCTCAGGGCAATATGAGCTTTTTCCATGTCACCGCGGCTCTCGAACACAGTGCGGCCTTCCCCGTGCGCCGTGGCGATCGGCATGCGGCTGCCCGCCATGCCGCGCAGCAGGATCGAGGGACTATCCAGCACCTCGACCATCACGAAGCGGCCTTCGAATTGCGCCGAACGGTTGCCGCTGAACACCGGCCAATGCGCGGCGCCGGGAATGATTTTCTTCAGCGCCGCCATCATCTGGCAGCCATTGCACGAGCCCAGCGCAAAGGTGTCGCTGCGCCCGAAGAAGGCCTCGAACTCCTTGCGCGCCCTGGCATTGAAGAGAATGGATTTCGCCCAGCCCTGCCCGCCCCCGAGCACGTCGCCGTAGGAAAAGCCGCCGCAGATCGCCATGCCCTTGAAGCCGTCCAGCGCCCTGCGCCCCGCGATGATGTCGGACATGTGCACGTCCACCGCGTCGAAACCGGCGCGCGTGAACGCAGCCGCCATTTCCACCTGGCTGTTGACCCCCTGCTCGCGCAGGATGGCGATGCGGGGCCGGGCCTTCCCTGCGACGGAGTGATTTTTTATCTCGAAGTTCAATTGAAAACTCAAGCCCGGATCCCGCGCATCCAGGATCCGGTCGTATTCCTCCTGCGCGCACTCCGGGTTGTCGCGCAACTGCTGCATCCGGAAGCTCGTCTCGGACCACGCGCGCTGCAATTCGACGCGCTTTTCCTTTAGCAGCGGCCCGGCATTGCGCATGAATGCGATCTCGTCTCTCGGGTTTACCTGCCCAATGACCAGGGACACGCCCCCAAGATCGAAGGAGCGCAACACGTCCATCACCCGCGTCCGGTCCGCGGCGCGGAACTGCAACACTGCGCCAAGCTCCTCGGCGAACATGGCCTGCAGGGCGCGTTCGCGGACGCGCCCCGCGAGCTGCTCCTCGTTCGCGCGCTTGAAGCCATCCACGTCGTCGGTCCATTGATCGAATACCAGGACATCCAGGTTCACCGTGACGCCGCAGCGCCCGGCAAATGCCATCTCGCATACCGTCGCGAACAGCCCGCCATCCGAGCGGTCGTGGTAGGCAAGCAGCAGGCCTTCAGCCGACAACTTTTGAATCGCATTGAAGAAATTCTTCAACGCAGCGGCTGAATCGACATCCGGCGCCGCGTTGCCGAAGCGGGAATAAACCTGGGCGAGGATCGAACCCCCAAGGCGGTTCCTGCCGCCGCCAAGATCGAGCAGCAGCAACTCGGTGTCGCCTGCGTCGGTGCGCAGGCGCGGCGTAAGCGTCGCCCGCGCGTCGGTGACCGCCGCGAATGCCGTGACCACGAGCGACAGCGGGGCGACAACTTCCCTGCCGACACCGTTTTCCTCCCACGCGGTTCGCATCGAAAGGGAATCCTTGCCAACGGGGATCGACACACCCAGCGCCGGACACAGGTCCAGCGCCACCGCGCGGACCGTATCGAAGAGTGTGGCATCCATTCCGGGCGAACCTGCGGCCGCCATCCAGTTGGCAGACAGCTTCACGCGATCAAGAGCCGTCACCCGCGCCGCGGCCAGATTGGTAAGGGCTTCACCCACCGCCATGCGCCCGGAAGCCGGGCCGTCAATCAGCGCGATCGGGGTGCGCTCGCCGATCGCGTACGCCTCGCCCGCGTAGCCTTCGTAGTCGAGCAGCGTCACGGCGCAGTCCGCCACCGGCACCTGCCAGGGCCCGACGAACTGGTCGCGCGAGCACAGGCCGCCGACGGTCCGGTCGCCGATGG
>JANYII010000186.1 GCA_025358705.1 Betaproteobacteria bacterium | reverse complement strand
TTGATTTCAATTTTCATCGCAATACTCCTTCAGTTGTTCGCCAGGTCCGCGACCAGACACAGGCAGGGTTGAAAAGCAGGGGTTGGAAAACCTTCAAACTATTCGATAAACAGAGAACTCACCGAATCCTCGGTGTAGATCCTCAAAATCGTTTCCGCCAGCAGTGCGGCCACCGACAGGCTGCGGATTTTCTTGCAGGCGAGCGCTTCCGCGCGCAGCGGGATGGTGTCGGTCACCACCAGTTCGTCCATGTCCGAAGCGGCGATGCGCTTGACCGCCTCGCCCGAAAGCACCGCGTGCGTGCAGTAGGCGACGACCTTGACCGCGCCCTCGGCCTTGAGCACCTCGGCCGCCTTGCACAGCGTGCCGGCAGTGTCCACCATGTCGTCCATGATCACGCAGGTGCGGCCCTTCACTTCGCCGATCACGTTCATCACTTCCGACACGTTGGCCTTGGGCCGGCGCTTGTCGATGATCGCGAGGTCCGACTCCAGGCGCTTGGCGAGCGCCCTGGCGCGCACCACGCCGCCGACGTCGGGCGAGACTACGATCAGGTTGTCGTAGCGCTGCTTCCAGACGTCGCCCAGCAGCACCGGCGCGGCGTAGATGTTGTCGACCGGCACGTCGAAAAAACCCTGGATCTGGTCGGCATGCAGGTCCATGGTCAGCAGGCGCGACACGCCCACGGAGGTGAGCATGTTGGCCACCACCTTGGCGCTGATGCCGACGCGCGCCGAGCGCGGGCGCCGGTCCTGGCGCGCGTAGCCGAAGTAGGGCATCGCGGCCGAGACGCGCGCGGCGGACGAGCGCTTGAGCGCATCCACCATCACCATCAGCTCCATCAGGTTGTCGTTGGTCGGCTGGCAGGTGGACTGCAGCACGAACACATCCTTGCCGCGCACGTTCTCCATGATCTCGACCATCACTTCGCCGTCGGAGAACTTGTCGACCACGGCGCGGCCAAGCGAAATGTTGAGTTTCTTCACCACGTCCTGCGCCAGGCGCGGGTTCGCGTTGCCTGCGAACACCATCAGGCGGTCCATCGTGGCGTGGGGAGTGAGTGGATTGATCATGTGAAGGCAGGTATGGCTGGGGCGCTAGGATTCGAACCTAGGAATGCCGGAATCAAAATCCGGTGCCTTAGACCAGCTTGGCGACGCCCCAGTTGTGCTATTCGTCTTGAGCCCAATCGTAAAGAGGGTGGCGTTCGAGTCCCCGGGCGACAAAGCCCCGCATTGCCGCCGGCAATTCGCTGTGCAGCAAAACGGCATCTTCTTCCCTCGGAAATTCGGCAAACACGCAGGCCCCGGAACCCGTCATGCGCGGCGGGAACGCAGCCCGTCGGCTGTTCTTCCCAAGCCACGCAAGATGCTGCGCGATTTCCGGATATCGGCGCATCGCGACCGCCTCGAGATCGTTGCGGCCCTGCCCCGATAAAAAGGGCGACATTTTGAGCGGTTTCGACTCCCGTGTCAACGAAGGGTCGGAGAACATTTCTTTTGTCGAAACCGGGACTTGGGGCACCAAAACCAGGTACCAGGCGGGGGCCAAATCGAGCCCTTGCAGGCGTTCCCCGACACCTTCGCCCAGGGCGTTGCGCCCATACAGAAACAACGGCACATCGGCGCCAAGCCGCACGCCGAGCGCCATGAGGTCTTTCCTCGTGCGGTTCAATCCCCAGAGCCGATTCAAGACCAGCAGCACCGTTGCCGCGTCGGAGGAGCCGCCGCCCAATCCGCCCCCGACCGGCAGCACTTTCTCGAGCTCGATATCGCAACCGAGGCGAGTGCGGGTCTCTTCCTTCAACAATCTTGCGGCCTTCACGCAGAGGTTTTCTTCGCCGAACGCGCCGGAAAACCGCACCTCGCCATCCTCCCGGATCGCGATGCCGACGCGGTCGCTGCGATCGACGAGGCGGAACGCGGTCTGCAGCTCATGCATTCCCGCATTGGGACCCTCGGCGCGGCGCCTGGCCCGACGGCAGAGCGCAGGGATGAACAGGGGCGCCTGGTTGAATTCGAGCAGTCCGGCTGGAAAATCCGCTATCTCGAATACGCCGATGCGCTGCCCTCGCGCCTGACGCTCAACTATCCGGGCCTGGAACTGAGGATCGCCATTTCCGAGTGGAGATGAATTTGCCTCTGCAATGGTCTCCGGCGCCGGGGAAGTTGAATCTCTTTTTGCACGTGCTGGGGCGCCGCGCCGAGGGTCCCAATGCGGGAATGCATGAGCTGCAGACCGCGTTCCGCCTCGTCGATCGCAGCGACCGCGTCGGCATCGCGATCCGGGAGGATGGCGAGGTGCGGTTTTCCGG
>JANYII010000125.1 GCA_025358705.1 Betaproteobacteria bacterium | reverse complement strand
CGCGAATACCGCGCTCTTCGCCCGCATCCTGGCGCGCACCGCCGGGGTCGACTCGGTGCTGGAACTTGGCGCCAATATCGGGGCGAACCTGCTCGCGCTGGAACGGCTGCTTCCGGGTTGCGGGCTAAGCGCGATTGAAATCAATGAAAAAGCCGCCGCCGAAGCGAAGCGCGCCGTCCCCGCGGCCGAAATCATGCGGCAATCCCTGCTGGATTTCGCGCCGCAAAGGCAATGGCGGCTGGTCTTTACCAAAGGCGTGCTGATCCACATCGACCCGGACATGCTGCCGACGGTGTACGAAACCATGCATCGCGCGAGCTCCCGCTACATCCTGCTGGCCGAGTACTACAGCCCGCAGCCGGCCGAAGTGCCCTACCGCGGACACGCCCGGAAACTCTTCAAGAGGGATTTTGCCGGCGAGATGCTGGATCGATTCGCCGGCCTCGAATTGCTGGACTACGGTTTCGCCTATCGCCGCGACGCCAATTTCCGCCAGGATGACATCACCTGGTTCCTGATGGAGAAGCGATAGTCCGGCATGGCGACGGAATCGACCTTGCGCCAGACACTGTCCGCGCTGCGGCCGATACTCGCCGGCGGCGGCGGCCGCTTCGGGCTGTTTGCCGCATCGTTTCTGCTCGTCGCGCTGCTCGAAGTCGCCGGGGTGGGCGTGCTGCCGGCATTCATAGCGTCCCTGAGCGAGCCGCGGGCGCTGCTTGCGCGGGCCGGGCTGCCGAACGACTTCTTTCCCGGGAGCGCCAGCGACGAACGGATCGTCACCCTGCTCGGGGGCCTGCTGGCCGGATTCTTCGTGCTGAAGAACCTGATTCTCGCCGGCATCGCGTATTTCCAGGCTGGATTCGTGGCGACCAGGCAGGCAATCCTTTCGACGCGCCTCCTGTCCGTCTACCTGCGCCAGCCCTACACGTTTCACCTGCAGCGGAATTCCGCCGAGCTGATCCGCAATACCACCGGCGTTACGTTCAACGTTTTCAGCGGCGTGCTGATCCCGGGCTGCGTAATCCTCACGGAAGCCCTCGTCGTGGCCCTAGTGGGCGTGCTGCTGCTCGTGGTGAGTCCGGCGGCGACAGTCCTGGCGCTGGGCCTCGTCGGCGGCTTGTCGCTCCTCTTCTACCGGTTTTTCCGGGCCCACATTCGCCGCCTTGGCGAGCGGCAGCTTTTCGAGAGCAGGGAAATGATCAAGTGGGTGTCGCAGGGCCTGGGCGGAATCAAGGAGGCGACCATACTCGGGCGCGAGCAGTTTTTCGCGGATACCTACGCGCGCCACGTCGCGGCTTTCTCGCGGTCGAATACGCTGTTCCAGGCCATTGGAATCCTGCCGCGGATGTTCCTGGAGGCGCTTGTCGTCTGCGGCATGGCCCTGGTCGTGGTGATCCTGCTGCGCTCCGGGACTCCCATCGGCGACGTATTCCCCACCCTGGTGCTGTTTGGCGTCGCCGCGCTTCGGCTCATGCCCTCGGTCACCAGGATCGTCACCGCGCTTACCACCATCAAGTTCCATCAATCGGCGCTCGAAACCGTGGCCCGGGATATCGTCGAGGGCCAGGCCAGGATCGCGCCGCCGGGCAAGCCGGCAACGCGCCGCGTCACGCTCTCCGATGCGATTGAAGCGCGCGCGCTTTCGTACACGTATTCCGGCGCGGACGCGCCGTCACTGCGCGACGTGTCGTTGCGAATCCCGCAAGGATCGATGGCCGCGTTCGTCGGACGCTCGGGCGCCGGAAAGTCGACGCTGATCGACATTCTCATCGGCCTGCACCCGCCTGCCGGCGGCTCGGTTCTCGTCGATGGCCGCGATATCGCCGATAATGTCAGGGGCTGGCAGGAAAACATCGGATACGTGCCGCAAACCATCTTTTTGACCGACGATTCGTTGCGCCGGAACATCGCGTTCGGTCTGGACGATGCCGACATAGACGATGCGGGCGTGGTGCGGGCGCTCGAGGCGGCGCAGCTGGGCGAATTCGCGCGCAGCCTCGCCAAGGGACTGGACACCGTCGTCGGGGAGCGCGGCTCGCGCGTGTCGGGCGGGCAGCGCCAGCGCATCGGCATCGCGCGCGCCCTGTATCGCGATCCGGAGGTGCTCGTGCTGGACGAAGCGACCACCGCACTCGACCGCCAGACGGCGGACGAGGTTGCCGGCGTCCTGGTTTCGCTGACTGGAAAAAAGACGATATTGATGATCGCCCACCAGATGTCGACGGTCCGGCTGTGCCAGCGGATTTTCCTCCTGCAGGACGGTGTGCTTGCCGCCGCCGGCTCGTTCGACGAGCTGGTCGCGTCCCACCCCGGATTCCAGTCGCTGGTGGAATGACGATGAGGCAGGTCCTGGTCACCGGCGCCGATGGCTTCATCGGTTCGCACCTCGCGGAAGCCCTGGTGCGGCGCGGGCTCAAGGTGCGCGCCTTCGTGATGTACAACTCGCTGAACAGCTGGGGATGGCTGGACCGGGTGCCCGAGGACGTGCGGGCGTCGCTCGAGGTGTTTCCCGGCGACATCCGCGACCCGAACGGCGTGCGGCTGGCGATGAAGGGCTGCGACAGCGTGCTGCACCTTGCCGCGCTGATCGCAATTCCCTACTCCTACCACTCGCCCGACACGTACGTGGACACGAACATAAAAGGCACCCTGAACGTGCTGCAGGCGGCGCGCGACCTGGGCACCGAAAAGGTCGTGCACACCTCGACCAGCGAGGTCTACGGCACGGCGCGCACGGTGCCGATTTCGGAGGAGCATCCGCTGCAGGGCCAGTCGCCGTATTCCGCTTCGAAGATCGGCGCCGACCATCTTGCATTGTCGTTCCACGCCGCGTTCGGAACGCCGGTGAGCGTGATCCGGCCGTTCAACACGTTCGGGCCGCGGCAGTCTGCCCGGGCGGTGATTCCGTCGATCATCGTCCAGGTGCTCGCGGGGGCCGCCAGCCTGAAGCTGGGCGCGCTGCATCCCACCCGCGATTTCTGCTACGTCGACGACACGGTGGCGGGATTCATCGCCGTCGCGGAATCGCCGCGCTCCGTGGGCGAGGTGATCAACACCGGCAGCGGCCACGAGATCTCGATCGGCGATGTTGCGCGCACCATTTTCCGCCTGATGGGGCGCGAACTACCGATAGAACAGGATACGCAGCGCCTGCGCCCGGCCGCGAGTGAAGTTGAGAGATTGCTCGCCGATGTCCGCAAAGCCGCCGATTTGGTGGGCTGGCAGCCGCAGTTCGCGGGACGCGAGGGATTCGAGGCCGGATTGCAGCGCACGATCGAATGGTTCTCGCGCGACGGGCATTTACAGTGGTACAAGACGAACATCTACAACATCTGACCGGCCGGACGCTCGCCGCCGAGACGGTCGCGGCGGTCCGCAGCGTCATCGGCGAGCGCACGCCGGTGGCGCTACACGAGCCGTCGTTCCGCGGGCGCGAATGGCAATACCTGAAAGAATGCCTCGATTCGGGCTGGGTTTCCACCGCCGGCGAGCAGATCAAGGCATTCGAGAAATCCCTGCTCGAGATCACCGGCGCGCGGCACGCGATCGCGGTCGTGAACGGCACCGCCGCGCTGCACCTGAGCCTGGTCGCCGCGGGTGTCGGCCGCGACGACGAAGTCATCGTGCCGGCGCTGACCTTCGTCGCCACGGCCAATGCGGTCGCCTACTGCGGCGCAATACCGCACTTCGCCGATTCTGAAGAGCGCACGCTCGGCCTCGCGCCGCAGGCGCTGCGCCAGTACCTGCGCGACACGACGCAATCCGGACCCGGCGGGACCCGCAACCGCGCGACCGGCCGGCGCATCCGGGCAATGGTTCCAATGCACACGTTCGGCCATCCGGCCGATCTCGACGGATTGCGCGACGTCGCGGAGGAATTCGGCCTGGTCCTCATCGAGGATGCCGCCGAAGCGCTCGGCTCGCGCTATCAGGGCCGGCACGTGGGCAGGCACGGCCTGCTTTCCACCCTGAGCTTCAACGGCAACAAGATCGTCACCACCGGCGGCGGCGGCGCGATCCTCTGCAACGATGACGGCGTCGCGAAGCGCGTCCGCCACCTGGGCACCACGGCCAGGCTCGCGCGCGGCTGGTCCTTCGATCACGACGAAATCGGGTACAACTACCGGATGCCCAACCTGAATGCCGCGCTCGGTCGCGCCCAGCTCGAGAAACTGCCCGAATTCATCGCCGCGAAGCGCGCCCTCGCGCAACGCTACGCGCACGCATTTTCCGCCGTCCGCGGCATCAAGTTCGTGCGGGAGCCGGCAGGCACCGAGAGCATCTACTGGCTGAACGCGGTCCTGCTCGAGCCTGAATTCGCCGCGCAACGCGACGCGATCCTGGAAACGACGAACCGGCTCGGCATCGAAACCAGGCCGGTATGGACGCTGATGCACCGGCTGGCGGCGTTCCGTGACTGCCCGCGCATGGAACTGCCGGTCGCCGAGAGCATCGAGGCGCGGCTCATCAACCTGCCAAGCAGCGCGTTTCTGGCATCTGCCCATGCCTGACGATTTCGGACACACCACCCTCTGGCGGCTTGCCACCGGTGGCCAGGGCATATGACCAGTTGGCGCGACGCCCTTGTCGGACCGAATGATTCGGTACGGGAGATAATCCGGCGCATCGACGGCAATTCGATGCAGATTGCGCTTGTCGTCGATTCGGCAGGCCGCCTGTTGGGCACCATTACCGACGGTGACATTCGTCGTAGCCTGCTACGGGGCATCACCCTGGAAAATCCCGCGAGCGAAATCATGAACGCGGCGCCGACCTGCGCGCATCCCGGCGAGGATCGGGAAGTGATTCTTGCACGCATGAAATCCAAGCTGCTGCACCAGATACCTGTCGTCGACGGCGAGCGGCGCATCGTCGGATTGGAGGTGCTCGACCAGCTGCTGGCAGCCCGGCGCGACAACTGGGTTGTGCTGATGGCGGGGGGACGCGGATCGCGCCTGCGGCCGCTGACAGATGACACGCCCAAGCCGCTCCTGCGCGTTGGGGCGAAACCGATTCTCGAAACCATCCTTGAAAGCTTCGTCGAGCAGGGTTTCAAGCGGTTTTTTTTCGCCGTCAACTATCGTGCCGAAATGGTCAGGGCGCATTTCGGCGACGGGTCTGCGTG
>JANYII010000121.1 GCA_025358705.1 Betaproteobacteria bacterium | reverse complement strand
CTCAAGCTCGCGAATCCGAAGCTCATGATTGCGGTCGGCGGCTGCGTCGCCAGCCAGGAAGGCGGCGCCATCGTCGAGCGCGCGCCTTACGTCGACGTCGTATTCGGTCCGCAGACCCTGCACCGGCTGCCCGAGCTGCTCGCGCGGCGCCGCGCGAGCGGTCTGCCGCAGGTGGACGTGAGCTTCCCGGAAATTGAGAAATTCGATCATCTTCCGCCGGCCAGCGCCGAAGGGGCCTCCGCCTTCGTCTCGATCATGGAAGGCTGCAGCAAGTACTGCAGCTTCTGCGTGGTGCCGTATACGCGCGGTCCTGAAATTTCGCGGCCCTTCGACGATGTGATCGCTGAGATCGCCGGCCTCGCGGCGCAGGGCGTGAAGGAAGTGACGCTGCTCGGGCAGAACGTGAATGCCTGGCGCGGCGAGATTGACGGTGCCGTCGCGGACTTCGCCGAACTGCTTTATTTCGTGAATGAAATCGAAGGAATGGCGCGCATTCGCTATACCACCTCGCATCCGCGCGAATTCACGCAGCGCCTGATCGACGCGCACGCGGAAATTCCCGCCCTTGCCGCGCACGTGCATCTTCCCGTGCAGTCGGGCTCCGACCGCGTGCTGGCGGCGATGAAGCGCGGCTACACCTCGCTCGAATACCGCTCCATCATCCGGCGGCTGCGCAAGGCGAAGCCGGGGATCAGCATCTCGTCCGATTTCATCGTCGGCTTTCCGGGCGAGAGCGACGCTGATTTCGAAGCAACGCTCGCACTGGCGCGCGAACTCGAGTTTGACGGTTCCTACTCCTTCCTCTACAGCCCGCGCCCGGGCACCCCCGCGGCCGAACTTGAAGACGCGACGCCGCAGGCCCAAAAGCTCGAGCGGCTGCGGCGCCTCCAGGCGCAACTGGAGGCGCAGGAACACGCGATCAGCGAATCCATGGTGGGCACGGTCCAGCAGGTATTGGTCGAAGGGCCTTCGAAGCGCGATGCCGCGGAGCTGGCTGCGCGCACCGACAACAACCGGACGGTGAATTTCCGGGGCGACGGCACGCTGGCGCACCGTTTCACGAGCCTGCGGATCACCGAAGCCCGCCATCATTCCCTGCGCGGCGAATTGCTGAATGCGGGCTAAGGCAGTAGAAGTACTGCTTGATCCCGTGGACAACCAGCGCCTCGCGCGGCTGTGCGGCGCGCTGGACGCGAACCTGCGCGAGATAGAAACCGCGCTGGATGTCGAGATCGCGCGCCGCGGCGCGCGCTTCTCGGTGCGCGGCGAGCGCCAGCAGGCCGAGCGCGCCGCGCGCGCCATCGAGACGTTCTACGACCAGGCGGCAAGCGAACTTAGCATCGACGACGTCCAGCTCGGGCTGGCCGAGATTTCCCAAAAGGGTTCCATAAAAAAAGAAGGTGGAAGACCCCCGCTGCTGACGCGGCGCGCCGACCTCCATGGCCGTACGCCGCACCAGGTGCAATATCTCGAGAGCATCCTCGCCCACGACATCACGATCGGCATCGGTCCCGCGGGTACCGGCAAGACCTACCTGGCGGTCGCCTGCGCGGTGGATGCCCTGGAGCGCGAACAGGTCAAGCGCATCGTGCTGGTGCGGCCGGCGGTGGAGGCGGGCGAGCGGCTCGGCTTCCTGCCCGGCGATCTGGCGCAGAAGGTCGATCCTTACCTGCGACCGTTGTACGACGCGCTCTACGACCTCGCCGGCTTCGACCGGACCGCGAAGCTCCTCGAGCGCGGCACCATCGAACTCGCGCCGCTTGCCTACATGCGCGGCCGCACGCTGAACCACTCCTTCATCATCCTGGATGAAGCGCAGAACACCACTCCCGAGCAGATGAAGATGTTCCTCACGCGCATCGGCTTCGGCGCCAAGGCCGTGGTCACCGGCGACGTGACGCAAATCGACCTCGGGCGCGGGCAGAAGAGCGGCTTGATCGAGGCGCGCCGCATCCTGGCCGGCGTGCGCGGCATCGCGTTCACCGATTTCACCGCCGCCGACGTCGTGCGCCATCCGCTGGTGGCGCGGATCATCGATGCCTACGACAAAGAAGCCGAAGCCGCGCCGCCGAAGTAAGGTCGCGGTCCAGCGCGCGGTCGCCGCGGCCCCCGCGGCGGCATTGCTCCGGAAATACGCGCTCGCCGCGATTGTTCCAGGATCGCAGGTAACGCTGCGCGTGGTGGGGGCTGCGGAAGGCCGGTTGCTGAACGGCACTTTTCGAAAGCGCAACTACGCAACCAACGTGCTCTCGTTTTCCTACGGCCGTGGTCATGGCGATGTCGTGTTGTGCCATCCGGTCATCAGGAAGCAAGCAAGGGAGCAACGCAAGCCGCTAGTCGCGCACTACGCCCATCTCGTCGTGCACGGGATACTGCACCTGCGCGGCCACGACCACCTGCGCAAGAGCGACGCGACGCGCATGGAACGCACGGAAATCCGCCTGCTGCGGCGCCTCGGGTTCGCCAATCCGTACTTGGAACAAGCGACGGTAAAATAGCCTTTCCCCTCCACAATGACCGATCCCGTCCGTCCTACCCTGCTCGAGCGCCTGTCCGCGCTGATCCTGCGCGAGCCCGCGGACCGCGCCAGCCTGGTGCAGTTGCTGCGTTCGGCCTACCAGAGGAACCTGCTGGATGCGGATGCGCTCTCGATCGTCGAGGGCGCGCTCACCGTTTCCGAAATGCAGGTGCGTGACATCATGATCCCGCGCGCGCAGATGGACGTGATCGACATAAACGAGCCGGTGGACCAGTTCATGCCGCAGGTGATCAGCTCCGCACACTCGCGCTTTCCTGTCATCGGCCAGAACCGCGACGATGTCATCGGCGTGCTGCTTGCGAAAGACCTGCTGCGCCACTATGCCGGCGAAGAACAGTTCAACGTGCGCGAGATGCTGCGCCCGGCGATATTCGTGCCCGAATCCAAGCGCCTGAACGTATTGTTGCGGGAATTCCGCGCCAGCCGCAACCACATGGCGATCGTGGCGGACGAATATGGCGGCATCGCCGGCCTGGTGACCATCGAGGACGTGCTCGAGCAGATTGTCGGAGACATCGAGGACGAGTACGACTTCGACGAAGCGAGCGACAACATCCTGCCCGAGCCGGGCGGGCGCTTCCGCGTCAAGGCCCTGACGCAGATTGCCGACTTCAACGCAGCCTTCGCCACCGAGTTCTCAGACGAGGAGCACGACACCGTCGGCGGCCTCGTGATCGGCCACCTCGGCCGGCTGCCAAAGCGCGGCGAAACGCTCGCCATCGCCGGGCTCAAGTTCCAGGTGCTGCGCACCGACAGCCGGCGGGTCTACACTCTGATCGTCGAGAAACCAAAGGCGTGAAGTTCCTGCCCCACGCCGCCGCCTTCGCCGCGGGCGCGGCTGCGGTGCTCGGTTTTTCTCCGGTCGATTTTTTCCCTGCCACGCTCGCGGCGCTGGTGGGGCTGGCGCACCTCTGGATGCGCGCGATTTCGCCGCGCGCCGCTTTCCGGCTCGGCTTCTTCTTCGGCCTGGGACTCTACGGCGCCGGCGCATCCTGGGTGTACGTGAGCCTGAATCGCTTTGGCGCCATGCCGATGCCGCTCGCGGCGGCGGCGACTCTTGCCTGGTGCGCATTCCTCGCGCTTTTCCCCGGGCTCGCCGGCTGGATCCAGGCCCGCATCGCGCGCGACAGCGCGGCGCCCGAGGCGTTGCGCGCCGCGCTCCTGATTCCTGCATCCTGGATGCTGGTCGAGTGGTCGCTAAGCTGGTTCCTGACAGGTTTTCCGTGGCTCGCGCTCGGCTACACGGCGATCGACGATCCGCTCTCGGGCTTTGCGCCCGTGGGCGGCGTCTACGCGGTTTCGCTGGCGATGGCCGTCGCCGCCGGCCTGCTGTGGTGCATCGCGCTCGGCGACTCGCGCCGGACACGCTGGATCGCGGCGGGCATGCTGGCGCTCTTGCTCGCTTGTGGCTACGGCCTGCGCGTCACCCAGTGGACGGATCCCTTGGGCGAGCCGCTGCGCGTCGCGCTCGTGCAGGGCAACGTGCCGCAGGAAATGAAATTCGATCCGGCGCGCTACGAACGAACGCTTGAAACCTATGCACGGCTCGCCGAAGAGCGCAATGCAGGCGGCGACGTGCGCCTGATCGTGCTGCCGGAGACAGCCGTGCCGCGCTTCCTCGACCTGGTCGAGCCCTCGTTCCTGGAGCGGCTGAAAGCGGCGGCCGCGCGCAATGGCGGCGACCTGCTGCTTGGCGTGCCCGTGCGAAGCGCGGCCGGGGACTATCTGAACAGCGTGATTAGCCTGGGCGTCTCGGCCGGAGCCAGGTACGACAAGGTGCATCTCGTGCCGTTCGGAGAATTCGCGCCGCCGGGCCTGGGATGGATCGTGAGCATGCTTTCCATCCCGCTTGCGGATTTTTCGCGCGGCGCCCCGAACCAGCGCCCGATGGCGGTCGCCGGCCAGCGCGTCGCAGTGAACGTCTGCTATGAGGACGCCTACGGCGCGGAAATCATCCGCCAGCTGCCCGAGGCCACGCTGCTGGTAAATGTCTCGAACGTCGCCTGGTTCGGCGACTCGCTCGCTCCGTCGCAGCACCTGCAGATCGCCCGCATGCGCGCGCTGGAAACGGGTCGCGTCTATCTCACGGCCGCCAACACCGGGATCACCGCGGCGATCTGGCCCGACGCTTCGGTGCGCGTGCGTCTGAAGCCGTTCACGCAGGCCCGCGTGGATTTCGAGGTGCACGGCTACGAGGGCGCGACGCCCTACGTGCGCTTCGGCGACTGGCCGGCGGTCCTGCTCGCGCTCGCGGCGCTGGCGTTCGTCGCGCTGCGCGGGCGCTCCCGGTAAAATCTGCGCGCGATGCTCACTTTCCAGCAACTCATCCTTCGGCTGAACGATTTCTGGGACAAGCGCGGCTGCGTGCTGCTGCAGCCCTACGACATGGAAATGGGCGCGGGCACCTTCCACACCGCGACATTCCTGCGCGCGATCGGCCCGGAGCCGTGGAACGCGGCCTATGTGCAACCTTCGCGCCGGCCCAAGGACGGCCGCTACGGCGACAACCCGAACCGGCTGCAGCACTACTACCAGTACCAAGTGGCGCTCAAGCCCTCGCCGCCGGATATCCAGGACCTGTACCTGGAATCGCTGAAGAGCCTCGGCATCAATCCGCTGGAACACGACATCCGTTTCGTCGAGGATGACTGGGAGTCGCCGACACTCGGCGCGTGGGGCCTGGGCTGGGAAGTCTGGCTGGACGGCATGGAAGTCACCCAGTTCACCTACTTCCAGCAGGTCGGCGGCCTGGATTGCAAGCCCGTGCTAGGTGAGATCACCTACGGCCTTGAGCGCTTGGCGATGTACCTGCAGGGCAAGGACTCGATCTACGACCTGGTCTGGACGCCCGGCGTGAGTTACGGCGACGTCTACAAGCAGAACGAAGTCGAGCAGTCGCGCTACAACTTCGAACTGTCGAACACCGAAATGCTGTTTCGCCATTTCGGCGAATTCGAAGCCGAAGCCAAACGGCTGATCGAAGCGCAGTGCGTGCTGCCTGCCTACGAAATGGTTCTGAAAGCCTCGCACACTTTCAACCTGCTGGATGCGCGCGGCGCGATCTCTGTCACCGAACGCGCCGCCTACATCGGCCGCGTGAGGGCGCTGGCCCGCGCCGTCGCCCAGGCCTACTACGAATCGCGCGAGCGGCTCGGCTTCCCGATGGTGAAGAAGTGAGCGAGGCAACGCTGCTGGTCGAACTTCTCACCGAGGAGCTGCCGCCAAAAGCACTCGAAAGACTGAGTACGGCGTTTTCGGAAGGTGTCGTCAGCGGACTGGCGCAACACCAGCTTGCGCAACGATCGTTCGAGGGGGTCAAGACTTTCGCCACCCCCCGCCGCCTCGGGATGCTCATCCCGAAGGTCTCTGCCGCAGGCGTGGATCGAGTAAACGAGGTCACGGGCCCGTCCGCGAATGCGCCCGCACCCGCCATCACAGGATTTGCCAAGAAACATGGCGTTGAAGTCAGTGCGCTCGAACACCGCGAAACGCCGAAAGGCAAGGTTGTCGTTGCCAAGGCGACGATCAAGGGAGTCAGCCTTGAGGGCGTTCTCTCGGATATCGTCGGCGACGCTCTCAAGAAGCTGCCGATCCCGAAGGTAATGCGCTGGGGCGCGAGTGAGGCACAGTTCGTTCGGCCGGTGCACGGCCTGGTCATGCTGCATGGCTCGAAGGTCGTGCCGGGCGAAGTGCTCGGTCTGAAATCGGGCAGCAAGACCAAAGGCCACCGATTTCTCGGCAAGGGCGAGATCGTCCTGGCGAACGCGGACGAATACGAGAAAAGGCTGCTCAGCGACGAGGGGAAAGTGCTGGTCAATTTCACAGCACGCCGTAGCGAAATTGAAAAGCTCTTGATTGAAAAGTCCAAGGAGCAGAAGGCTGGGTTGGGTGAATATCAGGCCCTCCTGGATGAAGTCACTGCACTCGTGGAGTTCCCCTGCGTCTACGTCGGCGAATTCGAAAAGGCGTTCCTGGAGGTGCCACAGGAATGCCTGATCCTCACCATGCGGCAGAACCAGAAGTACTTCCCGCTGTTCGACGCCGCGGGCAGGCTGAACGGGAAGTTCCTCATCGTGTCGAACATGCAGGTCGTCGACCCGCGCCACATCATCGGCGGCAACCAGCGCGTGGTACGGCCGCGGCTCGAGGACGCGCGCTTCTTCTACAACCAGGACCGCAAGCGGCGGCTGGAAGAACTCATTCCGCTGCTGGCCAAGGTCGTCTATCACAACAAGCTCGGCAGCCAGCTCGATCGCGTGCAGCGCGTCAAGCTGCTGGCCGGCAAGATCGCCCGCGTACTCGGCGCCGATGCACTGCAGGCCGAGCGCGCCGCCGAACTCG
>JANYII010000085.1 GCA_025358705.1 Betaproteobacteria bacterium | reverse complement strand
CGCTTGTCGGACTCGACATCGCGCACGTTGGCCAGCTTGCGGTCGCGCGCGACGATGCCCTGGACGCCGGCGCGCTCGATCGGCATCGGCCAGAGCTTGTTGAAGCGGACCATGCGCTTGATGTCGAGGCTCGAGGAAGCCAGGTGCAGCATCGCGCCGTCGAGCAGGATCACCGTCGCCATCGGGACCTTGCATAGCTTCGAGGCGTTGCGCACGATGCAGTCGAACGCGGGCTGCACGTCGGAGGGCGAGCGCGCGATGACCTTTAGAATCTCGGCGGTCGCGGCCTGCTGGGCGCGCGACTCGGACTCGCGCAAGCGCGAGGCGGCGAGCTGCCGCTTGAGCGATGCCTCGCCGGCTTCGGCCCGAGCGGCTGTCTTTTTGGGCGCGAGCGCCTTCCGCCGCACTTGCGGCCGGGCCTTGCCCCCGCGCTTTACCCCCTTTGCCATCGGCCGCCCCCTGGTCGGTCCCGACGTTGCTGAAACTATTCCTGGATCCCTATGCGGCGGCCGGTTCTATTTCGCGCCTGATGCGCTTGGCATTGGCGATCTCGGCCAGACGCAGGTCGTAGGCCGCCTGCAGGTTGAGCCAGGAGCGGGCATCGCCGCCGAAATACCGCGCCAGGCGCATCGCCGTGTCCGCCGTGATTCCCCGCCGTTCGCGCACGATGTCATTCACGCGGGGCGCGGGTACCGCCAGCGCCTTCGCGAGCGCATTGGCGCTCAGGCCGAGCGGAACCAGGTACTCCTCGCGCAGCACCTCGCCCGGATGAACGGGCCGCATGCCATTTTTGATCATCGTCATTCTCCGTCAGTGGTAGTCCACGATCTCCACGTCTTCAGGCCCTGCATTCGTCCAGCGAAAGCAAAGACGAAACTGGTCGTTGATGCGGATACTGTGCTGTCCCGCGCGATCGCCCTTGAGCGCCTCGAGCCGGTTGCCCGGCGGTGCGCGCAGGAACTCCAGCGTTTGCGCCGCATCGAGTTGCACCAGCTTGCGCGCCGCCACGCCGGCCACGGCCGCGAAGCGCCGGTTCCGGCCGGTCTCGAACAACGCCCGCGTGTCAGCGCAGCGAAAGCTCCGGATCACCATGGCAGGATATAACGCTTAACGTTAAATGGCAAGAAGCGGCGGGCGGGCCCGCCGATTGGCGGAACGGGCATCGATTACCCAATATGGGTTTGATCCATCCTATTTATTGATATACTCCTGCCATGGCTGCCTCGCCGCGCCCGCTCGATGTGCTGCTGACCCGCACCCAGCAACGGGTACTGGCGCAGCTTTTCGCGCGCGAGGAGGAGCTAAGCCTGGGCGAGCTGGTGCGCCGCTCGGGCGGCGGCTTCGGCGCGATCCAGCGCGAGCTCGGGCGCATGGCCGCCGCGGGCCTGCTGGAAGAGCGCCGCTTGGGCAACCAGCGCCGCTTCCGCGCCGCGCGCGCGAGCCCCTACTACGCCGCCCTGAAGACGCTCGCCGGCAGTCCGACGGCGCCTGCCGAACGCGCGGCGCGCCGGCCCTCGGCGGCGTTGCTCGCCGGGCGGGACGCGGCGCGGCGCACGCTCGCCCGCTTCGGCCTCGCGCGCCCGCGCGTGTTCGGCTCGGTCGCGCGCGGCGAGGACACCGAAGCGAGCGATCTGGATTTGCTGGTCGAGGCCGGGCCGCGCACCTCGCTGCTCGATCTCGCCCGCGCACGTAACGCACTGCAGGACGCCCTGGGTGTCAGCGTCGACCTTGTCACCGAGGACGACCTCCCGGCCCGGATCCGCGAAGCCGCGCTCGCCGAGGCGGTGCCGCTGTGAAGGCGTCGCCGCCCGGCGATGCCGCCTACCTCGAGAGCATGGGCGAGGCGATCGCCCGCATCCGGCGCTACCTGGGGCGCAAGCGGCGCGCCGCGTTCCTCGCCGACCCGCTGCTGCAGGACGCCGTCATCCGCAACCTGGAGGTGATCGGGGAAGCCGCCGGCCGCGTGTCGCCCGAGCTCGCGGCGCGGCACCCGGACATCCCCTGGCGCGACATCGCCACATGCGCCACCGCCTGATCCACGGCTACCTCAAGGTAAATCTGGCCACGGTCTGGCAGGCGATCGAGCGCGATTTGCCCAAGCTCGCGCAGCAGCTCGACGACCTCCACCCTGGCAACGCCCCGAGAGCCCGCCGCCGCAAATAGCGCACAGCCCTCGAGGCTGTGATTCGTTTTGTGTTACAATATACGTTACAGATATGACACAGCCATGGCGACGCTAAACATGCGACTCGACGAGGAGCTGGACCGGCGCCTTGCGCGCGAGGCCGGGATTGCGGATCAGACCCGCTCGGAGCTCGCGCGCGCGGCGATCGCCGCGTTCCTCGAGCAGCGCGAACGAGGTCGCTTTCTCGACGAGATCGCCCGCGCCGCGCGCGAGCGCGGCAGCCGCGAGGCGCTGGCGGCCGCCGAGGAGGCGCTGCCGGCAGACAACGAGGCGCTCGAACTGGCCGAAGGTAGAGCCGCGCGCCAGCCCAGAGCCGCGTACCGGGCCCGGCGCAAGAGGCGCTGATGCGGCGCGGCGAGATCTGGATCGGCAATCTGAAGCCGAACCGCGGCAGCGAGATCGGCAAGCTGCGCCCGGTCCTGATCCTGCAGGCCGATTTCCTCACCAACCAGGGAGAGCCGACCGTGATCGTGCTTCCGCTCACCACCCAGGTCCATAAATCCAAGGAACCGCTGCACGTCACCATCGCGGCGCGCGACCGGCTGGAGCGGGAATGCCAGGTCATGCCGGAGCAGCCGCGGACCCTCGATCGCAGGCGACTGGTTGACGGGCCGCTCACGCGGCTCACCCCGCAGGAGCTCGGCGCGGTGGAGCGAAGCTTCAGGGCGGTAACGGGATTGCTCTAGCCGGAGAAAAACCAGTTGATCCCCTTTCCCGACGGCGGTTTCAGTTTCCTCGAGGGCGTGTTCCCCTACTCGCAGGGCGTGGCAGCGCTGCCCGGATACGCCATTGAGCGGGTGCGGTTCACACGGCCGGTGCCGGTGACCGAGGGATTCAGAAAAATTTCTGATTTTCTTGCTTCCAGAGGAAGACCCAAAACAGCGTTTTGTGCCTGCGAATTGCGCTCGCCTAAGCCATTTTCCTTCGCGGGCTTCGGCGACTTCAACAAGGGCTATGTCGAGGTCCTGAAGCAGTGGGGGCTGGTCCGCGACGGCCGGAACGCGGTCGGGCGCTCGAATGTGGCGCCGGAGATCGATCCGCCGGCCGAGCCCTGCTTCTATGCCTTCAGCTACACCGTGCCGTCGAAGGAAACCGGTTCATTCGTCGTCGCGGGCAGCGGCGAGTGGCCCGAGGGCGGGCGCTTTCCGGAGGAGATCGTGGCGCGCGGCGACGTATCGCCGGCGGGCATGGCGAAGAAGGCCGACTGGGTGCTCGGTATCATGGACGCGAGGCTGAAGGGGCTCGGCGCGTCATGGTCCGGCGCCACGGTGACACAGTTATATACCGCCGAAAAAATAGAAAACCTCGTAGAAAAAATTCAAAGGCGCATCCTCCCCAGCAGCCTCACCTGGCACTACTGCCGGCCGCCGATCGCGGAACTGGACTTCGAGATGGATGTCAGAGGTGTATCCCTCGAGCGCGTGATCTAGCTGCTTGCCGAACGTCCTTGTCATCGCAGGACCCAATGGCGCCGGCAAATCCACTGCCGCACCGCGCTTGATCGGCAAGCGTCTGGGCATCGCCGAATTCGTAAACGCCGACGTGATTGCCGCTGGGCTTTCGGCGTTCGCGCCAGAAACAGTCGCGCTGGAAGCAGGGCGCGTAATGCTCAATCGCCTGCACGAACTCGGTTCGCAAGGAAGGGATTTCGCCTTCGAAACGACGCTTGCGAGCCGGAGCTTTGCTCCCTGGCTGGCTCGCCTTCGCCGTGAGTGTCATTACAAATTCCACCTGGCTTACCTGTGGCTGCCGAGCGCGGAGATGGCTGTGAGCAGGGTTGCGGGACGCATTCGCGGAGGCGGCCATGCCGTGCCACCCGACGATATCCGCCGGCGCTACCAGCGCGGACTCGCCAACTTCTTCTCGCTGTACTCGCCGATTGCCGACTCCTGGGAGATGCACGACAATGCGTCACCTCCCGCGAGATTGATTGCCGCGCGCGATGGCAGTGGCCAGATCCGAATCGGCGATCAGGCAGTTTGGGAAGCGATCCAGAACCGCATGCAAGCAAAAGAACAGGAAAGTGAATACGGTGCCGGACCCGAGCCACGATTGATGGGCGTACCCATCAGCGAGGTCATGGAGATCTTCACGCTTGCGGGGCGGGAGGCGCTGGCTCGGCACAAAGCCCTCGGCTTGCCGGCCGTCATCTGGCGCGACGGACGCGTCGTCGTGGTTCCCCCCGAGGAAATCGAGATCTAGCGCGCGGCGGGCGCGGCGCGCTTGCGACGCTCCCAAATCTCCATCGCGGTGCCGAGGATGCCCTTGGGCATGTGGATGATGAAGAGCACCAGCATCAGGCCGTAGATGGCGAGGTCGAGCGCCGGGAACTGCTTGAAGGAATCGCCCAGCGCGAGGCGCAGGCCTTCGGCGAGCAGCAGCGTGAACACCGCGCCCACCGTCGGCCCGAGCATGACGTACATGCCGCCCGCGATCACGCCGAACACCATCTGCAGGCTGATGCCGATGCCGGACACGGTCTCGGGATTGATGTAGAGCTGGTACTGCGCGTAGAGCACGCCGCCGAGGCTGGTCATCACTGCCGAGATCAGCGTGACAAAGAGCTTCGAGCGCGTGACATTGATGCCGATCGAGGCGGCGGCCTCCTCCTCGTGGCTGATCGCCTCCAGCGCGAGGCGCGTCATGCCGCGGTCCACCCGCGCCCAGACCCACAGGCCGGCCAGCCAGAATGCGAGGATGGCGTAGAACCACACCACCTTGTCCGAAAACTGCAGCGCGCCGAACGACCAGGCGTTGCCCTGCGCCAGCGCGGTGTTCGGCGTCGCGCCGAGCGAGCCGCCGGTCTGGTCGCGCAGCGCGACGATGATGAGGCGCGTGACTTCCGACAGCGCGAGGGTCACCAGCGCGAAGTAGTGGCCGACGATCTTGAAGCGGAAGCACGGCAGGCCAATGATCACCGCGACGATCGCGGACACCACGACGCCGGCGATCGCGCCGATCCACGGCGACACGCCGAAATGGTTCCACAGCATCACCACCGAGTAGGCGCCGATGCCCAGGAACGCTCCGTGGCCGAAGCTGACCAGCCCCAGACGCCCCATGATCGACCAGCTGGTGTACACGTAGCCCCACAGCAGGCACATGATCACCAGGTGCAGCGGATAGTTACCGATTCCGTAGAACGGCGTTCCCGCAAGCAGGACAAGAAGGAGGTATTTCAATTCACTTCCCCCCAAGGATGCCCTGCGGGCGCCAGAACATCACCGCGATGAAGAACACGAACGCGATGACGTAGCCCCACTCGATGGCGAAGAAGAAGCCGCCCACCGAAATGAACTGCGCGAAGATGAACGCGGCGATGAGGCCGCCCAGCATGTTGCCCAGGCCGCCGAGCACGCAGATGAGGAAGGTGATCGGGCCGAACGAGAGGCCGATCGCCGGGTGGATGTCGTACTGCAGCACCAGCAGGCAGGCGCTCAGCCCCGCGAGCGCGCCGCCCAGCGCCGAGGTGACGACGAAGATGCGGCCGGGGTTCACGCCCATCAGCGGCATGATTTCGCGGTCCTGGCTGATGGCGCGGATCGCGGTGCCGACGTAGGTGCGCGTCAGGAGCAGGTAGGTCGCGATGACGCCCGCGACCGCCACGGCGAAGGCGATGATGCGCGGGAACGAGAACGACATCTCGCCGATCGCGATTGGCGGCAGCTTGACGCCGAGGTTCTTGAACTCGATGCCGAAGGCGAGCGTCGCCGCCGCCTGCAGGAAGAACAGCACCCCGCCGGTGACGAGCAACTGGTTTATCGGCTCGGCGGAGAGCACCGGCCGGATGATGAACTGGTGCATGAGCGCGCCCAGCAGCGCGACGATGGCGATGCCGGCGGGCATCGCCGCGGCGAGCGGCCAGTGCTGCTGCACGTGCAATGCGTAGACCGCGTACATGCCGATCATGATCATCTCGGCGTAGCAGATCCACACCACGTCGATGACGCCGAAGATCAGGTTCAGGCCGAGCGACAGGAGCGCCAGCAGGCCGCCCAGCAGGATGCCGTTCAGCACCGCTTCGAGGAGGAAAATGTCGAATATTTCCATCAGGTGCCCCGCGTCAAATTCCCAGGTAGGTCTTGCGGATCTCGTCCGAGGCGAGCAGCTCGGCCGAGCTGCCGCTCTGCTTGATGCGCCCGGTCTCGAGCAGGTAGGCGCGGTCCACGACTTTCAGCACCTGGCGGATGTTCTGCTCGACGATCAGCACGGTGTAGCCCTCGGCGCAGATGCGCTTCACCATCTGCATGATCGACTGCACGATGACCGGCGCGAGCCCCGCGGAGGGCTCGTCCAGCAGCAGGAGCTTGGGCCCCGACATCAGCGCGCGGCCGATGGCGCACATCTGCTGCTCGCCGCCCGAAAGCGTGCCGGCGGGCTGGCCGCGCCTTTCTTCCATCCTGGGAAACAGGTCGAAAACGAATTTCTTCCGTTCCTCGAAACGGGGCCTGGAAGAAACCAGGAACGAACCCATCTTCAGGTTCTCCTCGACCGTCAGGCGGGGGAACAGCCGCCGGTTCTCCGGCACGTGGGCGATGCCGGTGGCGATCACCTCGTGCGGCGCGACGCGCTTGAGCGACTTTCCCTCCATCGTCACTTCGCCGCCGGTGAGTTCGATGAGCTTGGAAATCGCGCGCAACAGCGTGGTCTTGCCCGCGCCGTTGGGACCGATCACGGCGACCGATTCGCCCGCCTTCACTTCCAGGCTGACCCCGAACAGTGCCTGGAAGGAGCCGTAGCCGGCGGAGACGTCTGTCAGCGCGAGCATCAGGCCGTCCTGTCCGCCACGGTTTTCTGCACGTCGGCGGCGTCCGTGCCGAGGTAGACCTCGATCACCTTCGGATCGTGCGCGACCTCGGCAGGCTTGCCCTGCGCGATCACTTCGCCGTGGTCCAGCACGATGAGCCGGTCCACCACGCGCATCAGCACGCCCATGATGTGCTCGACCCAGATGATGGTGATGCCCTTCTTCTCGCGGATCATCGCCAGCATGTCGGCCGCCTGCTCCATCTCGGCGTGGTCGAGGCCGCCGAGCGATTCGTCGGCCAGCAATATCTTCGGCTGGGTCGCGAGCGCGCGCGCGAGTTCGAGTTTCTTCAGCCCCGCGGCGCCAAGCCCGTCCACCCGGGCGCTTTCCTCAAGCGGCAGGCCGACAAGCTGCAAGGATTCCCTGGCGATGTCATTCGCTTTTTCTCTTGAAGGTTTTTCCATCTGGCCGTAAAACGCCGCCAGCGCGACGTTCTCGATCAGGGAAAGCTTGCGGAACGGCCGCGGGATCTGGAAGGTGCGCGCGATGCCGCGATGGCAGATGGAGGCCGGCAGCAGGCCGCCGATCTCCTCTCCCTTCAGGCGAACCGAGCCGGCCGAGGGCGCGTGCAGCCCGGCGATCAGGTTGAAGGTGGTGCTCTTGCCCGAGCCGTTTGGGCCGATCAATCCGAGGATCTCGCCCTCGGCGAGCGAGAACGAGACCCCGGAGACCGCTGTGAACCCGCCGAACCTCTTGGTTAGGCCGCTGACCTCAAGCACTTCCCGTTACATCCCGTACGGATGACCCTTGGGAAAGGGAAAGATCGGGTCGGTGGTGCGGATCGATTTCGGCCACGCCACGTAGGTGCGGCCGTTGACGTACTGCATCACCACCGGCGAGGAACGCTCGTTCTGTCCTGCCATGGACGAACCCGGCGGGAAGAATTTCACGCCGTAGCCCTGGATGGTGCCGCCCATCGGGATGTCAGTCTCGATGGACGCCTTGCGCAGCGCCTCGGGATCGATGCCGCCGTGCTTCTTGATGGCGCGCGGCAGCACGTCGGTAAAGAGGATCCACGACTGGTTGAAGCCCATCGAGGCGTGCGGCGGCACGTCCGCCGGTCCTTTCACCGCCTGGTAGCGCTTCACCATTTCCTTGGTGAGGTCGCCGAGGCCCGGCTTGAGGGTCTTCGGATCGAGCAGCTGCGCCGCCACCGGGTCGACGTTGAAGAAATAGTTCACGTCGGAGCCGAAGGTCTCGGTCAGCTTGCCGATCTGGCCATAGCCCGCGCCATGGCCGATGATGCCCTTGAACTTCAGGCCCTGCTCGCGCGACTGGCGCAGGAAGAGCGTGATGTCCGGGTTGTAGCCGGTGTGCAGCAGGATGTCGGCGCGCGCGCGCTTGAGTTTCGTCACCAGGCTGGAGAGGTCGGGCGAGGTGGCGGCGTAGCCTTCCTTCAGCACCACGTCCATGCCGAGCGCCTTGCATTTGGCCTCGTTGCCCATCGCGACGCCGGCGCCGTAGGGGCCGTCCTCGTAGATGATCGCGACCTTGACCTTCTTCGGGTCCATGCCGAGCTTTTCCTTCGCGTTCTCCTGGATGTAGGAGCACGAGGCTTCGCCGAACTGGTCGGAGTGCACCTGCGGGCGGAACACGTAGGAGAGCTTCTTGTCCTTGAACACCGCCGAGGCGACGCAGACGTTGGCCCACATGAATTTCTTCGCCGCGTCGGTGCGCTGCGCCATCGGCACGCAGTGCGCGCTGGAGAACACGCCCATGATGATGTTGACCTTCTCCTGGTCCTGCAGGCGCGTCATCTCGTTGATCGCGACCTCGGTCTTGGACTGCGCGTCGGCGTAGATCGGCACGATCTTGTAGCCCTCGACGCCGCCCTTTTCGTTGAGCATGTCGATGGCGATCTTGGTGCCGAGGCCCGCGGCCTCCGACCCGCCGGCGGCGAAGGCGCCGGTGTAGTCGTAGATCACCCCGACCTTGATTTCCTTCTGCTGTGCCTGGACCGCGGAAACGGAAAGCGCCACGAAGGCCGCGGCGGCGATGAATTTGCGTTGCGTCATGTTGTACTTCCCCCTTGATTCGAGTGTATCAGGTCGGCCGCTTTTTCCGCAGTCCAAATCAGGGCATTGGCCGGCGCGACTCCTACGCGGTAGTTACTTGGCGCTACCTCTTGCCCTTCACCGCTGCCGCTGATCTGGCGCCTGCTGGAATGTCTGCGGTAACCGTCGCCGCCAAGTCCGGCCAAAACTGCTTTAGGCGGCGAGAGAGAAGTGCGAAGAAGCCGGTCTGCGCGTCAATGTTGTCCAGCGCAGCCGCGGGCGCAACATTAAGCGCCCAATGCGAAAAGGATTGCGCGTCAGTGCCGATGACTTGACTCAATATGATTGGCGAGGGCGTGACCGCCTTACCGAGATCCGTGTCGAAGACATAAATCCAAGCGGGGCACGGATCGGCGATTCTATGATCCGGAGCAAGGAGGCGAGCCGTGCCATCACCCGCATCGATTAATCGCGGAGCGCCAAGGTGGACTTGCCAGCTATCCCATACTGATTTTGGAATAGCGAGAACACATCCTGCACAGCGCCCATGTTGGCCGAGCTGGAATTTAAACATCATCTGATAAAACGTCCGCTTGAAGACGTTAGCGATGTTCGGCCCTTCGACTCCCTGAGCTAACCACCATTGGTTTGCCTGTACCGAAGCGCCGAAGATCTTCGGATGCATCCGAAGTCCATCTTGCAGATTCTTCACGGCGTCCCGATAGGACCCATGGAAGTCCATCGTCTGGATTTCGAGAATGCCAAAACGTCCGGTATGGGGTTCCCCATCCTTCACCTTGAGTTCCACAACGGTAACGTCAAAAGAAAATTCCGGCGAGCGATCAGTGCGAGGGATCGAAAGCTCTCCGCCGGTCTTCTCCCCAAAATAAATAAAAACCGGTTGTTTCGCCGCAAGGCGCTTATTGATGTCGTCACGCACTTCCAGCTTTGTCAGGGCCACGGCTGGCGCAACGAAGGGATCCGTTCCTTTAGGCAGCGCGAACAGACGACGAATCGAATTCGCCACCAATTCGGCATTCAAGGCTCGATACGGACAGACCAACCAATCTTGTCGAGGCCCATTGCTTACGCTACTAATTGTGCAAACGCCCTTCGCCGTCGCTGTTTTGACGCATTCTCGCGTCTCGCCAGTGGCCTCCGTTAGAAACGGGCAGCGTTTGCTATTCTGATCAGCAAGCGACTGCTTGTTCGAGACTATCGTGGGATATACACGATGACCAAACCATTCACTAACGAAATTGGCCGGGGCCTTCTCTTTCTTGCCTTTTCTCGGCACGCTCACGCGAGCGCCAACTGCCAATCTTCGGGAATAACGTACCGGGACTTCACACGGCCGGGAGAGACAGTCTTCCGGCCGTTCAATATTTCCCGCAATTCCATTCCGACTGCCTTCGCGAGCAGCGGTGGGACTGCGTTCCCCACCTGATCGTACTGCTGGGAGTACCCCCCCGCAAAGGTGAACCAATCGGGGAAGCTCTGGATTCGCGCGGCCTCCCGAATGCTAATCGTCCGGTGCTGTTCGGGGTGCGTATATTCGCCAGACTTCGGATCGCGAAAACGAGTAATGATCGTCCGCGCCACACCAAGCCATTGCATCCGACGATAACGGCGCGTGTGGTCCTTGCGAAGCGCCCGCTGCATACCTGCAGGGAGCAATCGCCGAGGAAGATCGCGCCAGTCTTGCCCCGGTTTCAGCGCCCGAAGGCGGGCGATGTTTTGCGGGGAAAGCCGAGGCGCGTAGTGATTCGCCACAAGCTCTGGCGCGCCCTCCCTCATGGCCTCCTGGTAACTTCCGAGCGGGCGTCGACGATATTTGGTTCCGATTTGACCAGTCTCAATGGCACCGAGGTCCGCAATTGCCTCCGCAATAGTGACGAAACCCGCCGACTCTTCGAGCTTGATAGTCCGATTTGGGATGAGATCGCCAATCCCTGCCCGACCATGCGTCGCCAAAGGGAACCCCCCCTTCTGGTTCTGATCAAGCCGCCAGCCGATGAAAAACATGCGCCATCGCATCTGCGGAACACCATATTGCGCAGCAAGCAATTCAGCGCACTCAATGTTGTAGCCCGCGCCTCGGAATGCATCGCGAATGTCTGCCAAGACGCGTCCCGCACCAAGCGTTGCCAGGCCAGTCACATTTTCAATGACAACACATTTCGGCTTCAACTCGTTTGCCACACGGATGAACTCGCGGAAGAGGCTATTCCGTGGGTCCCAAATTTCGCGCTGACCGAGGATACTGAAACCTTGGCATGGCGGCCCTCCAATCAGGAGGTCCAGTTCGCCGCGCCGCAGGCCAGTCATCTTTAGGATGTCTGCGCCTCTGACGTCTTGCACAGCCATCCGCTGGAACGGAATCGAAGGGAAATTCCGCTTATGAGTAGCTTCACACCCTGCGTCGAGATCAGCGCAGTACACAACGTTGAATCCAGCGTTCGCAAGGCCAAGCGTGATTCCGCCCGCGCCGGAGAAGAGGTCAACGGCATTCGGCAAAGAAGAACGTCGGAGCAATTCAGCCCTGCGCAGACGATATGGATTGCGAGCAAGGCGGGCAGCAGTCATTTTTGCTCCAAGAGCGGCCAACGCGCTGCGACGTACTTCTCGGCAGCGTCCCGCACAACCCACGCGACCGATACCTTTTTCTGCTTGGCAATCTCCTCAAGTGTGCGATACAGCTCCGGCGGGAAGCTGACCGACGCTCGCGATGCGGACGAAGTCGACCGTTCCATATCCCCTCTTTTTCTTGGCATCGTAGGGCACCTCGCGCATCACTTTACACCATGATGGTGCACGAGCTTCTCCGAGTTAGGATACTGTATAACCAACCAGCAGTCCAGCACCAAGTGCAGCCTCTTCCAACCCTAAAATCATTTTAGGATCAATAAATTAGAGAATTACTCATTGGAGCATCCCCGTCAGGTGCTTGCGACTAGGTCGGCCGCTTTTTCCGCGATGGCGATGACCGCTGCGTTGGTGTTTCCGGAGACGACGGCGGGCATCACCGAGGCATCCACTACCCGTAGGCCCGCCACGCCACGCACCCGCAGCTGCGAATCCACCACCGAGCGGGCATCTGTCCCCATGCGGCAGGTCGAGGTGGGGTGGAACACGGTCTCGCCCGTCTTTCGCACCACGTCGAGCAGTTCGTCGTCCGTCTGCACTGCCGCGCCGGGAAACTCCTCTCTCACGATGTAGCCGGAGAGCGGCGCGGTCGCCGCGATGCGGCGGATGATCTTGAGCCCTTCCACCATCACCCGGCGGTCGTTCTCGGTGGCGAGATAGTTGTAGCGGATCGCCGGCGCCGCGCGCGGATCCGCCGACTTGATATGCACCGAGCCGCGCGATTCCACCTGCAGCTGCGAAACAGACAGCGTGAACCCCGACCAGGGATGCAAATGGCCGCCGCGCTTGGCGGTGGAAAAGTTGATGAAGTAGAGCTGTGCGTCCGGCCGTTTCAGTTCCGGCCGCGTACGCACGAACGCGGCGCCCTGGCCGGCGCTGATGGTGAGCGGTCCGCGGCGGAACAGCAGGTAGTCGAGGCCGATCTTCGCCTGGCGCCACAGGCTCAGCATGTCGTCGTTCAGCGTGATCGGCCGGT
>JANYII010000063.1 GCA_025358705.1 Betaproteobacteria bacterium | reverse complement strand
TCATCGTCGCGCTGGTGGTGTGTACTCCTCGCGCTCGGTACTGTTCGAGCTCAAGGTGTCCGGCAACGCCTACAAGTACGAGCAGGCGCTCGGCGCGGCCGAAGCGGGGCTCGAGACCACGCTCGCCTACCTGAACAACGGCGGGCCGGCGACGCCGAACCGCGCGGCGTTCTTCGACTTCAGCACGAAGAAACTGATCGCGGGCGCGCCGATCCAGGGCAAGCTGGGCGCGACGCAGAGTTCCTACTCGGTCGCGCTGTCGCAACCGGATGCGAACGACTTCCTGCTGCTGCGCGCCCAGGCCACGGGCTGCGCGGACGGCTGCGATCCGTGCAACGCGAGCTGCCCGGTGCGCGCGCAGGTGTCGCAGCTCCTGAGGATCCGGCCCTTCGTCACGAACCTGCCGCTGGACGCGCTGACCGCGAAGGGCGGTGTCACGCTCAATGGCAAGACCGTCGTCGTCAGCAGCGGCGCCACCGGCTGGGCGATCCACGCCGGCGGGCCGATCCTGATGCAGAACGGCGCGCAGACCTCGCCCCCGACCGGCAAGACCTACGCGAGCGATCCGGCATTCGCATCGCCGACGCCGGAACAGTTCTTCGCCAGCTTCTTCAGCGACACGCCCGACAGCATCAGGGCGCAGGCCACCTTGCTCACCGCCGGCCAATTGCCGCCGCAGAAGATCGGCGGCGCGTACTGGATCGAGGGCGATGTCACGCTGCCCGGCGGCAACGCCACCTACGGCGCTGCGGGCCAGCCGGTCCTCATGATCGTCAACGGCAACCTCAATGTGAGCGGCGACAACGTCGTCTTCGGCCTGGTCTACGTGATCGGAAGCGGCGGAAGCTGGTCGAACGGCGGCAACGGCACGCTGACCATCAGCGGCGCGCTCGTCTCTCAGGGCAGCCTGACCAGCACCGGCGCGCCGCAGCTGTCGCTGGACCCCGCCGTGCTGCAGGCGCTGCCGCTTTCTACTGGCGTCGCCTCGAAAGTGATGGGAAGCTGGCGCGACTTCTGAATAGAATCGGGCTGGAGCCCGATTGGGTTTTTGATCGAAGGAGGCAGTGATGACAGCCGCAAGGAACTGGCGCAACGGGGTGACGGTCGTCAGGGGGCGCTCGCTGGAGGAGGCCATGCGCGCGCCATCGGGAAATGGTCGCGCGTCCGCATTCGCTTTTTCGGGCGGCAGCGGCCATTCGACCTCGATCGGCGCGGCGATCAATCAGCCGGGCACGAAGACCGGGACGCACAACCACGGGCACCACGAGATCGTGCTCTATGTCGTCCGGGGTCGCAGCGAAATCCGCTGGGGCGAGCGGCTGGAGTACAAGGCCGACATCGGGCCCGGGGATTTCGCTTTCTTCAAGCCCGACGTGCCGCACCAGGAGCGCAATCCCAGCGACACCGAAGCGGTGGAATTCGTCGTCGTGCGCAGCGACAGCGAGCGCATCGTGGTGAAGATGGACGACCAGCCCGTCGCCCGGCCGGAGGTCGTTTACTGACATGCTTGGCGCCGCCGACAACGAAATCCTCGTTCGCACCAACGCGGGCACGCCGATGGGCGAATACTTCCGGCGCTACTGGCTGCCGGTCGCGCTGTCGCGCGAAATGCCCGCGCCCGACGGCGCGCCGATCCGCGTCAAGGTGATGGGCGAGGAGCTGGTCGCCTTCCGCGACACGAATGGAAAAGTAGGGTTGGTCGAGCCGAGGTGCGCGCACCGCGGCTCGAACCTTTTCTTCGGGCGCAACGAGGAATGCGGCCTGCGCTGCGTGCACCACGGCTGGAAGTACGACGTCGAGGGCAAGTGCGTGGACATGCCGAACGTCGATCCGGACGCCGGCATGCGCGGCAAGATTTCCATCAAGGCCTACCCGACGCGCGAGTTCGGCGAACTGGTGTGGGCCTACTTCGGTCCTCGCGAGGTGATGCCGGAGCTGCCGCAGCTCGAACACGGCGTGCTGCCCGCGTCGCATCGCTACGTCACCAAGCGGCTGCAACAGTGCAACTGGGCGCAATCCATGGACGGCGCGGTGGACACGGCGCACTTTTCCTTCCTGCACATGCCGGCGCCGGCATACCAGTCCAACGCCGCGGACAACATCGCGGCGGACGAGAAGCGCATCGGCTGGCTGCGCAACGACCCGCGGCCGGAATTCACCATCACCGACCACGAGGTCGGCTTCGTCGTCGGCGGCGCGCGCAAGGCCGACGGCAAGGACCTCTACTGGCGCATCACGCAGTTCATGCTGCCCTCGCACTCCATCACGCCTTCGGCCATGCCGGGCGAGGTCTACTACGGCTACACCTGGGTGCCGGTGGACGACGAGTCCTGCTGGATCTACATCTATGGTTGGCATCCCGACCGGCCGATCTCGACCGAGGAGCGCGCCAGGTTCGACAAGGGCGGCTTCGGCCAGTTCGCCGAGCTGGGGCCGGACTACGTCCCGCTGCGCAACAAGTCGAACGACTACCTCATCGACCGCGCGCAGCAGAAGACCATCTCCTTCACCGGCATCCGCGGCATCGCCGAGCAGGACACCATGGCGCAGGAAAGCCAGGGCCCGATCGCCGACCGCAGCAAAGAGAACCTCACCGCCACCGACATCGGCGTCGTCCACTTCCGCCGCCTGATGCTCAAGGAAGCGAAGAACCTGCGCGATGGCAAGGAGCCCGCCGCCGCGCAGCACCCGAAAAGCTACCGCCTGCGCTCCGGCGGCGCCGTGCTGTCGGGTGAGTTGTCGTTCGAGGAAGTCATGCAGCAGCGCTTCGGCAGCGCGACGGGGAAGGTGGTCTCGTAATGCTTCGGGGTTCCTGCATGTGCGGCAAGGTCAAGTACGAACTGCGCGGCGATCCCATCGTCACCTATTACTGCCACTGCGGCAAATGCCGCAAGCAGAGCGGCTCGTCGTTCGCGACCAATGTGATCTTCAGGAAAGAGCACCTCGTGTTCGTTGAAGGCGAGGAATCGATTTCGCGCTGGAATTCCAGCCCCGGCAAGCACCGCTACTTCTGCTCCGGCTGCGGCTCGCCGCTCTACAGCCACGGCGAGAACCGCAAGCACATCGTCTCGGTGCGCGCAGGCACCCTGACCGACCCGTTGCCGCTCGCGCCCTCGGTGCACGCCTTTGTCGCCCACAAGGCCAACTGGGTCGAGATCACCGACGATCTGCCCCAGCATCCGGAGTACTTCGCGTGAGAATTGCCAAATGGGCGGTTTTTGCTTTCATTCTTATTCTTAATACTCCAATAAGAGCTCAGGAATTCCCCTCCAGACCCATCACCGCGATCATCCCGTTCTCCGCCGGCAGCGCGAGCGACGTCATCGCGCGCATCGTGCTGAATCGCATGGAGGGGCCGCTGGGGCAGCGCTTCATCGTCACCAACCTGCCGGCCGCGGGCGGCGTCGCCGGCACGCTGACTGCGAGCAAGGCTGCGCCCGACGGCTACATGATGAAAATGTGGCTGGTTTCAATATCTATTTTCCTCAAACCAACTATGGGTATTATAAAATTATCATCAATAATAAAGGCAAGTCGCCATTTA
>JANYII010000058.1 GCA_025358705.1 Betaproteobacteria bacterium | reverse complement strand
CCGGAAGCGATCGTCGGGCGGTCGGCGCGTGCAATAGATGTAATGGCGCGGCAGCGTCAGTTCTCCATGGCGCATGCGCAGTTTCTGCTCGAAGGTCTTCAGCGGCTGCGGCATGCGGCGCGGCATGGCCCAGGCCTGGTCGGCTTCCAGGGTGTCGGGCGGCATGGGGTTGGCGGGCATTTTCCAGCCGTCGCCGTTCTTTTTGACGGCATCCATCATTGCCGTCTTCCGATCCGGCGTGAGCGAAAAGACGCTGTCGCCGTCCCTGGGGGCGAAAGCGTCGATGTAGACGAGCTTGGCGATGCGTTCGCGCGCCTGGTCGGCAACGCCGGTCGCGACCATGCCGCCATAGCTGTGGCCGATGAGGATCACGCTTTTCAGGTCCTCGAACTGGAGCACGCCGAGGTTATCGGCGATGTGCGTCTCGAGGTCGATGTCCGGCGAGGCGAGGTGCGCGCGCTCGCCCAGTCCCGTGTGGGTCGGCGTGAACAGTTCGTGCCCGCTCGCGCGCAGCAGCGGCCGCATTTTTTTCCAGGCCCATCCCGCGGACCAGGCGCCGTGCGCCACCAGAAATGTCGCCATCGTCGTTTTCTCCTGGAAACCTATTCGTCCGGACGCGGAACGATACCCAATTTCTGGTAGACCGGCCGGATTGCAGCGCGGATTTTTGGCAGGGTGATCCAGTAGAGGAAGGCGGCGGAGAGCGTAAGGACGCCGCCAACGGCCAACGTCGCGGGCGGACCGATGCGCTCGGCGAGCATACCGGCGAACAGGGCGCCAAGCGGCGTCACGCCCAGAAAGGACATCATGTAGATCGAGACCACGCGCGCGCGCAAGCGATCTTCCACGATAGTCTGCAGCACCGTGTTGGTCGAGGCGGCGCTCAGCATGGCGCCCATTCCCGCCAGGAACAGCATCGGCAGCGCAAGCCAGAGCGTCTTCGAGAACGAGAATACGATCAGCGCCACGCCGGCCGCCGCCGCCGTGAAGGGAATCAGGCTGAGCAGGCCACGCACCGAAGGCTTCATGGCGAGATACACCATGCCGGAGACTGCGCCGAAACCGCCCGCGCCCATCAGGTAGCCGAGCGTCTCCGAGCCGCCGTGGAACACGTCGCGCGCGAAGTACGGGGCCAGCGACTGGTAGGGCTGGATGCCGAAGCTCACCGCGGAGAGCAGCAGCAACGCGCAGCGCGATGGCAGGAAACCGTAGGCGTAGCGAAAGCCGGCGGCGAGTTGCTCGAGCCAGCCGGCGTCGGTTTTCTCCGACTGCCGTGGCACCGCGCGGATCAGCCATAGCGCCAGGATCACGGCGCCGCGCATCATGCTGTTCAGCGCGAAGCCCCATACCTCGCCGAATCCGGCAATCACTGCGCCGCCGATCATCGGGCCGATGAAACGCGCGCCGTTCATGAGGGCGGAACTGAAGGCGATTGCGTTCGGCAGGTCTTCCTTGCCGCCGACCAGTTCCACGAGCTGCGACTGGCGCGCCGGCGAGTCGAACGCATTCAGGATGCCGAGCACGAGGTTGGCCACAATCAGGTGCCAGGGCTGCACGTGGCCAGAGGCCACCACTGCCAGCATGGCGAGCGCCTGCGCGAGAGCGAATCCCTGCGTAATCATGAGTACTTTTCGCTTGCGCTGCCGGTCAACCCAGACTCCGGCGAAGGGGCCCAGCACCAGCATCGGGATGTACTGCGCGAATGCCGCGAGGCCGAGCAGGAAGGCAGAACCCGTCAGGTGATAGATCAGCCAGCTGGTGGCGATCGTCTGCAGCCAGGTGCCGGTCTGCGATATTCCCTGGCCGGCGAAATAGAGCCGAAAGTCGCGGTGGCGAAACGCCCTCAGGCTATGCGGTAGCGGCATGGCTTCCGCGGGACGGACGATGGTTACAATGCATGGAAGGGGAGATTATGGGCAGTTTTGCTTCGCCTGCCGTGAAACTGACCGAAACCGGTCAGACGCTGGGCGCGACAATCGACGGTCTGGACCTTTCGAAGGGCCTGGGTCGCCAGGATCTTGACGCGGTCATGCAGGCGCTCGGGCGACACGGCGTGCTCCGCTTTCCGGAGCAGTCGTTGACCGGCATCCAGTTGAAGCAGTTCAGCTCGCAGCTCGGGGACCTGGAAATCAACGTCGCCAATTCATTCCAGGAGCCGGGCCACCCGGAGGTTATGGTCCTTTCCAACATCGTCGAGAACGGTAAGCCGATCGGCCTGTCGGACGCCGGGCAGGACTGGCATACCGACATGTCCTACAGCCGCCAGATCGCTTTCGCCAACGTTCTCTATGGCATCAAGATTCCGATGCGCGATGGCAAGCCGCTCGGAAACACCGAATTCTGCTACATGCACGCGGCCTACGACGACCTGCCCGCGGCCATGAAGCGCGACCTCGATGGCAAGACGG
>JANYII010000020.1 GCA_025358705.1 Betaproteobacteria bacterium | reverse complement strand
GGATAAAATCGAAAGCATGATTCCCCTCTCGATACTCGACCTCGCGCCGATCGTGGAAGGCGCGACGCCCGCCGATGCATTGCGCAATTCGCTCGACCTCGCCCGGCACGCCGAACACCTGGGCTATACGCGCTACTGGGTGGCGGAGCACCACAACATGCGCGGCATCGCGAGCGCGGCAACTTCGGTGGTCATCGGCCACCTCGCGGGCGGCACCACGAAGATCCGCGTCGGCGCGGGTGGCATCATGCTGCCGAACCACTCGCCGCTGGTGATCGCCGAGCAATTCGGCACGCTGGATGCGCTATACCCGGGGCGCATCGACCTTGGCCTGGGGCGCGCGCCGGGCACCGACCAGCTGACGGTGCGTGCCCTGCGGCGCGACTTCGCGAACGCCGAGGAATTTCCTCAGGACGTGCTCGAACTGCAGGCCCTGCTCGGCCCGATCGAGGAAGGCCAGCGCATCGTTGCGGTCCCCGGCGCGGATTCCAAGGTGCCGCTGTGGATTTTGGGTTCCAGCCTTTACGGCGCGCAACTCGCCGCAATGCTCGGCCTGCCCTACGCTTTTGCCTCCCATTTCGCGCCCAACGACCTGCTGCCGGCGCTTGAGGTTTACCGCAGCACGTTCAAGCCGTCGGCGCAGCTGCAGAAACCCTACGCGATGGCCGGCGTCCACGTCATCGCCGCCGATACCGATGTCGCGGCGCGGCGCCTGTTCACCAGCGCGCAGCAGCAGTTCACGAACATGGTGCGCAATCGCAGGGGCAAGCTGCAGCCGCCGATCGACGACATCGAGACCTACTGGACGCCGATGGAGAAGGCGCAGGCCTCCGGCATGCTGCGCTACGCGATCGTGGGCGGGCCGGAAGCGATAACGCGCGGCCTGGGCGAGTTCGTCGCACTTACTGGGGCGGACGAACTGATGGTCGTCGCCGGGATCTACGACCACGCGGCGCGCAAACGCTCCTACGAAATCCTTGCCGGAATCGGCGGCCTGAAGAGCTAGACGGCGTAGCGCGCGATGCGCAGGCGCGTCTCGCGCATGTCATCGCCGCGCAGCTCACGCAGCGCGTAGCCTGCAAAATCGTCGGCCACTTCCTTGCGCCAGTAGAGGTCCATGTCGGTGTTGTCCATTGGCTTGGCGCGGCTGGCGATCATTGCGCAGGCTTCGGCGATGACGTCGTCGGTAAGTTTCTTGCCCTTCAGGTACTCCCCTGCCTTGTCTACCAGGAACGGCCGGGATGCGGCGGCGCCAAGCGCGACACGCGCGCCTTCAATGACGTCTCCTTGCATCTTCAGCGCGACGGCGACACCCAGGATCGGAAAATCGAAGGACCCGCGGCGGCGCAGCTTCCAGTACGTGCTCTTCCAGCCGGATGGAATTTTCACTTCGGTCAGAACCTCATCAGGTTTGCGGGATAGATATTCGATCCCGTCATTTCGATACAGGTCTTCCAGCTTCACTTCACGTGAACCTGAAGAAGAAACCAACACAACAGAAGCACCAAGAGCAATGAGTGCCGGCGCGGTGTCCGTCGAGGAGACCGCCACGCAGCGCTTGCTGGCGGTGGCGACCCAGCAGGTGTCGCCGTCCTTCTTCAGGCAGAAGTCGATCGCCTGCCGCCATTCGTAGTTCTGGTTGTAATAGGTGCAGCGCGTGTCGAGGCACAGGTTGCCGCCAAGCGTGCCCACGTTCCGGAGATGAGGCGTGGCGACTTGCGCAGCGGCCTGGCGCAGCGCCACGGGGGTTTTTCCGTGTTGAACGATCTCGGTTAACGAGAGACCAGAGCCGAAATTGACCGCGCTCCCATTCGAAATACCTTTCAATGAAGAAATGCCGCGCAATGAAACCAGTACCTTGGGAGTCTGGTGGCGCCGCTTCATGTTCGGCAGCAGGTCGGTGCCGCCGGCGATCAGCATCGCCTGCGGACCTTCGCCCGCAAGGATCTTCGCCGCCTCCGCCACCGTGCGCGGGGCGCGGTAATCAAACCACGGCAGCCGAAGCACGCTTCCTTTCCTCCTTCTTGCTTTCCTTGCCATCGCCGCCTTCTTCCGGCGTGATCACGTAGACGGGTTCCGGATATGGAACGGACGGAAAATGGTCTGGCCCGACCCTGGGGGTAAGACCTTTTGATTTAAGTTCCAAAGCCCTTAGAACTTTGTCCGGCGTGACGGGAATCTCATCGACCCGCACGCCGACCGCGTCGAAGATCGCGTTCGCCAGCGCCGGCATGACGGGCAGCAGCGGCCCCTGGCCGACTTCCTTCGCGCCGAACGGGCAATTCGGATCCGGATCCTCGATCAGCGCCACGTCCACATCTGGCATGTCGAGCGCGGTGAGGCTCTTGTACTCGAGCATGGAGGGCATCTTGTGCACCAGCGCCGAGGAGAGTTTCTCAGGCAGACGGCGGAAGGCCTGCTCCTCCATCAGCGCCTCGGACAGGCCCATGTACACGCCGCCGATCACCTGCCCGCGCGCGAGCACCGGGTTTAGCGTGCGGCCGATGTCGTGCGCGATCCAGATCTTCGGCACCTCGATCCAGCCGGTGTTCGGGTCCACTTCGACTTCCACCACGCAGGCCGAGAAACTGTACGCGGGCGAAGGCCCGACCCCCGAACCCTTGTACCTGCCGGGCGGCCTCGGCGGCGAATAGGAGCCCACCGCGCCAATCGTGCCGAACTTCCCCTCCGCCATCTCCACGGCTTCGCGGAAGGAGATGCCATCGGCATTCGCGGGATGAAAAACCTTGCCGCCGGAAAAAATGAGGTGATCCGGCAGGACTTCGAGCTTCTCCGCGACCGCATCCGCGAGCTGCGCCCTGACGCGTTCCGCCGCCTGCACCGCGGCGTTGCCCATCATGATGGTGACGCGACTCGAATAGGAGCCGAGGTCCACCGGCGTGATGCCGGTGTCGCCGGTGACGCAGCGCACGAGGCCGGTGTCGATGCCGAGCACTTCGGCGACGATGGTCGCCAGCACGTCGTCCGAACCCTGCCCGATCTCGGTCGCGCCGCAGTACACCGTCACCTGGCCGCTGCGATCGAGCAGCAACTGCACGCCCGAATGCGGCAGCTTGTTCCAGTAGATCGGCAGGCCGGCGCCGCACATGTAAGTGCTGCAGGCCAGCCCAACGCCTCTTCCTTCCTTCATCTTTCCGAACTTGTTCTTCCAATCCGAGCGCGCGACGACTTCGTTGATGCACTGGACAAGCGCCGTCGAACCGACGTTGAGCCAGTTCGCGGTCAACGAATTCGCCTTGGTGACCATGCCAAGACGCAGCTCCGCTGGATCCATCCTGAGCTTCTCGGCGATCTTGTCGAGCTGCACTTCCTGGCCGAAGCGCGGCTGCGGCGTGCCGTGGCCGCGCTTGGGGCCGCAGGCGGGCTTGTTGGTGAACGTCCGGCAGGCTTCGAACTTGAAGCGCGGCAGCTCGTAGGTGACCGGCGTCAGCACGCCGGTATAGAAGGTGCTCGCCGGGCCGTGCGAGCCGTAGCCGCCCCCATCCAGCAGCGTCTGCAGGTGCATGGCGGGGAGCTTGCCGTCCTTCGTCACGCCGGTGCGCATCTTCATCAGCACCGGATGGCGTCCGCGGTGCTGGTAGAACACCTCCTCGCGCGTCAGGCCGATCTTCACCGGGCGGCCAAGAACCAGCGCGGCCTTCGCCACCACCATCTCGTGGTTCGCCGGATCGCACTTGCCGCCGAAGCCGCCGCCGTTGGGCGTGGCGATGACACGAATGCGCGCTTCCGGGATCTGCAGCACGCGCGCGAGCTGGCGGTGCAGGTAGTGCGGGTTCTGCGTGCTCGAGGTCACTAGCAGCTTGCCATCGCCCTCGAGGTTGGCAAGCGTGGCCTGCTGCTCCATCGGCAGGTGCGTGTTGCCCTGGTAGAAGAACAGGTCCTCGAACACGTGGTCGGATTTCGCCAGCGCCTCGTCTACATCGCCGAACTCGTAAGACTGGTTGCGGTGAATGTTGCCCTGCTCGCCGTATTCGTGAATCCGGGGTTCAGGACTATTCAGCGCTTCTTCCGGATCGCTGATTGTTTTGAGTTTTTCGTATTTGACTTCAAGCAGGCCGAGCGCGAAATCGGCCGTCTGCTCATCCATCGCAACCACCGCGGCGACAGGGTCTCCTACATGCCGCGCGTGGTCGGTGAGCGGGAACTCGTCCACCGCGACAGGCATGATGCCGAACGGAACCGGAAAGTCCTTCTTCGTGAGCACGAGATGCACGCCCGGATGCCTCTCTGCCTTGGCGGTATCGATCGATACGACCATCGCGTGCGGGTGCGGCGAGCGCAGCAGCTTGCAATGGAGCATGCGCGGCAGCGACAGGTCGTCGGCGAAACGCAGCGCCCCGGTGACCTTGGCGCGGGCGTCCACGCGCCGGCGGGGCTTGCCGACAACTTCCAGGTGTTTCTTGTTCATTTCCTTTCCTCGCCCCGCTTTTCTTCCCTCATGACCCGCGCGGCGTCCGTGATCGCTTCGGTGATCTGCAGGTAGCCGGTGCAGCGGCAGAGGTTCCCGGCCGTGGCCTCTTTTATTTGCTCTTTTGTTACGTTCAAATCTTTATCAAGCAGGGCTTTCGCAGTCATGATGACCCCGGGAGTGCAATAGCCGCACTGGGAGCCGCCGAAATCGGCGAAGGCGGCCTGCAGCGGATGCAGCTCCGGGCCGCGCGCGAGGCCTTCGATGGTCTCGATCCGGCGTCCTCCGCATTCGAGCGCCAGCACCAGGCAGGAGAGCACTGGCTGGCCATCCAGCAGCACCGTGCAGGCGCCGCACTCGCCCAGTTCGCAGCCGTGCTTGGTGCCGGTGAGGTTCAGGTCTTCGCGCAGGACTTCAAGCAGGGTCTTGTAGGGCGCGAACGAGACCGGCGACGGCTCGCCGTTGACCATGTAATCCAGGTGCACCCGCTCCGGAATGGCGCTCATGATATTTGTTTGGACCCCAAACAAATCGTACTTTACTACAATTGGCGCTGGAGGCAATCTGATGACCGTTCGATCCCGCCGTTTCCTGCCCGCCCTGCTGCTCGCGGCGCTGCTGGCCGGCTGCGCCGGCCAGGCGGCGCGCGAAGCGCACCCGCCCATCATCTTCGTCCACGGCAGCGGCGATTCCGCGGCAGTCTGGTATCCGACGCTCTGGCGATTCGAGTCCAATGGCTGGCCGCGGCAACGGCTGTTCGCGCCCGACCTGCCCTATCCGACCCAACGCGACGACGACCGCAAGCCGCAGGACGGGCGCAGCAGCGCTGCCGAGAACATGGCGAACCTGGCCGCCGAGATCGAACGCGTGCGCAAGGTCACCGGCGCGGACAAGGTGGTACTTGTCGGCCTGTCGCGCGGCGGCCTTCCGATTCGCGACTTCGTCCGCAATGGCGGCGCGGGCCGCGTTTCTCACGCGGTACTCGGCGGCACGCCGAATCACGGCGTCTGGTCGGGCGACTTCCTGCCCGGCAACGAATTCAACGGCGCGGGACCGTTCCTCACGGCTCTCAATTCGCCGCAGGGCCCGGAGGGACTTGAAGTGACGCCCGGCGTCGCCTTCATGACATTGCGCTCGGACAACTATGACAAGTACGCCCAGCCCGACGGTCGTTGGGTCGGGCAGCCGAAGATGCAGACCAACGTCAGCTTCGACGGCCCCGCGCTGAAAGGTGCCCAGAACGTGGTGCTGCCCGGCCTCGACCATCGGGAAGTGGCGTTGCACGCCACTGCCTTTGTCCCCGCTTACCGCTTTGTCACGGGCCAATCCCCGGCACGCAGCGTGATAGTCCCGGAGACGTCGCTCGTCCTGGATGGCCGCATCACCGGTTACCGCGGAAACGATGCGACCAACCTGCCGCTTCCCGGCGCCTCAATCGAAATCTTCGAGACCGTGGCGCAGACCGGAGAGCGGATCGGCCCGGCGGTGCACGCGAAAACCGTCGGCAACGATGGCCAGTGGGGCCCATTCCACGCAAAGCACGGCATGCAATACGAATTCGTGATCCGCGCCGACGGCTTCGCGATCACGCACATCTACCGTCCGCCGTTCGCGCGCTCTTCCGCTCTCCTGCACATGCGCCCGGCGCGCATCGCCGACGCCGAAAAGGACGCGGGCAGCATCGTCACGATGACCCGCCCGCGCGGCTACTTCGGCGTCGGGCGCGATGCCATGACCCTGGACGGCAAGAACCCGCCTGGATTGCCGCCGGGCGTGGCCGGCCTCTCGGTTTCGAAGCTAAAGCTGGACGAATCGGCGGCGCGCAGCGTCGCGGCGGAGCTGAACGGCGAGCGCATCGTCGCGCGCTCCTGGCCCGTAAAGGAGAATCACGCGGTGTTCGCGGAGTTTCACCACTGAGAAAAACTCTCGCGGCGCTGCTGCTGCTTGCCTCGCAGTGCGCGCCGGCGCAGGACACCGCGCCGCCAGCGCTACGGCTGCCAGACTCAGTCCGGCCTCTGCGCTATGCCGCTGAATTGACGGTAAAACCGGCGGAGAGCGGCTTTGGTGGCACGATCGATATCGAAGTCGAGGTGAAGCGCCCCACTTCGGTGGTATGGCTGAACGCGCGCTTCCTGTCGATCGACGCCGCGCGCATCGGCGGCCCTGAGGGAACACGCACCGCGCAAATCATCCCGGGTGGCGACGACTTTGTCGGCCTGCGCGTCGATGCGCCGCTGGCGGCCGGCACGGCGAGCATCCACATCGAGTATCGCGGCGAGCTTAGCGATCGCGACACCGCCGGCGCTTTCCGCCAGCGCGAGGCCGGCGAGTGGTACGTGTATACGCAACTCGAATCCATTTTCGCGCGGCGCGTGTTCCCCTGCTTCGACGAACCGGGCTACAAGGTGCCCTGGCAGCTCTCGCTCGTCGTCGCCGCCGGCCACCTTGCCGTGTCGAACACTCCCGCGATCGCCGAAGAAGCGCTGCCCGGCGGCATGAAGCGCGTGCGCTTCGCGCCGACGCGGCCGCTGCCGAGCTACCTGGTCGCGTTCGGCGTCGGCCCGTTCGATGTCGTGGAAGCAGGCAGCGCCGGCCGGAACGCGACACGCGTTCGCATCATCGTGCCCAAGGGCATGTCCGCGGCGGCGCGCTACGCGGTGGAGGTTACGCCACGCCTGCTGGCGATGACGGAGGAGTACACCGGCATCCCCTATCCCTACGAGAAGCTCGACCACCTCGCCATCCTGCAGCGCGGACAATTCGGCGCCATGGAAAACCCGGGGCTGATCACCTTTGTCCTGCCGCTGATGCTGGCGCGGCCCCAGGACGAGACACCGCGCTTCAGGCAGAACTATAGCCACGTCGCCGCGCACGAAATCGCGCATATGTGGTTCGGCGACTTCGTCACCCATGCCTGGTGGGACGACATCTGGCTGAACGAGTCTTTCGCCACCTGGCTGTCGGACAAGATCATCGAACGCTTCGAGCCGTCCTGGAACATCCGCGCCAAGAGCGTGCACGACCGCAACTACGCGATGAAAAGCGACAGCCTGCTGAGCGCGCGGCGCATCCGCCAGCCGATCGAGAGCAACAACGACATCTTCAACGCCTTCGACTCGATCACCTACGCCAAGGGCGGCGCGATGCTCGGCATGTTCGAGCGCTGGATGGGCGAAGGCCGCTTCCGCTCCGCGCTGCAGCGCTACCTCTCGAAATACGCCGACGGCAACGCGACCGCGGCAGACTTCCTCGCCGAACTGAGCGCGCTCGAGCCCGCCGCGGGCGAGGCCTTCACCACCTTCCTCGACCAGGCCGGCGTGCCGCTGCTGTCGGTGGAACTGAATTGCACGCGCGGCAAGGCAAGCGCGTGGCTGAAGCAGCGGCGCTACCTGCCGCTTGGTTCTGGCGGCAGCGACGCCCGGGTGTGGCAGATGCCCGTATGCCTTCGCCACGGGGGTACGTCCGGCGAGCAACTCGCGTGCACCCTGATGAAAAGCGAAATCGCGATCCTGCCGCTGGGCAAATCCTGTCCGGCCTGGGTCGCCGTCCATCCATCGCGCTACTACCGTGTCGCCTATCAGGGGCTGAAGGCTGGATTTTCAGCGACGCGCCGCGACTCGCTGGCCGAAACCGTGGCCGAGATCGGCGACCTGGACGCGCTGGCGCGCAATGGGACCATCGCCCTCGGTAGCGCGCTCGAACGCCTGCTGCCCTACGCCGCGCGCCGCAACCGGGACGTCGCGCAGAGCCTGATCTGGACGCTGGGGGACCTGCGGCCGCTCATCGCCGAAGAATCGCGGTCGAACTGGCAACGCTTCGCCGGCAAGCTGTTCGCGCGCCGGGCGCGCGAATTGGGCTTCACGCCGCGGCCCCACGACAGCGAAGACACCCTGCGCCTGCGCCCGGCATTGATCGAATTCCTCGCCGCGGAAGGCAACGATCCCGCGCTGCATTCGCAAGCGACGCTGCTGGCGATGGGCTGGCTGGGCGACCGGAGCACGCTGGACGGCACCATGGCCGAGACCGTACTGCAGGCCGCGGCGCGGCGCGGCGATCGCGAGCTGTACGAGCGGCTGCGCGCCTCCGTGCTTGCCATTGGCGACCGGCGCGACCGACGCATCATCTATGTCGCGCTGGGTTCCTTCCAGGATCCTGGTATCGCCCGATCCGCGCTGGCATTGATCCTCGATCCCGCGCACGACTATCGCGAAGCCGTGCAGATCCTTTGGGGCCAGCCCGCCACGCCGCAGGGCAGCCGGCGCGCTTTCGAATTCATCAAGGGGAACTTCGACGCCCTCGTCGCTCGCGCGCCGCGCGATGCCGCGGCCTACTATCCCCACATGGCCGGTGGCTTCTGCAGCGCGGCGGATCTGGCGGAAGTCGAGGACTTCTTCCGTGACCGCGCGCCCAAATTCGCGGGTGGGCCACGCATCCTCGCGCAGGTGCTGGAACGTATCAGCCTGTGCGCCGCGTTCAAGCAGAAACAGCAGGCCAGCCTGTCCACATTCCTGAGGCGTTACTGATGAACGATTGCATCGACATCCACAATCATGTCGTCCCCGAACGGTTTCCCGTCTATGCGGGCAAGGGCCGCGACGTGCCGTGGCCTTCGATGGCCGAGGCGCATGCCTGCCACAAGCACGTGATGATCTCGGGCAAGGTCTACCGCACGGTGTCAGACGGCAGCTGGAGCGTGCCGCGGCGCATCGAGGACATGGGGGCGATGCGCGTCACGCGCCAGGCGCTCTCGCCGATGCCCGAGCTGCTGTCGTACTGGCTGCCGCTGGAAGACAGCCGCAACCTCATCCGCTATTTGAACGAGCAGATAGCGGAGATGATCGCGCTTGCGCCAACTCGCTTCATCGGCCTGGGCGCGGTGCCGCTGCAGGACGAGGACAGTGCAATTACCGAACTGGATTTTGTCCTGAAGAAA
>JANYII010000005.1 GCA_025358705.1 Betaproteobacteria bacterium | reverse complement strand
TCCTGGCGCTGGTCGCAATGGTGGAGCACGGGAAGTTCGTCGAGGCGATCCAGGAGTTCTACACCGAGGACGCGACCATGCAGGAGAACGGCGAGCCGCCGCGCGGCGGGCGCGACCGGCTGGTCGAGGGCGAGCGCAAGGTGCTGGCGGCACACAAGGAGGCCCGCACCCTGCCGGGCTCCTCGTTCGTCCTGGACGGCGACCAGGTTGTGATCCGCTGGACCTTCATCTTTACCCGCCAGGACGGCAAGAGCTTCCGCATGGAGGAGCTGGCGCTGCAGCGCTGGCGCGGCGACCGAATCGCCGAGGAGCGTTTTTTCTACGACCCGGAGCAGACGCGCCGTCTGTCTTGACGCGCCCCGGCGCTGCGCTGAAAATGTAACCAGGCAGTTAACACGCGGGATCCTTTTTATGGCAGTCAGGTTCCGGATCGTTTCCATCGACCTGCTCGAGCGCGACGTGCGCCTGAGGATGCCGTTTCGCTTCGGCGTCGTCACCCTGACCGAGGCGCCGCAGGCGTTCGTGCGCGCACGCATCCGGCTGGTGGATGGCAGGCAGGCGGAAGGCGCGGCGGCGGAACTGCTGGCGCCGAAATGGTTCGACAAGAATCCCGCGCTTAGCAACGAGGACAACTTCGAGCAACTGCGCGGCTCGCTGCGTTCCGCCCGCCTGCGTTACCTGGAAGGCGGCACGCGCACCGCCTGGGCGCATTCCATGCCGGCGACCGGCCTGGTGGAGAACTACGGCCCGGCACTGGTCGATCGCGCGCTGCTCGATGCCCTGTGCCGCGCGATTGGCATGTCCTTCTACGAAGTGATCCAGAGGAACATGGTCGGGGCGGGGGTATTCGAGGGCATGGATCTGGCCGCTTTCTTTTCGACATTGAAACCTTCGGCGAGTATCGCTGCCCGTCACACCGTCGGCCTGGTCGATCCGATAACTTCCGTGGACCAGAAGGGGCGCGTGAACGACGGGCTGCCGGAGACGCTGGAGGAAGTCGTGGCGCGCTACGGCCACCGCTGGTTCAAGCTCAAGGTCGGCGGCGACGTGCAGGCCGACGTCGAGCGCCTGTCGGCGATCGCATCGGTGCTTGACCGCGCCACGGAGCCCTACCGCGCGTCGCTCGACGGCAACGAGCAGTACGACGACTTCGAGGGCGTGGCCGCACTCTGGTCGAAGATGAAGGCGGAGAAGCGCCTGCAGCGCCTCGTGCAGAGCATTATTTTCCTCGAGCAGCCGGTGAAGCGGCAGAAGGCGCTGTCGGAGAAAGTCGCGGGGGTCGACAAGCCGGTGATCATCGACGAGTCAGACGATTCGATGGACGCGTTCCCGCGCGCAAGGGCGCTGGGATACAAAGGCGTTTCCTCCAAGACCTGCAAGGGCATCTACAAATCCCTGATCAACGGCGCGCGCTGCGCAAGCTGGGGCGAGGGTTTTTTCATGTCTGGCGAGGATCTGACCATCCAGGCCGGGCTGGCGTTGCAGCAGGATCTGGCACTCGTTTCGCTGCTCGGGATCACGCACGTCGAGCGCAACGGCCATCATTACGTAAACGGGATGGCGGACCTGCCGCAGGGCGAGCAGGATGCCTTCCTGGCGGCGCACGCCGATCTCTACGAGCATAGCCACGGCGCCGTGCACGTCCGGATCGCCGACGGGAATCTGTCCATCGGTTCGCTCGATTGCGCAGGCTACGCCAGCGCCGCGATGCCGGACTGGTATTCAATGAGGAAGATGTGATGCAACCGAGGGAGATTTAATGCAAAAGCGAATCGGCATCATCATGCACGGCGTCACGGGGCGCATGGGCATGAACCAGCACCTCATCCGCTCCATCCTCGAGATCCGCAGGCAGGGCGGTGTGGCGCTGAAGGACGGCAGCTGGCTGATGCCGGATCCGATCCTGATCGGGCGCAACGCGGAGAAGATCGCGGCGCTGGCGAAGCAGCACGGCATCGGGCGCTGGGGCGTGGACCTGAAGAAAGCGCTCGAATCGAAGGAAGACAGCGTGTTCTTCGACGCGGCTTCGACCCAGCTGCGGCCGAAGCTGCTCAAGCAGGCGATCAAGGCGGGAAAGCACGTCTACTGCGAGAAACCGGTTTCGACCACGCTCGCCGAGGCCGTGGACATGTACAAGGCGGCGAAGAAGGCGAAGGTCAAGCACGGCGTGGTGCAGGACAAGCTCTGGCTGCCGGGCATGCTGAAGCTGGCGAAGCTGCGCGACGAGGGCTTCTTCGGCAAGATCCTCTCGGTGCGCGGCGAGTTCGGCTACTGGGTATTCGAAGGCGATACGCAGTCGGGTCAGCCGCCCGCGCAGCGGCCGTCGTGGAACTACCGCAAGCAGGATGGCGGCGGCATCATCCTCGACATGCTGTGCCACTGGCGCTATGTGCTGGACAACCTGTTCGGCGAAGTGAAGGCGGTCTCCTGCCTGGGTGCGACGCATATCCCGTTCCGCTGGGACGAGGGCGGCAGGAAATACAAGGCGACCTCGGATGACGCGGCCTACGCCACCTTCAAGCTGGCGGGCGGCGCGATCGCGCACTTCAATTCATCCTGGACGGTGCGCGTGCGGCGCGACGACCTGCTCACGCTGCAGGTGGACGGCACGAAGGGCAGCGCGGTCGCCGGGCTGCGCGGCTGCCGAATTCAATCCTATGCAAAGACGCCCAAGCCGGTCTGGAATCCGGACATTGCGCAGCCTATTAATTTCTTCGACGGCTGGGAGGAAGTGCCGGACGGCAACTATGACAACGCCTTCAAGGTGCAATGGGAAATGTTCCTCAGGCACGTCGCCGGCGAGGGCCCGTTTCGCTGGGGCCTGCTCGAGGGCGCGAAGGGTGTGCAGCTCGCGGAACTCGGCTTGAAGAGCTGGCGGCAGAAGAAATGGCTGGACGTGCCGCGGCTGAAGGCCTAGCGAATGCCGAATGAGCGCAGCGTCGGATTGATCGGCCTCGGCCTGGTGGGGCGCGCGATCGCAGCTCGCTTGCAGGCGGCGGGATTCGAGGTGCTGGGATACGACGT
>JANYII010000323.1 GCA_025358705.1 Betaproteobacteria bacterium | reverse complement strand
TCGTCACGCAGCTCGATGCGCTTGTCCACGCCGACGCCGAGCGTCGCCGTCGCCCACTCGCCGACACCGTCGACCGTGAGGATCGCGGCCTCTCGAAAGGGCGAGGGAAAGAACGCGCTCGCCGCGTGGCTCAGGTGGTGCTCCGAGAAGAGCAGCTTGTCCTGCCAGCCGGCGCCGGGCGCGGCGGTGGCCAGTTCCCTCCTGAGCAAGTCCTTTAGGAAAAGCTTCTCGCGCAGCCAGATCGGGATCGACATGCGGAACGAAGTGAAGCCGCGCGGTGCGAACGCCAGGTAGGTCTCGAGCAGCCGCTCGAACTTGAGGAACGGCTTGTCGTAGAAGACGACCTGGTCGACGCTCGCCGCTTCGATGCCGCCCGCCTCGAGGCAGTAGCGGATCGCATGCACGGGAAAGCGCGGATCGTGCTTGGTGCGCGAAAAGCGCTCTTCCTGGGCCGCCGCGACGATCGCGCCATCGCGCAACAGCGCGGCCGCGGCGTCGTGGTAGTACGCCGAAATGCCGAGGACGTTCAAAACAGCGTGTAGATGAACGGCGCGATCGCGGAACCCTGCGCCATCACGATCAGGACTCCCAGCAGCGCCATCACCAGCAGGAGGGGCAGCAGCCAGAACTTCTTGCGCTTGCGCAGGAAGCCCCACATCTCCTTGATGAACGACAGCATGGCTAGTACTGGTTGCCGAAGGAATCCGGCGGCGGGCCCGGCGGTTCGCGGCGCACCCAGTAGCTCGGCCGCGCGGAACCTTTGCGCAACAGCAGCGCGTCGCGCCCGAAGAGGCGCATGACGAGCGCATAGGGCGTGATCGCGCCGAAGAATATGACGCCCAGGGCAACCGGGCTGACGATCCGGTGCAGCAGCTCGCCGAAGCGGAACCAGATCCGGTTCAGCGGCGCGAGGACCCGCGGCGCGAGCCAGGCGCACAGGGCGAACACCACGGCAACGCCGATCGCCCATGTGCGAGGAGATCCGTGGGGAGACGCTCGATCGACCAGGGGCCAAAGCGCGACCAGCAGGAACGCGCCGGCGAATACGAGGCCAAAGGAGCGCTCGGAGCCGATTTTCGCGGACTGCTGTCGTTGGACTTCGGTGTGAAGCATGGAGCGCCATTCTAGCGTGCGCGGATGCGCGCGCTCGGCCCCGGACGTGGTGCGATAGACTTCCCAGCGTGGCTGCCGGATCGGACCTCGTCTATTTCTGCGACTGGCTGCCGCCGGACTTCGGCGCCGTCGGGCAGTACGCGCTCATCCGCGCGCGCGGCTTCGCGGCGCAAGGCCGCCGCGTGACGCTCTACGGCCTGTCTTCCGCGGCGGATTCGGTCGAAGAGGAACGCGTTGCGCCTGGCGCGCTGCGCGTCGTGCGGCTCAGGGCCGCCACCTACGACAAGACGAGCCTCATCCAGCGGGCGTGGTGGACGGCGCGCACCAACATCAGGCTGGTCACGCGCGCATGGAGCGATTTGCGCTCCTGCGATGAAATCCTGTTCACGGGAAGCCCGCCCCTGATGCTGCACGTGCTCGCGCCCCTGAACACTGTCCTGCGCCGCAGGCTTGTTTACCGGATCACGGATTTTTTCCCCGAGGCCATGATCGCGGCCCTGCCGCGGGCGCCGGCATGGCTGCGGCCGTTGCAATGGCTGACGGTGTTCTGGCGCCGGAGGATTGATCGCTTCGAGGTGCTGGGAGAAGACCAGCGCGCGCGACTGGTCGGGCAGGGGATCAGGCCGGAGCGCATCGTGCTTGTGCGCGACCCGTCCCCGGTCGCCATCGGACCGGACACCAGGCCATTGGCGTTGCCGGAATCGCTGCGCGGGAAGAAGGTGCTGCTCTATTCCGGCAATTTCGGCGTCGCGCACGAGTACGAGACTTTTGTCGATGCCTACGAAAAGCACCACCGCGCCGGCAGCGGCAACGTCGTCCTCTGGCTGAATGCCGCCGGTAAGGGGGCGGATGAGGTGGAACGGCGGCTTTCCTCCCGCGATCTTCCCTGCCTGAGGACGCAACCGATGCCGCTGGGCCAGGTGGCCAGCCTGCTGGTCACGCCGGACGCGCACCTGATCACGCTGCGCGCGGCGTTCGTCGGCATCGTGGTGCCGTCCAAGGTGTTCGGCTGCATCGAATCGGGCCGCGACATCCTTTACGTCGGTCCGGCGGAATCCGATGTCCATCTCCTCTGCAAGTCCAAAATCACTGCGGGACGCTACACGCGCGTCGATATCGGGGATGTCGCCGGCCTGCAGCGCGCGCTCGAGGATCTGGGAGGAGCGGGATCTTGAAACGCCGCACGCTCCTGTATTCGACGGGCGTAGTCGCGCTGCTTGGTTTCATCGCGCTTTGCCTGGCGTTTCTCGGCGCCGGGCGCTACCTGGCCGCGCCGGCGCAGCAGCCGGTGAAGGCCGACCTGCTATTCGCGCTGGGAGGCGACAACGGCGCCCGGGCCAATCGCGTGCTTGAGCTCTACCGCAAGGGCTACGCGCCCAAAATACTGTTGGGTGCGGAAGGCATTCACTCCAAGACCCGCACGGCTTACCTGAGCTGGCGCGCGCGCTATCTCGCCGGCGAAGGCGTCCCCGAGCAGGTTGTGCTCCTCGATCGCCGATCGATCTCCTCCTGGGAGGAGGCGGTCCACACGCTGCAGTTGATGCAGGAGATGAAGATGGCGAGCGTGCTCGTGGTGAGCGATCCGCCGCATACGCGCAGGCTCTCGTGGGTCTGGGGCAAGGTGTTCGCCGGCAGCGGCAAGGAATTCACCCTGGTGGCATCCGAGTTGGAGGGTTGGGATGCAGACCGCTGGTGGCGTACTTCGCCCAACGCGCAATTCGTGTTCAGCGAGTACATCAAGCTCGCGTACTACTACTTCCAGTACTGATCCAATTTCCTAGAGCTGGTATTTCCTGCAGACGATTTCCGCCGCGCAGCCGTAGGCGACGAGGCCCGCGATGTAGGTGTAGAACATCGCGTACTGCGGCACGCCGGAGCAATCGGCGGCGAGGGCGAGCGCGCCCAGCGCGAAAGATTTGACGGCCAGCACGGCGGTGGCCTGGCCGCCGGAGAGGCCAAGCGCGAGCAGGATGTGGTGCATGTGCTGGCGGTCGGCATGGAACGGGTTGCGGCCGCGCAGCCCGCGGCGCACGAGCAACGTGACGGTATCGCCGATCGGCAGTGCGAGGATCCACACTGCGGTGATCGGCGCGAGCGCGGGGCGCTCTGCCATCGCGAGCCGCACCGCGAGCCAGCCAAGCAGGAGCCCGAGCAGCAGGCTGCCGGTGTCGCCCATGAATACCGCGGCCTGCGCGCGCCAGGGCGAGCGCGCGTTGAAATGCAGGAATCCGATGATTGCGCCGATGGCGATGCACAGCACGGCGAACTCGGGCGCGTGGCCGGCCAGGCTCGCGGCGGCGCCGAAGTTCAGGCAGGCGGCGAGCGCGAGCGCGCCTGCGAGCCCGTCCAGGCCGTCGGCCATGTTCATGGCGTTCATCACGCCGACCAGCGCGAATACGCTGAGCGGGATCGCCCAGCGGCCGAGGCTGAAGTGCTGCGCGCTCATCAGGTTGCCGAGGTGCGTGAGCAGCGCGTCGCCGCCGAGCGCGAGCAACGCCGCCGCCGCGATCTGGAAGCCGAACTTCGACAGCGAGCGTAATTCGTGGCGATCATCCAGCACGCCGCCCACGAGGGTGATGGCGACCGCGGCCGCAAGCAGCGGCGAGAGGGTCGTGGCGAGTCCGGTGAGCGCGTAGGCGGCGAGGAACGCAGCGCCCATCGCGATTCCTCCGACCGTAGGCACCGGTCTAACGTGGTTCATGCGCGGCCCGGGACGCGCGAGTAGCCCCCAACCGCCAGCGGCGCGCGCCAGGACCGGAATGGCCGCCGCCGTGATGGCCAGTGCCAGCAGGAAACCGAGGACGTCGCTCATCGCGGCAGGAACCCTAGCATTTCCCGGTCCCGGGCGATACGCGATACGATCCGTCCCTCTCCGGAGGTTCGCCTGGCGCGCATTTCCAACTTCACGCAGTTTCGAACGACGATTTTTACCGCCGCTGTCGCAGTGCTGTTCAGCCTGCCGTCGCGCGCGGATGAGCCGGCGTTCGTCAATGTCGCGGGCCAGCGGCCCGTGGTGCTTGCGGTGTCGCTCGAAAGTGCCGGCGATCCGAGAATCGAGAAACTCCTCACGCGCCCGGTGGATCTGTGGGAGCGGCTGCGGCAGGGATTCGCCATGCCTGACCTCGACAGCAAGCTGGTCGAGGTGCACGAGGCGTATTACGCGGCGCGGCCGGAATTGCTGCGCGGGATCTTCGCGCGCGCGCGGCGCTACCTGCATTACATCGTCGAGGAGGTCGAGCGCCGCGGCCTGCCGATGGAGCTCGCGCTGCTGCCCGCGGTGGAGAGCGGCTTCAACCCGATGGCGCTGTCGTCCGCGCAGGCCTCAGGCCTGTGGCAGTTCATTCCCGGCACTGGCACGCGATACAAGCTCGCGCAGACCAGCCATTTCGATGCGCGGCGCGACGTGCTCGCCTCCACCGGCGCGGCGCTTGATTACCTGCAATCGCTTTACAAGCTGCACCACGACTGGCATCTCGCGCTTGCCTCCTACAACTGGGGCGAAAACGCGGTGCTGCGCGCGGTGGAGCGGCGCGATCGTGGATTGCGCGGTGGCGGCGGAGGCTTCACCGCGCTTTCGCTGCCGGATGAGACGCGCAACTACGTGCCGCGCCTGCTGGCGTTGCGCAATATCGTGCTGGAACCGGAAAAATTCGGCCTCGACCTGGGCGACCTGCCCGACGAACCCTACTTCACGCGCGTGCCGCTCGACCTCAACCTGGACCTGCACCTCGCTTCGCGTCTCGCGGACGTGCCCTACGAGGATCTGCTCGCGCTCAACCCGGGCTACAACCGGCCGCGCGCCGCGGGCGCGGTGCGCTCCGAACTCGTGGTGCCGGCGGAGCAGGCGGACTACCTGCGCCTGAACCTGGAGCGCTATCGCGAGGCGCAAGCGGCACGCGTGCGGCCAAAGCCGCAGGGCCCTACACGCTAGCTTCGATCAGCAGGGGCTGACCACAGCTGGATTGCAGGGGACAGGTGTACCGCCACCGCCGGCGCCGCCGGCCGGTGTGCTGGAGGTAGCGGGCGCGGTTGTGGTCCCGGTGGGATCCGAAGGCAGCGCGGGCGGTGTAGCGGCCGGCGCGGGTTTCTCGGCGCCGGCCTTGATCGCCTGATCGAAGGCCTGTTGCGCGGCCTGGATGGCCGTGGCGATCGAATCCTGCGCCTGCTTCGCGGCGTCCAGCGCTGCCGCCTGCAATGCGGCATTGCCCGGTTGCGCGGCGGCCTGCGCCGCGAGTTGCGCCGCGTTGGCCTGTGCCGCGGCGGCAAGCGCCGAAGTTTGCACCACCACCGGCGTGTTGATCGGCACGCCCTGCACGGCGAGATTGTTCAACGTCTGCTGCACCGCTGCCGTGGCCTGCGCGGTCGGTTGCGGCAAGGTGGGGCTCTGCCCTGGCGTA
>JANYII010000133.1 GCA_025358705.1 Betaproteobacteria bacterium | reverse complement strand
TCGCGCTCGGCGCCGACGGTTACATCACCAAGCCCTACAGCAAGAACCAGCTCGTCGAAGTCATCGGCTACGTGCTCAAGCAGTAGCTTGGGCGCCTAGCGCAGGCGCTTGCGCACCAGGTCGATGGCGCTGCGCAGCGCATAGAGCTCGTCGGCGTACGCGAGCGGCACGGCGACACGCTCGACCTTGGCGTCCAGGTCTTCCAGTTCCACCAGCAGCTTGGCGCGGTTCGCGTCCGTGCGCCCGAGTTCATCCTCGATCTGCCGCAGGTGGCGATACCACTTGTAGACGCGTGAGCGGATGCGGTACTGGTAAAGCGGCGGGATCACGCGCGCCAGCGGGATCAGGATCGCGACGATGGAAAACAGCGCCACCCACATGCGGTCCACAAGGTTGGCGAGCCAGAACGGCAGGTAGCGCTGCATCGCCGGCGGGCCGTTGCGGTAGTAGCGTTCCGCATCTCGCGCCAGAGGGAACTCGGTGTTCAACTGGGTCGGGAACTGGCCGGTCTTCGATATCCAGCCGCCCGCGCTGTGGATGTGGCCCGCGGCCTGCACGAACAGCTGCACCAGCGCCGGGTGCAGGTCCTCGCGCGCGACGAGCGAGCAGTTGGTGGCCACCATCGGCAGGTCGTGCGGCGGCACGTTGCGCGGCAGGTCCACCACGCCGCGCGGCAGGACGACCGGGTTCAGGTAGCGGTAGCGCCGCGCGTAAGCCTCGGCCTGTTCGATCTCGAGCAGGCGGATGCCGGGCGTCTGCAGCAGCATCTGCACCAGGGGCGACTCCGGTGCCGACACCATCGCCACCGCATCAAGCTTGCCCGCGAGCAGGTCCACCACCGCGGGCGTGAGGTCGAGGTTGCTGCGCTGGATGTCTTCGCGGTCCATGATGTTGGCGGCCAGCATCCGGTTGACGATGCCGGGGATGCCGCTGCCGCGCGCGCCGGCGTTCACCCGCATGCCCTTCAGTTGCGAAAATTCCGTGAGTTTGCCGTCGCGATTCAGCTTTTTCGCGGCTTCGGCGCGATAGAACAGCCACACCGGCTCGTAGAACATGCTGCCGAGCGACATCACGGGAAGTTTTTCCTCCACGCCCTCGTTGTTGGTGCGCAGGGTTTCGGTCGCGCCCCCCTGCACGAAGGCGATCTGCACGTCCTCCTTGGGATCCTGCAGCAGGCGCAGGTTCTCGCGCGATCCGGCGGAAGGCTTGAGCACCACCTCGATGCCGAATTTCTTCAGCTCCTCCTGGTAGCGCTTGCCGAACGCGGCGTAGGCGCCCTGCTCGGAGCCGGTGGCGAGGACCACGCGCTTGGGCGGGGTGGGCTTGAGGAAATAGTAGGCGCCAAAGAGCAGCGCGACCGTGAGGGCGATGAACGGCCCGCCGGTGATGAGCAGCTCGCGGACGGAGACCAGCGTGTCGCGGATGACGCGGGGCATGGCCTCAGTGTAGCCTTGTGAGGGAAGGGTTGAAAACCGGCAGCGACATGAAATTCATTATCCCCGAAAGCGAAATCGAGTTGAGCGCCGTGCGTTCGGCCGGCGCCGGCGGGCAGAACGTCAACAAGGTGTCGAGCGCGATCCACCTGCGCTTCGACGTTGCCGCTTCCTCGCTGCCGGCGGCAGTGAAGGCGCGGCTGCTCGGGCTCAAGGACCAGAGGATCACGCGCGACGGCGTGGTGGTGATCAAGGCGCAGCAGCACCGCAGCCAGGACATGAACCGCGACGAAGCGCTCGAACGGCTGCAGGAGCTGGTGGACCGCGCCGCGTTCGTGCCAAAGACGCGACGGCCGACGAAGCCTACGCGGTCATCGAAAAGGAAAAGGCTGGAAAACAAGGTCCGGCGGGGCCGGATCAAGCAGCTGCGGGGGAAAGTACAGCAGGAAAACTAGTAGCGTTTTCCGGTGCTGAATTCGCTCTTCAGGCGCGCGACCTGCCGCCGCAGAAGCTCGAGTTCCGCCTGCGCGGCTTGCACTTCGGCCGGCACGTTGCCCGCGTGGGCAAGGCGGTAACGCTCGTTGGCCGCGGTCCAGCGCTCGACCAGCTGCTGCTCTTGATCACGCCAGTTTTTTTTCTTGTCCATGGGATGGGGTATAAAAAAAGCCCGGTTGCCCGGGCTTCTGGTTGTCAGCCGTCTTCGGAACGGCCGGGAATCGGAATCGAAATGCCCGCGGGAATATCGTCGCGCGGGATGGCGTGGTGCACGTCAATGGCCGGCTGCGGCGGCGTCGAGCCCTTCTTCGGGCGCCCGGGACGGTAGAACACCTGGAACGGCTTGAGCGGCGGCACCACCGGCGGCCTCTCGAGGTACCTGCAATCGGATTCGGTCGGCATGCTGGCCATGGCGCCGACCCGGCGTCCGCCGACGTACACCGTGTAGCGCAGCATGTGCGCCGAACCGGCGATCGGCTGGGCGACGATTTCGTACTTGCCGATCATGAAACGCTGGCGTTGCTGGCGGCCCGGGTGCTCGCGCACCATTCCCTGTAAATCTTCAGACACCTTTGGCTTCCTTGGCGGGTTTCTTGGCCTTGGCGGGGCGCACGACGGCAGCCTTGGCCGCCTTTGCCTTGCCGCTGAGGACTTCGTCGCACAGGGCGACGACTTCCGGCTCCTGAAGCCGCTCCGCATTGGCGCGCAACTGCTTCACCTCCGGTTTGCTCAACGTTTGGATTCGGTCCTTGGTCCAGTCCATGGCTTCTTCCCGCACTCGCCTTTATACCACGGGAACATGGCACAGGTCTATGTTTTTTTTGATTTTTTCCCGACCGAATCGAGCTCCGGATAGTGCCGGAAGATGCCCATCCGGTTGAACGGAATGCGCCTGGCCGAGGCGAGGTAGGCGGCCAGCCTCGGGCGCGCTGCGACGCGGTCGCGAACGTTCAAAATTCGAGGAAAGCTTCCCTCAGTCCGGCCGAAAGCTACCGGGAATGCATAGCGCAGGCCCTCGACCATCTGGAAAAGGGACAAGTCCGCGTAGCTGCACGTCCTGCCGAGCAGGTAGCCGCCCGGCATACGCCGCAACACGTCCTCGAAATAGCCGAGATATTTCGGCAGCCGCGCGGCGAGAAAATCGGCGGCTCGTCGCTTCGACTCGCGCTTCTGCTCCTCGTAGTAGAGGCCCGAACCGATCGGATGATGCGTGTCGTGCACCTCGACCAGCCAGTCGGCGATGGTGAGCTGCAGCTGGTGCACCCACAGGCGGCCAGTTTTGTCCCTGGGCGCCAGCCCCAGGCGCGGGCCGAGGTATTGCAGGATGTTGGCCGTTTGCGAGATAACGAGTTTGCCGGCGATGAGATAGGGGAGCGCAAAGGGCGCGGGATTCTTCGGAAACGAAAAATCGCCGGAACGGCGCAATACGTCCACGTACTGCGCTCCCGCGTCTTCCAGCGCGAGCCGGACGAATTCGCCGCGCCCCTGGATTTCGGGCCAGTAGTAAAGCTTGTACTTCACTCGACCTTGCCGATGCGGCGAATGGCGCCCGCCATGCGCCGCGCCTGGTCGTCGAGCCAGGCCTGGAAGGGCGGTCCGTCGAGATAGCGGACCTGCGAGCCGGCCCTGGCGACGCCTTCGATGAACGCCGGATCCTCGCTCGCCTTGCGCGCGGAGGCGCGAAGCGTCGCGAGCACGTCCGTGGGCGTGCCTGCGGGAGCGAACAGCGCGATCCAGCCCGCGTAGTCGATATCGACGCCCTGCTCGCGGAAGGTCGGCACCTCGGGCACGAGAAAGTGCCGCCCGGCGCCAAAGGTGCCGAGCAGGCGCAGTTTCCCCGCGCGCACCTGCGGCAGAGCCACGCCCGCGGCCTGCGCGCTAAGGTCGATCTGCCCCGCGAGGTTCGCGTTCAGCGCCGGACCAGCGCCCTGATACGGGACATGCAGCAGCTTCACGCCGGCGCTCTGCGCCAGCATCTCCATCGGCACGTGCAGCGTACTGTAGACGCCGGCCGTGCCGTAGGTAATGGCGCCCGGGCGCGCTTTCGCGTCGGCGATCAACTCCGCCATGTTCTTCCAAGGCCCGTCCGCGCGCACCGCGAGCACCGGCTCGTCGATCACCGCCAGCGCGATCGGCTCGAACTGCGATATCTGGAAAGTGGCGGGGCGGCCGGTGACCTTCTCCACCTCCGGGATGCTGAGGAAGCTGTTCAGCCCCCACAGCAACGCGTAGCCGTCGGGCTTTTGCCGCGCCGCATGGGCGATGCCGACCGCGCCGCCTGCGCCCGGCTTTGGATCGACGACGAAATTCTGCCCGGCGATTCTGCCGAGCGCGGCCGCGAGCGGACGCGCGGTGACGTCGGCGAGGCCGCCGGGGGCGGAAGGCACGATGATCGTGACCGGACGGGATGGATAGGATTGCGCATGCAAGGAGGTCGAGAAAAAAAGCAAAAGCAGGAACCGGATCAAGCGACTCCGCCTTTGCCGAGTCCCTGGATCACGGGCCTCGATCCTTCCAGCGCGACGCGCTGCAGGTAGAACGACAGAGCGCGCCGGCCGCCGAGTTCCTCGCCGCCGCCCGCGCGCCCTGGCCCGCCATGCACCAGCTGCGGCAGCACCGTGCCCGGACCCGGCGAGAGTTCGATCTTCGGATGGCCAAGGTAGATGCGCCCGTGCCACGGCGCGAGGCCGGCAACCGCTTCCTCGATGAAGGCCGTGTCTTCCGAATAAATCGAGCACACCAGCCCACCGTTGCCGCGCGCGACGATCGCGGCGGGAGTGTCCTCGTACGGCAGGATCGATGCGACCGGACCGAAGACTTCGTGCTCGTGGACCACGGTTCCGCCTTCAATCAGAAACAGACTGGGAGAAACGAAAAACCCCTTCTCGGAAAGCCTGCCCGGCTTTCCTGCGATTCGCTCGCCTTCCGTCTGAAGTCTTTCCATTCCAGACAAGACATCTTTCAGTTGCGTCGCAGTGGCCAGCGGCCCCATGCGCGATTCTTCGTCGGCGGGATCGCCGACTTTCGTCGCGCCGAGCATCTCGACCAGGTCTTCCTTCACCGCCGCGAGCAGGGCCCGCGGCACCAGGATGCGGCGGATCGCGGTGCATTTCTGTCCCGCTTTCTGCGTGATGTCGCGCACCACTTCCTTGAGGAACAGCTCATACATGTCGCCGCGTGGCGCGACTTCGGGACCGAGCACGGCGGCGTTCAGGCTGTCGGCTTCGACGTTCACGCGCACCGAGTGGCGGATGATGTTCGGCAGCGCGCGGATGCGCTCGCCGGTGCCGCCCGAGCCGGTGAAGGCGAGCACGTCCTGCGCGCCGAGCAATGCGGGCAGGTCGCGCGGCGCGCCGACCAGCATCTGCAGCGCGCCCTCGGGCAGGACCTTCGCCTCGGCGATCACCTGCATCGCGCGGTGCGCCGCCATCGCGGTGGCAGTGGCCGGCTTGGACAGCACCGGCATGCCGGCAAGCAGCGCCGCCGCCGCTTTCTCCGCGAGGCCCCAGGCAGGAAAGTTGAACGCGTTGACGTGCACCGCGACGCCGTGGCGCGGCACCGAAAAGTGCTGGCCGTGGAAGCGCGGCGAGCGCCCGAGCTGGATGCCTTCGCCGTCGACGAGGAACTTGCCCGCGCCCAGCGCCTGGCCCAGTTCGGCGTAGGCGAGCAGGGTGGCGATCGCGCCATCGACGTCGAACTTGGCGTCCGAGCGCGTGTTGCCGCCGTTGGCCATGTTCAGCGCGAGCAGCTCGTCGCGCGCGTCCTGCAGCGCGTCGGCCATGCCCTGCAGCAGCGCGCCGCGTTCCGCGAAGCCAAGCGCTCGCAGCGCCGGTCCACCGGTATTGCGCGCGTAGTCGAGCGCGGCGGCTAGGTCGACGCCTTCGCTGCTCGCGGTGGCGAGCGGTACTTCCGTGGCTGGATTGAGCAGCGTCTGCGCCGTGCCGGTACCGGATATCCAGCGGCCGCAAACATAACTACGGAGCGCCTGCATTATTTCCCTCCAGGAAATCGGGGTCAGAGCCCGATTATTCTCTAGAAGGGGTTGTAGGTCTTCTTTGGCGTGTAGTGCACGTAGCCGATGCTCGCGCCCGCGCGCAGGCCGACGCCCAGACGGATCGGCGCGAGCGTGATGCCGCCGCGCCGCTGGTAGTTGATGCCGGCGCCGCCGACGTAGTAGAAACTGCCGTCCACCGCGGGGTAGCGCTGGAAGATCGCGCCCGGCGTCTTCATGGCGTAGACCAGCGTGAACACCTTGGAGGCGTTGGCGCCGAGGTCGAATCCGATCGACGGCCCGGACCAGAACACGCGCCGGCTTTTCTGGTTTTTCATGATCAAGGTGCCGTCGCCGTAGATCAGGCCGACGGTGATCGCGCCGGCCGCTTCCTGGCCCTTGATGTAGCCGACCGGCCGGCCGTTTTCCTTGAACGCTTTTTCGATCACCTTGCCGAGGCCCTCGGCGCCCTTGCCGAAGAACGCCTCGGCGTCGTGCAGCACCGTGTCCTGGTCGAAGGTATCGCCGTCGGAGGGCTTCTTTTTTTCGTCGGCGGCAAAGGCGGGGAGAGCGGCGAATGCCGCTATGATTCCAAGCACGAGCAGGGGGCGTCGTTTCATGAACGCCATTGTGCGCCCCACGCGGGAGGAAATCCGTGCAAAAAGTCCCAAAACCCTATCGCCTCGCCATTCCTGACGCCGCGCTGGCGGACCTGAAGGAGCGCCTTGCGCGCACGCGCTGGCCAGATGAGCCGCCGCTGGAGCCATGGTCCACCGGAACGAGCCTCGCGTACCTGAAGGGCCTGGCCGGGTATTGGCGGGATGGCTTCGACTGGCGCGCCGCCGAAGCGCAACTGAATGCCTTTCCCCAGTTCACCGTGCCGGTCAGGGGCATCGACCTGCATTTCATCCACGCGCCCGGCAAGCGGCCCGACGCGATGCCGCTGCTGCTGTCGCACGGCTGGCCGGGCTCGGTGTTTGAGTTCCTCAAGCTGATTCCGCTGCTGCAGGAAGACTTCACGGTGATCGCGCCGTCGCTGCCGGGCTACGGGCTGTCGTTCAAGCCGGGCCAGCCTCGCTTCGGCACCGAAGAGATGGCCGAGGCGTTCGCCGAACTGATGACGGATGTGCTGGGCTACAAGCGCTTCGGCTGCCAGGGCGGCGACTGGGGCGCCGGCATCAGCACAGTGCTCGGCCACCGCTATCCGGAACGGGTGATCGGAATTCATTTGAATTTGCTGGTCGTGCGAAGAGATTTTAATTTCTCTCTTGAAGATGAAGAGGAAAAAAAATACAAAATTCAACTCTCAAATTTTCTCAAAGAGGAAACCGGCTACCAGGCCATCCAGGGCACCAGGCCGCAGACGCTCGCCTACGGCCTCACCGATTCACCCGCGGGGCTGGCGGCGTGGATCGTGGAGAAGTTCAGGACCTGGAGCGACTGCGGCGGCAATCCGGAAAATGCCATTTCGCGCGACGAGATGCTGGCCGACATTTCCCTGTACTGGTTCACCGGGGCGATCGGTTCTTCCTTCTGGCCGTATTACGCGCGCCTGCACGCGGGCTGGCCGATCCCGGAAGGCGGCGCCATTGGCGTGCCGATGGCCTACGCCGAATTCCCGAAGGAAATACTGACCCCGCCGCGCTCGCTGGCGGAGAAGACCTACACCGATATCCGCCGCTGGACGGTGATGCCGAAGGGCGGCCACTTCGCCGCGCTGGAGCAGCCCGTTGCCCTGGCCGAAGACGTGCGCGGATTTTTCCGCGCGTTGCGCTAGGCGCCGGGCAGGAAAAAGAAAATCGTCGTTCCCTTGCCGGGCAGGGAGTCGATGATCAGCTCGCCGCCGTGGCGCTCGACGATGCGGCGCGCGCTGACGATGCCGATGTCCACGGTGTCGTCCTGCGCGTCGTTCCTGTCGAAGGGGCGGAACAGCTTCTCGCGCCGCGCCGCGTCCATTCCCGGCCCGTTGTCATGGATGAAGAATCCGGCGCGGCCGTCGAGTGAGCCGCTGCCGAGGTGAACCCGCGGACCGGGCTCCGCGCGGCAGGCGTGCGCGGCGCGCTTGACGAGGTGGCGCAGCAGCGCCGCAAGCAGCCGCTTGTCGCCTTCGGCGTGCAGGCCGGCGTCGATGTCGAAGCGCACGTTCGCCAGCTCGCGCACGGCCCGAAGCTGCCGGACCTCTTCCTGCGCCAGCGTGAAAAGGTCCACCCGCGTGCGCTGCAACGCCGGCTGGCCATGGCGTCCGAGTTCTTCCAGCGCGCCGACCACGGCTTCCATGCGGCCGAGTTCGCGTTGCAGCCGGATTTCCGTGTGCTCGTCCGGGTTGGCGATGGCCTCCCGCAGAGCCCGCAGCGAGGCCGGGAAATCCTTCGATACCACGTCGTGGAACAGGTCGATGTCGCGCTTCGCACGCGCCATCTCCAGGTCGCGGAAACGGTCCCGCGCCGAGAGTTCCTCGTTCAGCTGCTGCAATTTCGCGTGCGCCGTCTGCAACTGGGCCTGCGCATCCTGCGCGCTCTCCATGGCGAGCCGCCGCTGCTCGGCCTCGGCCACCACGCGCGCGGCCTCCCGCTCGACGCGGCGGTGGTAGACCATGCCGACGGCCAGCGTGCCGATGCTGGTGATGATCACGCCGACGAGGAAATTGAAGTTGGTGCCGTGCGTGATGAACGCGGAGGCGCCGCCGAGGTGCCCGCGCTCTTCCGCCAGATACATCATCACCAGGACGGCGATGGTGAGCGCCAGTTCCACCGACGCGATCGTCAAGCCGAAGAACAGCGACGTGTACAGCACGCAGGGCAGGTACACGAACACCGCCGCGCTGTGCATGCCGTAGCCGGAGTTAAAGGCGTAGATGGTGGTGGTCAGCCAGAGCACGCCGATGAGCAGCGTGGCGGCGATGTCGCGTCGGCCGGAGCGCGCCAGGATGTAGCACAGCAGGGTGCCGAGGAAGATCGCGCCCGCCGCGCCGAGCTGCGGCCAGGACGGGGTGCCGCGCAGGTAGATATTGACCGAGGCGATGACCGGCAGGGCGATGGCCGACAGCGCGATGATCGATTTGTAGATCAGGGTGTCGCCGCCCCACATGCTCAGAGGCGTGACTTCGCGGACGATGCCGCTGGGAAACTGGCTTGCCTGTTGCGTTTGCGATCCCGCCGTCATCCGAATGCATTTTACCGGCGGTTGAAATCGCCTTTGCAAGGCTTTGTCAGTGATGCGACTATCGCGCTTCTGGAAATGGAGGCGTCATGGGCTACGAATGTTTCGAATTGTCGAACGAAGGCGGTGTCGCGCACCTGAAACTTTCGCGGCCCGAGCGGCGCAACGCGATGAGCGCCGCGTTCTGGAAGGAATTGCCGCAGATCGTGCGGGGATTGCAAAACGATGTGAAAACCCGTGTTCTGGTCCTCTCGTCGACGGGCCCGCATTTCTGCGCCGGGCTGGATGTTTCGATGTTTGCTTCAGGGGCATTGACCACGGAAAGCGTGGCGGCAAGGAAGCATTTCCGTGAAAAGCTGGAGGAACTGCAGGGCAGCCTGAGTTCCCTGGCTGAAGCCTCGTTCCCGGTGATCGCCGCGGTGCAAGGCGGTTGCATCGGTGGCGGCGTGGACATGGCCACCGCTTGCTGCCTGCGCTACGCGACGCGCGACGCGTATTTCGTGATCCAGGAAATCAACATCGGCATGATGGCCGACGTTGGCACCTTCAATCGTATGCCCAAGCAGCTGCCCGAGGCGGTGGTGCGCGAACTGGGCTATACCGGCGACAGGCTGCCGGCGGAGCGTGCCGAGCGCCTCGGCTTCGTAAACGGCTTGTTCGATACTCACGAGCAGCTGGTGGCTGGCGCGCTGGAAGTGGCGAAGCGCATCGCTTCGAAGGCGCCCGTGGCGGTCGCGGCGACCAAGCAGATGATTTCCTACACGCGCGACCATTCGGTCGCCGAGAGCTTTGCCTACCTGAACGCGCTGCAGCCGGCGATCTTCGACATCGAAGAGATAAAGCGTCGCCTCGCTACTCGACCTTGATGCCGGCGTCCTTGATCACCTTGCCCCACTTCTGGATTTCGGAGCGCACGAAGGCCGCGAATTCCTCGGGTTTTTCACCGCCCGCCTGGGTGCCCAGGGTCAGGGCATCGTCCTGCACCTCTTTCGAGAGCAGCACGCGGGCGATTTCCTGCTGCAGTTTCGCCACGATCGCCGCCGGCGTTCCCGCGGGCACGAAGATGCCGTTCCAGCCGCTGCCTTCGACGCCCGGAAAGCCCGCCTCCGCCGTGGTCGGCACTTCCGGCAGGATCGACAGGCGTTCGCGGCCTGCCACTGCGATCGCACGCAGCTTGCCGGAGCGGACATGGTCGCGGATCACGACCGGCGACAGGAACGCCGTGCTGACGTGGCCGCCGGTCAGGTCGGGCAGTTCGGCGCCGATCGCCTTGTAGGGAATCTCGCGGACCTGGATGCCGGCGGTCGCCTTCAGCAATTCGCCGACCATCTGGGTGATCGCGCCGTTGCCGCCGGAGGCATAGGTGAGTGCCTGGGGATTCGCCTTGGCTAGCGCCGCATATTCCTTCAGGTTGCTGGCGGCCACCGAGGGATGCACCACCATCACCAGCGGCGTGGTGTACAGGCGCGTCACCGGGACCAGCTTGTCGTTCAGGATGCAGCAGGGATCCGGCGTGAGCAGGTCGTTCAGCGCGTTGTTCACCACGGCCTGCAGCAGAGTGTAGCCGTCGGGCGCGGAACGGGCCGCTTCGCGCGCGCCGATCATGCTGTTTGCGCCGGGCCGGTTGTCGACGATCACCGGCTGGCCGAGTACTTCCGCCAGCCGCGGCGCGACGCGCCTCGCGTTGACGTCCACCGCGCTGCCGGGTCCTGTTGGCACGATCCAGCGAATGGGTTTCGTGGGCCAGGTTTGAGCGTTAACCGTGCATGCCCACAGCAATGCTGCAATCAATGGTGTTTTCATAAGGAAATTCAACGGAGAAAATCCAAGAGAAGGTGATTGAACCCTTCCGGGTTCTGGATGTTGGCGATGTGCGCGGCGTCCGGAACCGCCGCATGCCGCGCGCCCGGTACTTTGGCCGCCAGCCCCGCCATGAGCGGAGAAGGACCGCCACGGTGATCGTCCGCGCCGCTCAGGTAAAGCGCAGGTGAGCGGATGAGATGGAGCCGGTCCTCCAGCGCCAGGCCGAGGAACGCGCCGGCGCAGTCAAGATAACCCTTCACGCTGGTGCGCCGGATCATGTTGCGCACCGCATCCATCGCTTTCGGATTGGCCGTCCTGAACGGATCGGGAAACCAGCGCTGCAGCGTCGGCTCGACGATCGGTTCGATGCCCTGCGCCTGGACGGTGGCGATGAGCTGGTGCCACAAGGCGGCGAAATCGGGAACCATCTGCGCGCGGCAGCAGCAGGGCACCAGGCGATCGATACGCTGCGCATGCTGGATCGCCGCAGCCTGGGCGATGGCGCCGCCCAGGCCGAGCCCCACGAGGTGGCTCTTGTCGATGCCGAGCGCATCCCACAGCGCCACGAGATCCGCCACCAGCGATTTGATCGTCACCGCGCCCTTGCTCGGGGGCGTTCCGCCCTGGCCGCGCAGGTCGTAGCGCAGGACGCGGAAATCGCCTGTCAGCGCCGGGGCCTGCCCATCCCACATGGAATAGTCGTTGGCGATCCCGGTGACGAACGTGACCCATGGCCCGCTTTTCCCCTCGACGCGGTAGCTGACTTCATGCATCGAGGTGCCGGCGAGGCCCATGCTGCGCCGGACTGCCTAGAACTTCACCGCACGCTGGATGGCAGGCCGTACCGCCATCTGTTCGGCCCACTTGGCCAGGTTCGGGAACCCCTCGACCAGCGCGGGCTGCGCGCCCTTGGTGCGCCAATAGCCGGCAAACAGCGACAGGTCGGCCACCGTCATCTCATCGCCGCCGGCGAACGCGCGCTTGCCGAGCTGCTCGTCCCAGACCTTGAAGAAGCTGCGCAGGCGATCCTTGAACGCCTGCACCGACGGTTCGTGGGGCGGCTTGGCGTTCGCCATCGCCGTGAGCGCGCCAAAAACGGGCGTCACGTCGGTAGACGCGCTCATCAGCGCCTGCAGCATCGCCGGCCGCGCGGCCGGATCCTTGGGCAGGAACTTGCCCGACTTCTCGGCGCAGTAGAGCAGGATCGCGGTGGACTGCGACAGCGTCACGGACAGGCCGCCCGGGCCTTCGTGGTCCACGATCACCGGGATCTGGCCGTTCGGGTTCATGGCGAGGAACTTCGGCGTCTTGTGCTCGCCCTTGCCGAGGTCGATGAAGTTCAGCTTGTAGGGCAGGCCGCATTCCTCGAGCGCGATGCGGGCGCGCATGCCGTTGGAAGTGCCGGCGGCGTAGAGATCGATCATGGCTTTCCTTTCGATTGAAGAAGACAGGACTCCAGCAGCTCGAGCGCGCGGCGCGCGAATTCCCACATGTTCGCCTCCCGGTCCGCGCGCCCGGTCTCGACCGTGATCACGGCCTCCACCGGCCCGCTGACCGCGATGCAGGCGTGGCCTGCCGCGTCGCCGTAACGGTTGCCGGTGGGGCCGCTCGCGCCGGTTTCGCTCAGTCCCCAGGTCGTGCCGAGGTTGGCGCGCACGGTCTTCGCCAGCAGCGCGGCGTAGGGCTCGCTCGCCGAGCGCATGCCTTTCACCTCTCCGGCTTTGATGTCTAAAAGGTTTTCTCGAGAAAAAACTGTATAAACAACTGCTCCCCCGAGGTAGTAGGCCGATGCGCCCGGCACCGCGACAAGCGCGGCGTTGATCAGTCCGCCGGCGGAGGACTCGGAAACGGCGATGGTGTGCCTGCGTTCCTTCAGCAGCGCTCCCACGGCGCTGCCGAGTTGCGTCAAAGGTGTCGTCATCGTGGAGCGGGCTGCTACTTCGTGTCCGGCCGCCTGCAGCCGAGGAACTGCGCCGGCGCATCGAGCAGCGTGGCGGCCTGCGCGGTGATTTCCAGCCGTACCTTGCCGGCGGTGTAGATCGCATCCTTCGTGCCGGCGGGCCGTTCCAGGCGGATCTGGCGGTCGGGCGCGATCAGCCAGACCGCGTCGCTGTCCAGGTTGCGCACGTAAAAAACCTTGCCGCCGTCGCACAGGTACTCGGTGGCATCGGCCGGCTTGCGGCTCTGTTCCGTCGAACCGGACGAGTCGAACGGCCACAGGCTGACGCCGCCGCAGCCGGAGAGCAGGGCGGCGAGGCACAGCGCGGCGCCGGGTAGGCTGGTTTTCATATGGCTATGATAGGGCATGTGGCTGCATCGCCTGGTCCGCTACGCCATGATCGCAAGCTTGCTGCTGGCGGTGGTGGCGTGGTGGATGAAGGACGCGCTGCCGCCCGCCGCGGGATTGAGCGCCGAGCTGCTGGAAGAGCCCGCGCAGGTCAAGGTCATCCGCAAGCCGATCGATACCCGCGTCAACGGCGTCGATTACCGCATCCAGCCGCGCTACAGCTACGACTTGCGCGGCCTCATCGTCAGCCTGCATCACTCCGATTCCTGGTGGGACTACGCGCACAAGGAATGGAACGACCACATCAACCTGATGGACCTGTGCGTGGTGTGGGGAGGCAACGTGCGTGGCGGCGCGTACCGTGGCCTCAGTTTCTGGAACGACCAGTGGCCTGCAGCTTTGAGGCGAAGTCGCAGGAGGCCTGGAACGCCTTCAACATGACCGAAGCGTCCAACAACCACATGGTGACCGATGATCCATCGGTCGCGCGCAGTCTGAAGGCATTGCGCATCGGCGACCAGATCCGCGTGCGCGGCTACCTGGTGGACTACACGGTTTTCAAGGACGGCAGGCCGGGCGGCACCCGCGTCAGCAGCGAGGTGCGCACCGACACCGGCAACGGTGCCTGCGAAGTGCTTTACGTCGAATCGCTGGACCTGCTCGGCAGCGCCAATCGCGCCTGGCGCATCACCTACAAGGCCGGGCTGATCCTGCTACTGCTAAGCGTGCTGGCGTGGATCGCACTGCCAGTCAAATACAACGACTGAAAATCGGGGTCAGAGTCCGATTAGGTAGGCCTCAATCGGACTCTGACCCCGATTTTCCTCAGCGCTCGTCCGAGGCCTGCGGGAACGCCATGCCGTGCGGCAGTTCTTCGCGCGGCGGCGTGGGGGCGTCGACCGCGACGCGCGGCGGCGCGCCTTTCTTGGGACGGCCGGGGCGGTACACCGCCTGGTAGGGCACCAGCGGCGGCACGATCGGCGGCTTTTCCATGAACAGGCAATCGGATTCCGACGGCACGCTGGCCATCGCGCCGATGCGCTTGCCATCGACGAACACCGTGTAGCGGAACATGTGCGCCGAGTAGGGAAACGGCTTGGCGATGATCTCGTACTTGCCAACCATGTAGCGCTTGCGTTCCAGGATCGGGATGCTCATAAAGGTTCCAAATGAAAAGAGCCCGGTTGCCCGGGCTCTCTTTAAGCTGATCGGGCTATCAGACCGGCTTGACGTTCGTGGCGTTCGGGCCTTTCGCGCCCTGGCCGATATCAAACTGCACCTTGTCGTTCTCTTTGAGCGACTTGAAGCCGCCGCCCTGGATCGCCGAGAAATGCACGAAAAGGTCTTTGCCGCCGTCGTCCGGCGTAATGAAGCCGAAACCCTTGGCGTCGTTGAACCACTTAACGGTACCTGTACTCATTGGTCTATTTCCTTGAATTTAATGGACTGCGTAGTAAGGGCGGTTTTGTGTTTGCCCTGCGGAAAATCAAGGAAGAGATGGGACCTGATGAGCACAGCGCGGACGCTACGACCTAACCAGCCTATTCGCTACTTGAGAATCCTGCCCAGCCTTTATACAGGTATTCTAGTGTTCGGTCAATCAAATCAAAAGCTTGGCTTTTTGGGGTGAGGGTAGCGCAAGCCATGGAACGCAGAACCGCATTGAAGATCGGCGCCGGGTTCGCGTTGGGACTTGGCCTGGCGCGGATGGCGCGGGCCCAGGACCCAGCGGCGAACTGGCCGGCGAAGATAGTGCGCCTGATCATCCCGTTCACGCCGGGCGGCAGCACCGATTTCCAGGGACGCCTGCTATGCGACTGGCTCAGCCGCCATTTCGGCCAGCAGTTCGTCATCGACCACAAGCCGGGAGCGGGCAGCAACATCGGCGTCGCGGAGACCGCGCGCAGCGCGCCCGACGGCTACACCCTGGGCTGGATCACCGTCGCCTCGCACGCCATCAACCCGACGCTCTACGCGAAGATGCCCTTCGACCACCTCCGGGACTTCGCGCCGGTGTCCATGACGGGCCTGTTCCCGAACCTGCTGGTGGTCAACAACAACCTGCCGG
>JANYII010000308.1 GCA_025358705.1 Betaproteobacteria bacterium | reverse complement strand
TGCTCGCCGAATCGCACCTCGCGATCCACACCTGGCCCGAAAAGCAGGGACTGACACTGGATGTCTACGTCTGCAATTACCAGGCAGATAACTCCGCCAAGGCGCGCCAGCTGTTCGAGTCGATCGTGGCCCATTTCCAGCCAAGCGAAGTCGCGCGCCACGAGGTGGACCGCGGCGAGCACCTGCTGATGGAGCCGCTGAACGATTCCACCGGCTTTTATATCAAGGCCGCGCGCCAGGTCGGCGAATGGCAGACCAAGTTCCAGAAGCTGCAGGTCTACGACACGCCGCACTACGGCCGGATTTTCCGCCTCGACGGGTACAACATGACCTCCGAGCGGGAGGAGTTCGTCTATCACGAGAACCTGATCCACCCGGCGCTCGCCGCGCATGCGGCGCCGAAGAAGGTGCTGATCGTGGGCGGCGGCGACGGCGGCTCTTCCGAGGAGGCGCTCAAGCACCCCTCGGTCGAGCAGGTCACGATGTGCGAGATCGACGAGGACGTGGTGAAGATCGCGAAGGAGCACTTCTTCGCGGTGCACCGCGGCGCCTTCGACAACCCGAAGCTGCGCGTGCTCATCGGCGACGGCATGAAGTTCATCCGCGAGACGGCCGAGCGCTTCGACTTGATCGCGCTCGACCTGAACGACCCGATGGGGCCGGCGGAGGCGCTTTACTCGGCGGAATTTTTCCAGCAGTGCCGCGCCGCGCTCGCCCCCGGTGGCGCGCTGGTGCTGCATATCGGCGCGCCGGTCGCACGGCCGGAACGCGTTGCCGAGCTCGCCCAGCGCCTGAACGGGATTTTCCGCATCGTGCGGCCGTACACCATGTATATCCCGCTCTATGGCGCCCAGTGGGCGATGGCCGTGTGCTCGGACAAGCTCGATCCCAAGTCGCTTACCGCGGATGAGATCGACCGCCGCATCGAATACCGGAAACTCCAGGACTTGAGGTTCTACAACGGCGAGACCCACGAGGGCGTGTTCGCGCTGCCCAACTTCGTCCGCGACCTGGTCAACCCGCCGCGCCTGAAGCAGCAAACCCGCGGCCGGCGCCTGGGCGTGGTGAGGGCTGCCGCGAAGTAGGAAAAACCCGCTCGGAAAGACTGCTGCAAACCCCGCGGAAGACGGGGGGTACGGGAAGGGGCGCTGCGGCGCCCCTTCGTTTTTCTAGGCCAGGCCCTTCAGCACTTCGCGCACCGTCCCGAACAGCTGGTCGATCTCCGATTTCTGGATGATCAGCGGCGGTGCCAGCGCGATGGTATCGCCCGTGACCCGCATGTAGGTGCCCTTTTCGAAGGCCTTGAGGTGCGCTTCCATGCCGCGCGCGCCGACGACGCCAGCGCGCGGCGAAAGCTCGATCGCGGCAATCAGGCCGATGTTGCGGATGTCGATCACGTTCGGGCAATCCTTCAACGAGTGCGCGCCGTCTTCCCAGTATTTGGCAAGTTCGCCAACGCGCGTCAGCAGGCCCTCGTCCTCGTAGACTTTCAACGTTCCCAGGCCCGCAGCGCAGGCGATCGGGTGCGCGGAATAGGTGTATCCGTGCGGCATCTCGACCGCGTTCTCCGGGCCGGTCATGAAGGCCTGGTAGAGGTTTTCCTTCATCATCACCGCGCCCATCGGAATGGTGCCGTTGGTGATGCCCTTGGCCGTCGTGATCAGGTCCGGGATGACGCCAAAGTAATCGGACGCGAACGGCTTGCCGAGGCGGCCCCAAGCGTTGATCACCTCGTCGAAAATCAGCAGGATGCCGTGCCTGTCGCAGATCTCGCGCAATTTCTGCAGATAGCCGACCGGCGGCACGAAAACGCCCGCCGAACAGGCCACCGGTTCCACGATCACCGCCGCGATCGTGGAGGGATCATGCAACTGGCACAGGCGCTCGAGGTCCTCGGCGAGTTCCGCGCCGTGCTTGGGCTGGCCGCGCGAGAACGCGTTCTTCACCGGGTCGTGGGTGTGGCGAATGTGGTCAACACCGGTCACCAGTGCGCCGAAAATCTTGCGATTGCCGACGATGCCGCCAACCGCGGTACCGCCGAAGTTGACGCCGTGATACCCCTTCTCGCGTCCGATCAGGCGGATGCGCTGCCCTTCGCCGCGTTGGCGGTGATAGGCGATCGCGAGCTTTAGCGCCGTGTCGACCGACTCGGACCCGGAGTTGGTGAAAAAGATGCGCGTCACGCCCTTGGGCAGCAGCGGCGCCAGCTTCTCGGCGAATTCAAAGGCCGCCGGATGGCCCATCTGGAACGGCGGCGCGAAATCGAGCGTCGCCACCGCTTTTTGCACCGCCTCGACGATCGGCTTCCTGCAGTGGCCCGCGTTGACGCACCACAGGCCGGAGGTGCCATCGAGAATCTTGCGGCCTTCCGGCGTGTAGTAGTACATGCCTTCGGCGCGCGCGAGCAGGCGTGGCGCTTTCTTGAATGCGCGGTTCATCGAAAACGGCATGAAAAACGGCGAGTTTTCCAGCGACGGGCGAGACGTTTCGACGGCTTCGGGACGGGCTCTTTCGTTCATGGGAGGCTCCTGGACTGAGTCCTGAAAGTTGGCCCAATACTAGCGCGGCGGCGGCCTCCGGCATACACTTTCCCGCGGGGAGATAGAACATGCGCGGAACGATCAGGAAGCGCAGTACGGCCATCACTTTGGTCCTCGCGGGGGGTGCGACCCTGGGCGGGTGCGGCTCGCCGGTCGAGCAGCGCGACGCCTATGCCAGCCCGCAGGACTGCGCGAAAGACTGGAGCGATACCTCCCTTTGCGAACCCGTGAAGGACGGCCGCTACGCCAGCAGTTACCACTACGGGCCGCCCTACTACGCTTCCAACGGCTGGAGCTTTTTCGGCCGCGGCCGCACGGTCTCCAGCCCGAACGCGATGGACGCCACCCGGCTGCCGCCCGGCTCGGTTGCGAGCTCGTCGTTCTCCGCGCGCGCCACGCGCATGGGTATCAGCAGTGGCGGTTCCAGCAGCATCTCGCGTGGCGGCTTCGGCTCGTCCTCCAGCCACGCTTCCTCATCGGGCAGTTAGCGTGCGGCGTGAAAGGCGAACGCCACGCGCCAATTGGCGCCAGCGCTGCGAGGAAGCGGGGTTTTTCTTCCACTCGATGGGCGGCACCTACTGGGACGAGAGTGCCTGCTACGTCTTTTCAGCTGCCGAGGTAGATCGCATCGAAGAAGTAACGGCGGAACTGCATCAGCTCTGCCTCAAGGCGGCCGACGAGGCCGTACGCTCGAATCTCCTCGCGCAGTTCGCGATTCCCGCGCCGTATCGCGAACTCGTGGCGCAATCCTGGCGCGAGCGCGAAGCCACGCTCTATGGGCGCTTCGACTTCAGCTGGGATGGCGAAGGCGAACCCAGGCTCCTGGAATACAACGCAGACACGCCGACCTCGCTGCTGGAGGCAAGCGTTGTTCAATGGCAATGGCTCGAAGATGTACTGTCTGAAGCCGATCAATTCAACTCGCTGCATGAAAAACTGATCGAGCGCCTGAAGGCGATGCGGCCGGCGGCCGGTGGCGTCCTGCATCTGGCCAGCGTGAAGGACAACGACGAAGACCTCGGCACGGTCGAATATCTGCGCGACTGCGCGCTGCAGGCCGGCTGGGATGCGCGCCACATCGACATCGAAGACCTCGGCTGGGACGGCGCGCGCTTCCTCGACCTGGAGGATGCGCCCGTTTCCAGCCTGTTCAAACTCTATCCCTGGGAATGGCTGGTGCGCGAGGAATTCGGCCAGCACCTGCTCGGCCGGCCGGCGACACTGGTCGAGCCGGCGTGGAAAATGCTGCTGTCCAACAAGGCGCTGCTGGTACTGCTGTGGGAAATGAACTACGGCCACCCGAATCTGCTGCCGGCCTATTTCACGCCGCAGAAATTCGGTTCCGACTACGTGAAAAAACCCCTGCTCTCCCGCGAAGGCGCCAATGTCACCATCCGCAACCGCGGCGTGGTGCGCCAGCAGCCGGGCGGCTACGGCGAAGAAGGCTTCGTCTACCAGGGCGTCGCGCCGCTGCCCGTGTTCGACGGCCGCTACCCGGTGATCGGCGCATGGATCGTCGGCGACCAGCCTGCCGGGGTGGGCATCCGCGAGGATGACTCGCCGATCACCAGGAATTCAAGCCGCTTCGTGCCCCACTACTTCACCTGAGGTGTCGACCATGGACTTCGTGAAATTCTCGCTTTCGGGCTTCGACGAATTCCTGATCTACGCCGGCCTCGCGATCGCCTTCATCTATATCTACCTGATCGTCTACCTCTGGGTCACGCCGTACAACGAGCTGAAGCTGATCAAGGACGGCAACATCGCCGCGGCGCTTAGCCTGTCGGGTTCGGTCCTCGGCTTCACCTTCCCGCTCGCCGCCGCAATATTCCAGGCGGTGCACCCCTGGGACATGATGCTCTGGGCCTTTATCGCCGGCATCGTGCAGCTGCTCGTCTACGTCGCGGTGCGCTATTCCCTGCTGAACGTATCCCGCCGCATTCCCGATGGCCAGGTCGCCACCGGCATCGTCCTCGCCGCGATATCCATGTCCGCCGGCCTCCTGAATGCCGCGTGCATGACCTATTGAAGGGTGAGCCGAATCGAGCAGTGGCTGTGACCCGCATATTGTTGGCATTGGCAATGTCTGCCATGGCAACCGCGAACGCCCAGACTGCTGCGCCCGATGCGCTGGAGATGCTGCGCAGAACCGGCGCCGGCGTAAATTGGGACGCAGATTCCAAGGTGGTGGCGGACGTAAGCTGCGACGGGATCGCCGATACGTCCTATGTCGGCTACGGGAAAAAGGCAGTCTGGCTGGGCGTCGTGTTCGGAACAAATTCGCAACCGGGCCGGAAACCCTTCACCGCACGGTTTGCGGTTGGAAAACATGATCAAGGTTCGTTTTGCGCCACGCCGGTCAAGCTCGATTCGTACCCGATGGTATGCAGAACGGAAGATGGCCCGTTACCAGGGTGCGCGCAGGTCAAGGGGTGTTCGGCTATTTCGATGGTGGACGACATTTGCGATTCGTTTCACTTTTACTGGGACAGCGCCAGAAAATCCCTCACCTGGTGGCGAAGATAACCATGGCAGACTCTAAATTTCCGGCTGCAGTTATTGCGGCGAGCGCCGTACCACGCGCCAAGCCGACGTCGCCGCCGTTTCCGGCCGAGATGGTGGCCAAGGTGGCGCCGGGCCGCGACAAGCGAGTGCTTGGCGATCTGTTCGGGCTGACGAACTTCGGCGTGAACCTGACACGGCTCGCGCCGGGTGGGCAATCGGCGTTGCGGCACGCGCACGGCAAGCAGGATGAGTTCGTCTACATGCTCGAGGGCGAGGCGGTCCTGATGACGGACGCTGGCGAGACTCTGCTCAAGCCCGGCATGTGCGCGGGGTTCAAGGCAGGCACGGGCGACGCGCACCATCTCGTCAATCGCACCATGCGGGATGTCGTGTTTCTCGAGGTAGGTGACCGCAGCACCGGCGACGCGGTGAACTACCCGGACGACGACGTCATGGCCGTCTACGGCGCGGACGGCAAGTGGAAATACAGCAGGAAGGACGGAACGCCTTTCTAGAAGGCGTGGGTCCCCGCTTGCGCGGGGGCGACGACATTACTCGGAGTAGGCGACGACCCTCTGCTTCTGCTCCCCGAGGCCGCGGATGCCGAGCGTCATGACGTCGCCCGGCTTGAGGAACACCGGATTCGGCTTCATGCCCAGGCCGACGCCCGGCGGCGTGCCGGTGGTGATGATGTCGCCCGGCAAGAGCGTCATGTACTGGCTCACGTGCGACACAATCTGCGCGCAGTTGAAGATCATGGTGCGCGTGCTGCCCGACTGCATGCGCTTGCCGTTCACATCGAGCCACATCTCCAGGCGCTGCGGGTCGGTGATCTCGTCGGTGGTGACGAGCCACGGGCCGATCGGCCCGGAGGTGTCGAAGCCCTTGCCCTTGTCCCATTGCGTGGTGGCGAGCTGGAAGGCGCGCTCGGAGACGTCGTTCACCACGCAGTAGCCGGCGACGTACTCGAGCGCTTCCTTCTCCTCGACGTACTGCGCCTTGGAACCGATGACGATGCCGAGCTCGACTTCCCAGTCGAGCTTGGTCGAGCGCTTGGGCGTGATGATGTCGTCGTTCGGCCCGCTGATGGAAGTGGTGGCCTTCATGAAGACGATCGGCTCGGAGGGAATCGGCAGGCCCGCCTCCTTCGCGTGGTCGCTGTAGTTCAGGCCGATAGCGACGAATTTTCCAATCCCGATGAAGGGCACGCCCAGGCGCGGGCCGTTGGCGACCACCGGCAGCGTCTCGGGCTTTACCTTGGCCAGCAGCTTCAAGCCGCGCGGCGCCAGTTCCTTGGGGCCGATGTTCTCGACCACCTTGGAAAGGTCGCGCAGGCGCCCGTCGGCGTCGATGATGCCCGGCTTCTCGAAGCCGTTCTTGCCGTAGCGGCACAATTTCATATCGTCATTCCCCCGTCTATCGAATACATGTTGCCGGTCGCGAACTTCGCCTCATCGGAAGCCAGGAACACGAGGATTCCCGTGATGTCTTCGACCGAGCCAAGACGCCCCATGGGCTGGCGCGCGATGAAATCCTTCTTCGCCTGCACCGGATCGGCGAAAGCGTTGATGCGTTGACCCAGCGAGGGCGTGTCCACGGTGCCCGGGCCGATGCAGTTGCAGCGGATGCCCTGCTTGACGTAGTCCGCGGCGATCGCCTTGGTCAGGCCGATGACCGCCGCCTTGGTGGCGCCGTAGACGAAGCGGTTCGGCAATCCTTTCACGCTGGAG
>JANYII010000299.1 GCA_025358705.1 Betaproteobacteria bacterium | reverse complement strand
CTTGATCACCAGCTGGTACACGCCCTCGGCGCGCGCCGGGATGACGCGGCCGTAGGCGCGGCGCGCCTCCTCGGCGAACCAGTCGATGGTGTCGCAGCCGTTCAGGATCTCGGCCTTCGCCTCGGCCACGGTCTTGCCCTGTTCCATGGTCATCAGCGTGGCGACCAGGTCGAGCCGGTCGCGCATCAGGTTGGCGGCCTTGCGCATCACCTTGTAGCGTTCGAAGGCGGAAATCTTCCGCCACACGTCGAAGCCCTTGGCCGCGGCCGCGAGCGCGCGGTCCAGGTCCGCCTTCTCCGCGTGGGCGAGGGTGCCGATCTGCTTGCCGGTGGCCGGGTTCATCACGGGCAGCGTCTTGCCGGAGGCGGCGGCGCACCACGCGCCGTCGATGAATAATTGGGTATTGGGATACATGGGGTAGCCTTGTTGTATCAAGTTGATGTGCGAAAAAGGACTGCGAAGGGTACTCCGAATGACCTTTGAAATAAACCTTCCCGCCGGTGTGCGTTCGCGTTTCGTGCCGGACATCAACGGCCTGAACGTCCACGTGCTGGAAGCGGGATTTGAAACCCCGGACCGCCCGCTGGCGCTGCTACTGCACGGCTTCCCGGAACTCGCCTACAGCTGGCGCAAGGTCATGCTGCCGCTCGCGCAGGCCGGCTACCACGTGGTGGCGCCCGACCAGCGCGGCTATGGGCGGACCACGGGGTGGGATAACCGTTACGACTGCGACCTGTCGTCGTTCCGCCTGCTGAACCTGGTGCGCGACGCGGTCGGTCTTGTGGCTGCGCTCGGCCATAAATCCGTTGCGCTGCTGGTGGGGCACGACTTCGGCTCGCCGGTGGCGGCCTGGTGCGCGCTGGTGCGGCCCGATCTCTTCCGCTCGGTGGCATTGATGAGCGCGCCCTTCGGCGGTCCGCCGCCGCTGCCGACGCGCAAGGTACACGACCCGATCCACGACGACCTCGCCAGGCTGCCGCGCCCGCGCAAGCATTACCAGTGGTACTACTCCACGCGCGAGGCCAACGACAACATGCAGCACTGCCCGCAGGGCGTGCATGCCTTCCTGCGCGCCTACTACCACGTCAAGAGCGCGGATTGGAAGGCGAACAAGCCCACTGTGCTTGCGTCATGGACTGCGTCGGAAGTGGCAAAGATGCCGACGTACTACATCATGGATTTCGACAAGAACATGGCTGAAACGGTAGCGCCAGACATGCCGACGGGTGATTGCAAATGGTTGCCGGAAGAAGAGATGCGCTTTTACAGCAGGGAATTCGAGCGCACCGGCTTCCAGGGCGGGCTGCAGTGGTACCGCTGCGGCACCACCGGGGCGTTCAACGCCGAGCTGGAAATGTTCGCCGGCCGCAAAATCGACGTGCCGTCCTGCTTCATCTCGGGCAAGAGCGACTGGGGGCCGTACCAGCGCGCAGGCGACCCGGAGAAAATCCTGCGCAACGGCTGCTCGCAGTTCCGCGGCATCCACTTCGTCGAGGGCGCCGGGCATTGGGTGCAGCAGGAGCAGCCGGGCGAAACCGTCCGGCTGTTGTTGGAGTTCGCTAAGGCTTAACGGTACTTCTTGCGCGTTGTCAACGGTAGCGCCTGCGCGCTAGTGCCGCGCCCGCGGCGAGCGCCTTCAGCTTCGCGATCGCGATTTCGCGGCTCATCGGCGCCATGCCGCAGTTGGTGCAGGGGAAGAGGTGCTTCTTCGGCACGTATTTCAGCGCCTGCCCGATGGTTTTTGCCACCTCTTCGGGCGTCTCGACCTTGTCGCTCGCCACGTCGATCACGCCCACCAGCACGTCCTTGCCCTTGAGCAGCTTCATCAGCTCGGCGGGCACGCGCGAGTGGATGCACTCGAGCGACACCTGGTCCAGCTTGCTCTTCGCCAGCGCCGGGAAGATCTGCTCGTACTGGCGCCATTCGCTGCCGAGCGTTTCCTTCCAGTCCGTGTTCGCCTTGATGCCGTAGCCGTAGCAGATGTGCACGCAGGTCTTGACCTTCTTCAGGCCCTTGATCGCCACGTGCAGCGCGTCGATGCCCCACTTGGTGACATCGCCCATGAACACGTTGAACGCCGGCTCGTCGAACTGGATCGTGTCCACGCCGTCCTTCTCCAGCGCGCGCGCCTCCTGGTTCAGCAGCTCGGCGAAGGCCATCGCCAGCTTCACCTTGTCGCCGTAGTGCCGGTCGGCGAGCGTGTCGACGATCGTCATCGGCCCAGGCATCGTGATTTTGATTTTGCCTTTTGAATGATTTCTCATCAAAACGGCTTCCGTGCGGTGAACGCGTCCTTTCAGCTTCAAGGGGCCCACCACCACCGGCACCATCGCGTCGTAGCGGTTGTTGCGGATGCCCATCTTCACCTTGTGCTCGAAGTCGATGCCCTCGACGTACTCGAGGAAACCGTGCACGAAGTGCTGCCTCGACTGCTCGCCGTCGGTGACAATGTCGATGCCCGCGTCCTCCTGCTCCTTCAGCCACAAGAGCGTCGCGTCGCGCTTCGCACGCGCCAGGTCCTTGCCCTCGGCCTTCCACGCCGGCCACAGCTTGTCTTCTTCCGCCAGCCAGCCCGGCTTCGGCAAACTGCCCGCGATCGTCGTCTCGAACATCACTCCTCCCTGATTACGTCTTCGCGCCGCCTCGCGGCCCGAGGAAATACCACAGGATCAGCCCGAGCAGCGGCAACACCACCACCAGCACGATCCACAGCGCCTTCTTTTCGTTCGATACCGAACTCTGCGCGATCTGCAGGACCGCCCACACGTCCGCCGCGAGTACCAGCAGGCCCCAGATGCCATGAAATCCGACGTTCATCACCCGTGCTCCATCTCCAATCGGACGGCCAGTGTACGCGTGGGCATTTGCCCACGTGCCATGATATACAACGCCATGTTTGAACAAGCCTTCCGCAACATCGACGACATCCTCTGGAAGGAGGCCGGCTGCACCACGGAGCTCGACTACACCGAGCAGACCTCGTGGCTGCTGTTCCTGAAATACCTCGACGGCTTCGAGCAGGACCGCGCCACCGAGGCAAGGCTCGACGGCAAGAAGTACAGCTACATCCTCGACAAGGCGTACCGCTGGGAAAGCTGGGCCGCACCGAAAGACAAGGGCGGCAAGCTCGACCACAACAGCGCGCTTTCGGGCGACGACCTGCGCGATTTCGTCAACGCGAAGCTCTTTCCCTACCTGCACGGCTTCAAGCAGAAGGCCAGCGGCCCGAACACCATCGAATACAAGATCGGCGAGATCTTCGGCGAGATCAAGAACAAGATCACCAGCGGCTATAACCTGCGCGAGATCATCGACCACATCGACGAGCTGCGCTTCCGCTCGCAGGCCGAGAAGCACGAGCTCTCGCACCTCTACGAAGCCAAGATCAGGAACATGGGTAACGCCGGGCGCAACGGCGGCGAGTATTACACCCCGCGCCCGCTCATCCGCGCCATGGTGCGGGTCGTCCAGCCGCGCATCGGCGAGCG
>JANYII010000279.1 GCA_025358705.1 Betaproteobacteria bacterium | reverse complement strand
GTCAAGGCATCCGGGGCAAAGGCGGATTGATATTCATGTCTACTGCTACCCTTGAGGCGGCCAGATCATCGAACGACCGCTTTTGGCCGGAAGCGGACGTTCAAACAGCTCCCCCCGCCGGCCGTGCGTGCATCGCGGGGGCAACTATGGGGGCAACAGTTCGAACGCGAACCGTGAATTTCTAGGCTTGGCGCGGAGCTTCAGGCAGTATTCGATTCCGCCCTTGAACCGGGTATTAACCTCTCAAGCGTGGTAAATATCGTGGTAACTCTGCCGGGATCACCGGCAAGAACTAGCGCTGGCGCGGCGCGGCGGGCAAAATGTGAATCCCTCCCTCCCGCCAGCAAGGAGTGCAGATGCGTAAATGGCTTCACCTGGCACGTATCCTTGCCGGCATCCTGCTTTGCAACGCTGCGCTCGCTGTGCTTGCTCCAGCGTCCGCGCAGACCTATCCAACCCGGGCGCTGCGCCTGATCGTTCCGTTCGGCGCGGGTACCGCGACCGATCTCGTCGCGCGGCATGTCGGCATTGGATTGGCAAACGAACTCGGCCAGCCGGTGGCGGTCGAGAATCGCCCCGGTGGCGGCGGCATGATCGGCGCGGATGCGGTGGCGAAGAGCCCGCCGGACGGCTACACCATTGTCATGGGCACCAGCGCGTCGCATGCGACCAGCGTGAGCCTGTTCAAGAAGGTGCCCTTCGATCCGATCGCGGATTTCGCGCCGATCGCGCGCATCTCGATATTCCCCGCGGTGCTGGTGGTCCACCAGTCCATCCCGGTCACCACGGTGGCCGAGTTGATCGCCTACGCGAAGGCGCGCCCGGGCCAGCTCAACTACGCGACGAGCGGGCCGGGTTCCCAGAACCACCTGCAGGCGGCGATGCTCGCCGTGACCGCGGGCCTGCAGGTGCAGCACGTTCCGTTCAAGGACGCGGGCCAGATCTTCGGCGCGGTCGGCCGAGGCGAAGTGGCGTTCCTGTTCTACCCGTTCTCCGCGCTCGGGCCGGTGATCCAGGGCGGCAAGGTAAACGTCATCGCCTCCACCGGCGAGAAGCGCTCGCCACTGACACCCAACGCGCCGACGATGGTCGAAGCCGGATTTCCGGAATTGACGCTCTCCGGATGGAACGCGCTCTATGCGCCGGCCGGCACGCCGGCCGAGATCATCGAGCGGCTGAACGCAGCCACCGGGCGCGCCCTGGAAAACACGGAGATGCGCGCGAAGCTCGCCGCACTCGGCGTCGACCTCGCTTTCGGTTCGCCGCGCGACTTGGCCGCCTTCACGCGCGCCGAGATCGAGCGCTACCGGAAACTGGTGGCGCTGGCCCAACTCAAGCCGGAATAGCCGGCAGACCGTCCATGGTGCCGACCGGCCAGCTCGGCTACATCCTCGCGCCAAGGATCGGAGACGCGGTCCAGCACCAGTTCTACCTCACCTGCCCGCCGGACCTGATGCTGGTAATGTACCCGCTCAATCTCGGCGCGTTCACCGAGGCCGGCGTGGAAGCCGCGCTCGAATCGTTCTGGCCGGCCTTCGACTTTCTCGCCTCGCGCAAAGTGGACCGGATCGTGCACGGTGGCATCCCGGTTCCCGCGTTTGCCGGGCGCAAGCGCGTGCTCGGCTTCCTCGAAGAGGCCGCGCGGCGCGCGCCGGGCATCCCGTCCTCGTTCGACTTCGAGGAGTGCATCGAAGGCTTCAATCTGCTTGGCTGCCGCAAAATCGCGATGGCGGGCAAATGGGACGATGCGCTGATGGGCAGGGTCGCCGCCTACCTGCGCGACGCCGGGCTCGAGCCGCTTGGCTGGGCCTCGCAAGCGCACACCACGCAGCAGGTGCTCGAAGTCCGGCCGCAGGACGGCGTCGACATGGCGCTCGCGCTCGGTCGGCGGGCGTTCGAGGACAATCCGGGCGCCGACGGGCTGCTGCTCGCGGGTGGCGCGTGGTTGAGCAATGTGGCGATCCCGGTGCTGGAAGAAGAGTTCCGCCGCCCGGTGATCACCAACCCCGCCGCGTCCTACTGGGCATTCATGCGGCAAATCGGCCGCTGCAGTCCCCGGCGGGGACATGGCATGCTGATCGATAATCTCGCCCCTCTTCGCATGGAGGTGAAGCCGCATGACTGAACCTGTCTACGAAATCTTCGCGGTCAAATACGCGCACCACGACCGGCGCGCCTCCGAAAATTTCATCGGTGGCGATCCGCACGACGTGCCGATGCCGCTCGACTATTTCATCTGGGCGATCAGGGGGGGCGGCAGGGTGTGGGCGCTCGACACCGGCTTCGACGCCGCGATGGCGAAGAAGCGCCAGCGCGAGTTCCTCGGCGATCCCGGCGAGAAGCTGCGCGCGATCGGCATCGACGCGTCGAAAGTCGAAGACGTCATCATCAGCCACATGCATTACGACCACTGCGGCAACTACGGCCTGTTCCCGAACGCGCGCTTCCACCTGCAGGATCGCGAGATGGCATATTGCACCGGGCGCTGCATGTGCCACCCGGCGATGCGCATGGCGTTCGAGGCGGATGACGTAGCCCAGATGGTGCGCCGGGTGCATGACGGACGCGTGCAATTCCACGACGGCGAATCGGAACTGGCGCCCGGCATCACGCTGCACCACGTCGGCGGCCACACCATGGGGCTGCAGTTCGTGCGCGTGCGCACGCGGCGCGGCTGGGTGGTGCTCGCCTCGGACGCGTCGCACTTCTACGCCAATATGGAGCAGGGGCGGCCGTTCCCCATCGTCTACAACGTCGCCGACATGCTTGCCGGCCATGCGAAGTGCTACGCGCTCGCGAGCTCGCGAGCGCATGTGATTCCCGGGCACGACCCGCTGGTGCTCAAGCGCTACCCGGCGGCCGCGCCGGGCCTCGAGGGCTCCGTGGTGCGCCTCGATGTCGATCCGGTTGTATGAGATTTGAAGGGAAGGCCGCGATCGCTACTGTGCCGTAATGCCCACGGCTTTGATCAGGTTGCCCCAGCGCAGGCTCTCGTCGCGCAGGAAGGCGGCTACCTGCGCGGGTGTGATGTCGAAAGACTCGTCGCCCGCCTCGATCAAGCGGTTTTGCACGTCGGGCAATTTGACGAATTCGGATACAGCCTGCGCCAGCTTCTGCGCCACCGGCGCGGGCGTGCCGGGCGGCGCGACCAGCGCGGTCCACGACGTGGCGCTGTAGCCGGGGATCACCTCGGAGATCGAAGGCACGTTCGGCAGTTGCGGATTGCGCCTGGTGCCGCCGACGGCGATGGCGCGCAGCTTGCCCGCCTGGGCATTGCGCAGGGCGGAACTGAAGGCGAAGAAGGTCAGGTCCACCTGTCCGCCCAGGGTGGCCGTCATGGATTCCGCGCTGCCTTTATAGGGCACGTGAACCATCTTCACGCCGGCATGGCGCTGAAAAGTTCCGCCGCCAGGTGCGAAGGGTCGTCACTCTGATATTCTCGCGCACTCTGCAATTCAACTCCCCGATATGAGCGCACCAGAAACGCAGT
>JANYII010000244.1 GCA_025358705.1 Betaproteobacteria bacterium | reverse complement strand
CCCAAAGCCGTCGAACAGGTGGAGCGTCTCGCCGCCAAGGAAATGCGGCAGCGTGACATGCACTTTAAGGAACGCCACGGTGGACTCGGGCTCCGGAAAGCGCTTGCCCTGGATCGCCTCGTTGATGATCGCCTTGGGCAGGTCGAGCATCGAGAAATAGATCAGGTTCGCGGCGACCACCAGCGGAACGATGAGGAGCTGTTCGCGCCTGCTGTAGCGGAGGATGAACCCGAACAGGGACCGTTCCATGGGGAGATCATAGTGCAAGCCGCCCGGGTTCGTGCCACAGTAGGGCCCGTGAGCGCGGGGAAAACAGCAGGGGGCGACTTCCTCGTCCGGTTATGGGGCGTGCGCGGCAGCATTGCCGCGCCGGGGCCGGCAACCGCCCGCTATGGCGGCAACACTTCCTCGATCGAGGTGCGCTGCGGCGCCCGCGTGATCCTGCTCGATGCGGGCACCGGCATGCGCTACCTCGGCAACAAGCTCGTCGCCGAGGCGCCGCTTAGCACGGATATCTTCTTCACCCACACGCATTTCGACCACGTCTGCGGGCTACCCTTCTTCAAGCCGTTTTTCCAGCCGCAGAATGATTTCAGGCTCTGGGCGGGGCACCTGGGCGGCGGCATGACCATGCACCGCGTGCTGCGCGAATTCATGATGGCGCCGCTGTTTCCAGTGCCACCGGACGTTTTCAAGGCGAAGATGGAATACCGCGACTTCAAGGGCGGCGAGACGCTGACGCCGGCGCCAGGAATCGTCGTGCGCACGGCGGTGCTCAACCACCCAAATGGCGCGACCGGCTATCGCATCGAGTACGCCGGAAAATCAGTGTGCTACGTCACCGACACCGAGCACGTCCCGGGAAAGCCCGACCGCAACGTACTCGCGCTGATCGCCGGCGCCGACATCGTGATCTACGACTGCATGTACACCGATGAAGAGCACCAGAAGTCATACATCGGTTGGGGCCATTCGACCTGGCAGGAAGGCGTGCGCCTGTGCAAGTCCGCCGGCGCGAAAAAGCTTGTAGTGTTCCACCATGATCCCGACCATGACGACGACCGGCTGGATGCGATCGGCCGCGAAGTCGAGGCGGCCATGCCCGGCGCGATCATGGCGCGCGAAGGCCTGGAGCTAAAGCTGTAGCGACTGGGTCTTCCTATTTATACGGGTCGGCGGCGTCGCGCAGCCCGTCGCCAAAGAAATTGAACGCCAGCACGACGACGAATACCGGCACCACCGGCAGCATCAGCCAGGGGTAGAGCGCGACCACGTTGATGTTCTGCGCCTCGTTCAGCAGCACCCCCCAACTCGTCACGGGCGGCCGCAGGCCCAGGCCGAGGAACGACAGCGCCGTCTCGCCGAGGATCATGCTGGGCACCGAAAGCGTGAGCGAGGCGATCAGGTGGCTGGCGAAACTCGGCAGCAGGTGCCGCCCGATGACGCGCGCGGGCGTCGCGCCCATCAGCACCGCGGCCGTGGCGAATTCCTCCTCGCGCAACGCGAGCAGTTTCGAGCGCACCGCGCGCGCCAGCCCCGGCCAGTCGAGCAATCCGAGAATGACGGTGATGCCGAAGTAGACCAGCACCGGACTCCAGTTCACCGGCAGCGCGGCCGAGAGCGCCATCCACAGCGGCAGTTCCGGAAACGAGCGCACCATCTCGATGAAACGCTGGATCACGTTGTCTATCCAGCCGCCGTAGTAGCCGGATATGCCGCCCAGCGTGATGCCGATCATGAAGCTGACCGCGATGCCGAGCAGGCCCACCGTGAGCGAAATGCGCGTGCCATGGATGATGCGCGACAGCACGTCGCGCCCCAGGCGGTCGGTGCCGAAGAGGAAAAACGTGCCGTGCTCCGCCGGACAGGCGAAATGGACGTCCGCCTCGAACAGTTCCATGAACTCGTAGCTGTCGCCGCGGCAGAAAAAGCGCAGTGGCTGCACCTTGTCCCGCGTCGGCAGGAACTCGCGCCGCATGGTCTGCATGTTCAGTTCCATGGTGTAACCGTAGACGAACGGCCCGACGAATTTGCCGTCGTGGAACAGGTGCAGCGCCTGCGGCGGCGCGTAGATATGGCGCGTGTCGCGGCTGTGCAGGTTGTAGGGCGACAGCGGCTCGCTCACCAGGATCGACGCGTAGAAAAACGCGAGTATCCACGCCGAAAACAGCGCGACCTTGTGGCGCCGGAATTTCCACCACATGATTTTCCACTGCGAGGCGCGATAAAACCGCTCCTGCTCGGGCGTCAGCGCCTCGGTGGCGAGCGGCTCGAACGGCTCGGTGGCGACATAATGCGCAAGGCGCGGTTCGGGCGCTGCGCTCATGCCGCTCCCGTCACTTTGCGACGCCCCCGGTCAGGCGGATGCGCGGATCAAGCGCCGCCAGCAGAAGGTCGGAAACGAACATGCCGATCACCGTGAGCAGCGCGAGGAACATCAGGAACGACCCCGCGAGATACTGGTCCTGGCTGCGCAGGGCGTCGAGCAGCATCGGGCCCGAGGTCTGCAGCGAGAGCACCACCGCGACGATCGCCGATCCCGATATGACGGAGGGCAGCAGGTTGCCGATGTCGGAGATGAACGGATTGAGCGACATGCGCAGCGGATATTTCACCAGCAGCCGGAAAGGCGGCATGCCCTTGGCACGTGCGGTGACCACGTACTGCTTCTGCAGCTCGTCCAGCAGGTTGGCGCGCAGCCGCCGGATCATGCCGGCGGTGCCCGAGGTGCCGATCACGATGACCGGGATCCAGAGGTGCGTCAGTACCGAACCGAACTTGGCCCAGCTCCAGGGCTTGTCGAGGTAATCCGGATCCATGATGCCGCCGATGGCGAGGCCGAATTCCACGTTGGCGAAATACATCAGCGCCAGCGCAAAGAGGAAGTTCGGCGTCGCGAGGCCGACGTAGCCGAGCAGCGTCAGGCCGTAGTCGCCCCAGCTGTATTGATGTGTCGCGGCGTAGGCGCCGATCGGAAACGCCACCGCCCAGGTGAACAGCACCACGGTGAAATTCAGGATGAACGACAGCAGCATGCGGTCGCCGATGACCTGGTTTACCGGCAGGTCATGCTCGAACGACCAGCCCCAGTCTCCCTGCAGGAGGCCGGAGAAGCTCCGTTCGCCGGCAGTACCGCGTTCCGCGGGCCACAGCCCGACCCATACCGCGTACTGCTCGACGAAGGGCTTGTCCAGCCCGAACTGCGCGCGCATGAACTCGGCGCGCTCCAGCGCAGCCTTGTCGCCCTGGCTGCGCAGCTCCGCGATCTGGTTCGACAGGAAATCCCCCGGCGGCAGCTTGATGATGCTGAACGTGACGAAGCTGATCACGAGCAGCGTCGGGATCATGATCAACAGGCGCCGGACGGTGTAGGTCAGCATGCAGGAACTATTTTGCGATCCAGAAGGTGTCCGGCCGGTAGATGCCGAAGAACGCGCCCGGGTCCCAGTTGTAGATGCCCTTCTCGGGCACGTTCCTGAGCGTGTTGCGCACCACCACCGGCTGCGCCACGCCGCTCACCACGCCGATCACGAATTGCTGCTCGGCATGGACCTGCAGCATGCGGTGCCAGATCTT
>JANYII010000139.1 GCA_025358705.1 Betaproteobacteria bacterium | reverse complement strand
CGCTCGGCATGCCCTGCGCGCCGCTGACCTGGCCGGTAGGGCAGGGCAAGGAATTCCGCGGCATCTACGACCTGCGCCGCGACAACATGCGCGTGTTCGCGCCCGGCGCCGACCGGCGCGGCGGCGAGGATGAAGTGATTTCAGATGCAGCGACGCTGAAGGAACGCTTCGGCGCCGCCTTCGAAACCGCGTGGAGCGACATCGACGTGGTGCGCCATGCGGCACCGGCCTTTGATCGCGGCGACTTCCTTGGTGGCCGGCAGACGCCGGTGCTGTTCGGTTCGGCGATCAACAATTTCGGCGTGCGCGAAGTACTGGACGCGGTGGTCGACCTGGTGCCGCCGCCAGGCCCGCGCCTGTCGCAGCAGCGCGAAGTCCGTCCCGACGAAACCGCGCTCACGGGCGTGGTCTTCAAGATCCAGGCCAATATGGACCCGGCGCACCGCGACCGGATCGCTTTCGTGCGCCTGTGCTCGGGACGCTTCGAGCGCGGCATGTCGCTGCATGTGAACCGCACCGGCAAGACCCTGCGCCCGACCGGCGTCGTGACCTTCCTTTCGCAGCGCCGCGACCTGGTCGATGAAGCCTATGCCGGCGACATCATCGGCATCGTCGCGCGCGGCGGGCTGCAACTGGGCGATACGGTGACCGAGGGCGAGTCGCTGCAGTACACCGGCCTGCCGTTCTTCGCGCCGGAGCTGTTCCGCAGCGTGGAGCTGCTCGATCCGATGCGTAGCAAGCAGTTGAACCGCGGCCTGCAGGAACTCGGCGAGGAGGGCGCGATCCAGGTGTTTCGTCCCGTCCTTGGCAACAACCTGCTGCTGGGCGCCATCGGCGTGCTGCAGTTCGAGGTCGCCGCGCACCGCCTCAAGTCCGAGTACGGCGTCGAGGTGCGCATGGCGCAGGCCAATTACTTCGGCGCGCGCTGGGTGAGCGCGGAAAATGAGGCCGAGCTGCGGCGCTTCTGCGACGGGAATCGAGACAAGCTCGCCGTGGATGCGGCGCAGGAGCCCGCCTACCTGCTCGGTTCGCGCTACGACCTGGAACTGACGCAGAAGCACTGGCCGCTGATCCATTTTCACGCCATGCGCGAGCATGCGGGGCTCGAACTGCAGTCTTGAACCTCATCGCGCTCATTGCGACCGCAGTCCTGGTCGTCAGCCCGTCGATATCCAGCGCCGAGCGTGTCGGCTTCGACTCCGCGGCGCGAAGTAGCCGTGCCGACCAGATATTCCAGGGCAAGGCGGAATACACCGACCGTATTTCCGGCGAATTGCAGTTGCCGTCCCGGGGCCCGGGGCCTTTCCCCGCGATGGTCATCATGCATTCAAGCCGCGGCATCGTCGCGACAATCCATGACTGGGCCAGGATGTTCAATGAAATGGGCGTCGCGACCCTGATGATCGACAGCTTTACCCCGCGCGGCCTCACGGAATCCACCGCCGACCAGCTTTCCTTTCCGGCAGGCGTGGTGGATTCGCTCCGCGCGCTCAAGGTATTGCGGCAAGACCCGAGGATTGATCCCGGGAACATAGGCGTCATCGGCTTTTCCCGCGGGGCCGTCTCCGCCATGAACTCCAGCTTCGAGCGTTATCGCTCAGGCGTCCTGGGCGCGGATGGCGGAAAATTTGCCTTGCACATTGTGTTCTACGGCGGGTGTGCGCAATACGCGAAGACCACCGGCAGCCCGATCCTGTCCTTCCTCGGAACGGAGGACGACTTCAACAATGTCGACCTTTGCCGCAAAGACACGGAAATCCTGAACCAGCAGGGCAGCAAGGCCGAGCTGGTCGTCTATGAAGGCGCGCTGCATGGCTTTGATACGGACTTTCCGCGCCAGACAATGCCGAGGATTCAGAACTTCAATAACTGCCGGATGCTCCAGAACCTGGATACCTTCGATGCGGTGTTGCTGGATGGCCGCAGCCTGACCGCTGAGGAACGGGCGCGCTACGCGAAGAGCTGCACAGGCTATGGCGCAGTCCGCGGCGGCGACCCCAAATACGCGGCGGCAGCCCGCGAGCGCGTCTCGCTATTCGTTGCCGAGCACTTCAAGTTGCCGCGCTGATCTGTCAACCCTTGAAGCGCGGATAGACTTTCCGCACATTGCCTTCGAAGATTTTCTTCCTGTCCGCGGCACTGACCCAGTCGACGGCGTCGATGTAGCGCTTGGTGTCGTCGTAGTACTGGCTGGTCTCGGGATCGATGCCGCGCACCGCGCCGACCACCTCCGCGGCGAACAGGATGTTCTCGGCCGGGATCACCTTGAGCAGCAGCTCGATGCCCGGTTGGTGGTAGACGCAGGTGTCGAAGTAGATGTTCTTCAGCAGGTGGTCCTTGAGCAGCGGCTTCTGCATGTCCTGCGCGAGGCCGCGATAGCGGCCCCAGTGGTAGGGTGCCGCACCGCCGCCGTGCGGGATGACGAAGCGCAGCTTCGGGAAGTCCTTGAACAGGTCGCCCTGGATGAGCTGCATGATCGCGGTGGTGTCGGCGTTGATGTAATGCGCGCCGGTGAAATGGAACGCCGGGTTGCATGACGAGCTCACGTGCACCATCGCCGGCACGTCCAGTTCCACCATCTTTTCGTAGAGCGGATACCACCACTTGTCGGTGAGCGGCGGCTCCTTCCACCAGCCGCCGGAGGGATCCGGATTCAGGTTGCAGCCGATGAAGCCGAGCTGCTTCACGCAGCGCTCGAGTTCCGGGATGCAGTTCGCGGGCGGCACGCCCGGCGACTGCGGCAGCTGGCACACCGCGGCGAAATTCGATGGGTACAGGCTGCAGACTCGGTGGATCAGGTCGTTGCACTCGCGCGACCAGTCCTCGCTCACCTTGACGTCGCCGACGTGGTGCTCCATCGAGCCCGCGCGCGGCGAGAAAAAAGTGAGGTCGGTGCCGCGCTCGCGCTGGATCTTCAACTGCGCGCCTTCGAGGGAATCCCGGATCTCCTGGTCGGAAACGACCGGTTTTGAAAATGAATTCTTTAAACTGGAAAGTTGATTCTTTCTCCAATCCCACAGTCCCGCGGGAGCGGTGGTGTAGTGACCGTGGCAGTCGATGATCATTGCCGTTCAGCCGTTGAATTCACGCAGGACCTTGCCGGGCAGGTCCTCCAGCGGCCGCAGTCCATTCGCATCCGCCACCTGCGTGCCGTTCACCCAGACGCCGTGCACGCCGGCCGGCGGCATGATGAGGCGCGTGCCGCCCGCCGGAAGGTCCTGCACGCGCTTCTTCGGGCCGCGGCCGACGCTGGCCGGATCGAAGAGAAACAAATCCGCGGCGGTGCCGGGCGCGAGCCTCCCTCTTTCCTTTATGCCAAAGACGGCCGCCGTATCGCTGGTCAGCTTGCGGGCCGCTTCCGCAAGGCTCAACGCCTTCTTCTCTCTCACCCAGTGGCCCAGCAGGTGCAGGCCGAAGCCCGCGTCGTTGAACAGCGTCAGGTGCGCGCCGGCGTCCGACAGCGATACCAGGGAATGCGGATGGCGAATCATTTCGGCAACCGCCTTCTCGTCGGAATTGAGCAGCAGCGCGCTGAATTCGGTGTCCAGGTCTTCGGCGAGGGCGAGGTCGAGCATCGCGTCCAGCGGGTCGGCGCCGGTAGCGCGCGCCAAGTCGGCGACCGTCGTCTGCTGCCACTTCGCGTTCTCGGGCCGGCAGACGTTCTCGACGTACATCTGGTCCCACTGGCCGTTGAACAGGCGCGTGGCGACCGGTGCGCCAGTTACCTCTGCGCGCACTGCGTCACGAAATGATTTTGTTTTCAATAAAGTCCTATATCTATCTCCTGAAAGCGACAAAGCCGGCTTCCATGCCTGCAGCCCCTCGAAGGTATAGGGCGAGTGCAGCGTGAAATCCATGGTGAGCGGGCAGCAGGAGATGGCCCCGAACAATTTGTGGCCGCGGTCATTGGCGGCGGTGATCTTGTCCAGGTCGTCGAACACGCCGCGCGGATTTGTGTTGTTGTGCAGCAGCGCGGCCACGATGACCGGCCGGCCGGTGTCCGCGGCGAGCTCCTCGAGGAACTCGATGCGCGTCTGGCCGCCCTTGGTCAGCATGAAAACGCCGCGGCCCGCCTCCTTCAGGCAGCCGACCAGCGCGCGCAGTTCGGCGTCGTCGGCCAGGCGCGAGGGCATCGGAATGCCGGCGTGGCCGTTGTGGTTGGGCGAGGTGGAGGTGGCGAAGCCGATCGCGCCAGCGCGCATGCCGTCCAGCACGATCTGTTTCATCGCCGCGACCTCGGCGGCGGTAGCGGCGCGCCTGGGCGCGTCTTCGCCCATCACGTAGGTGCGCACCGAGGAATGCCCGACGAAGCCGGCGACGTTGATCGCCACGCCCTGGCGCTCCAGCATGCCGAAGAACTCGGGCACCGACTCGAAGTCCCAGCGCGTACCGGCGCGCAGCACCTCGATCGACATGCCCTCGACCTGCGTCAGGTTCTTCAGGATCAGGTCGCGGTCGGCCGGGCGGCAGGGCGCGATGGTGAAGCCGCAGTTGCCGATGATGGCGGTGGTGACGCCGAGCGCCGGCGAGGGCGAGGCGAGCGGATCCCAGGTGAGCTGCGCGTCGTAGTGCGTGTGGTTGTCGATGATGCCCGGCATCAGCGCCAGGCCGTCGGCATCAATGGTTTGCCTGGACGGGCCGAGGTTTTGCCCTGTCCCGGCGATTTTTCCTTCTGTCACGGCAATGTCACCAACAACCGGTGCGGACCCCAAGCCATCAAGCAGGAGGGCATTTCGAATGAGCAGATCGTGCATGCCCCTATACTACCCACCCCATGGAAATTTTCGACCTGAAAGGCAAAACAGCCGTCGTTACCGGCGCCGCGCGCGGCATCGGCAAGGCGACGGCCGACCTGCTGGAGAAGGCCGGCGCGAAGGTTTCCCGCATCGACCTCGACTCGGGCATCGTCTGCGACGTTTCGGATGAGCAACAGGTCGAAGCCACCTTCAAGCAGATCGGCCCGGTGGACATTCTGGTCAACAACGCCGGCATCGCGGTGCGCAAGAACGCGCTCGACATCTCGCGCGAGGACTGGGACCGGGTGATCGCGGTCAATGTCACCGGCGTTTTCCTCTGTTCCCGCATCGCCGCGCGCAGCATGAAGGAACGCGGCGGGGGAGCGATCGTGAATCTCGCCTCGATCATGGGTTTCTCCGGCGGCATCTTCCCGAATCCGGCCTACCAGACCTCGAAAGGGGCCGTGGTGAACATGACGCGCGCGCTTGCGCTGGAGTTCGCCGAGCACAAGATCCGCGTCAACGCGGTCGCGCCGACCTTCGTGCGCACGCCGTTGACCGCGCCGCTGTTCGCCAATTCCGACGTGCTGAAGAAGGTGATGGACCACACGCCGCTCGGCGTGCTGCCCGAGGTGGACGACATCGCCGCGGCGATCCTGTTCCTCGCCGGGCCGGCGGCGCGCTGCATCACGGGTGTTACATTGCCGGTCGATTCAGGTTATCTCGCGAGATGATGCTTAGTCGTTCCATCAGGCGCTTCGCGGCGCTCGCTGCGGTCCTTGCCGTCACGCTGCAGGCGCTCTGGCCGCTGCTGTCGCACGCGCGGCCGAAGGAAGCGGCCCTGCTCGCCCCGGTCTGCACCGTTGATGGCGTCACGCACTACCTCGAAATAAAGCCTGGCAGGACGCCGCTCGACGAGCGCTCGGCTTCGCACGGCGAACACTGCAAGCTGTGTGTGTTCGGCGGCGACAGGGATGCCGTCTTGCCGTCCGCAATTGCCCCGGTTCTTGTCGCGCAGTCCACGATGCCGGATATCCGGCTTCCGGCAGGACCGCCCGCTGATCCTCTCCATCTTCTTTCCGCCCGTCCCAGGGCGCCTCCGAAAATCTCCTGAGCAGTCCGTGATCGCCGCGCCCGCCGGGCGTGGTGGATTTCATTCCAGGAGAAAACATGGATTTTTTTCGTGCGGCAGCGATTGCGCTGCCGCTTGTCGCAGGAATTGCACCCCAAGCGCTTGCGTCCTGTGGATCGGCATTCTGTCTCATCAATACCAACTGGGACACGCACGGCGCGTGGTCGCAGCCGGGCTTGCGTCTCGATCTGCGTTACGAAACGATCAACCAGACCCGGCTGCAGGAAGGCAGGCGCCGGATTGCCATCGGCGAGGTTCCGCGCGACCACGACGAGGTCCAGACCGTCAACCGGAACTGGCTCGCGAGCCTGGACTACACGTTCAATTCCGACTGGGGTGTCAACGTCTCGCTGCCGCTGGTGAAGCGCACGCACCTTCACGTTGAAAATGACGAGGCCGCGGGAACGCAGACGCCGGAATCGTGGAAATTCTCGAAGCTCGGCGATGTGCGTGTACTGGCCCGCTACCGCCTCGCTAGTTTCGAGTCCGCCGACCACAAGCTCGGCACGGTGGGCCTGAATTTCGGCCTGAAACTCGCGACTGGCCGTACCGACATGCAAAACGTGGAAGGCGAGCGGGCGGAGCGCCCGCTGCAGCCGGGCAGCGGAACGACAGACGGGTTGCTGGGCGCCTACTATGCGCGGGCGCTGCCGATGCGGGACCTGTCGTGGTTCGCGCAGGGGTTGCTCCAGGTTCCGCTCAATTCACGCGAGGGCTTCAAGCCCGGCCGCAGGCTCGCACTCGATGCCGGGCTGCGCTATGACGCGACCGAGCGGGTGAGCCTCATCCTGCAGGTCAATTCGCTGTACAAGTCGCGCGATTCCGGCATTAACGCGGAACCCGAGGACAGCGGCGGAAGGTCGCTTCATCTCAGCCCAGGAGTCAGCATCGCCGCCTCCAAGGACGTGCGGATCTACGGTTTTCTCCAGGCGCCCCTGTTCCAATATGTGAACGGGGTGCAGCTCGTTGCGCGCAGGGCGGCGGTCCTCGGCGTCAGCACGAAGTTCTAGGTGTAGATTTCGTCCTTCCCCAGGAGAAATCCATGCATCCCAAAGCCCGCTTCCTTTTCACCGCCATGATGGACATCGACCCGGACAAGGAGGCCTTGTTCAACGAGGTCTACGACACCGAACACTGCCCGGAATTGCTAAAGGTCCAGGGAGTGCTGGCGATCCAGCGCTTCACGCTCGGGCCGCTGAAAATGAGCATCGGCGGGGAAGTGAAGACGATCGTGGCCGAGGGCGAGCCGAAGTACAGCGCCACCTATGAACTGGAAAGCGCGGAAGTGCTCACGAGCGATGCCTGGGCAAAGGCGGTGGAGAAGGGCCGCTGGCCGGCCCAGGTGCGGCCGTACACGCGCAATCGCCGCCACACGCTCCGCAAGCTCATGGGCGGTTAGAATGAAATTTCAGGGAGAGCACACCATGAAGCGCGCCTTTGCATTTCTGATCTTTTTTTCAATTCTTCAAACTGCGAAAGCACAAACAGTTCCCCCCGGTCCCAAGGTAACGGTTTCCGCCGTCACGCAGGTGGCCTCGACGCTGCCGCAGTACACGCGCGTCGACGTGCCGATGCTGCGCGACGCCGCGCCGAAGAACAGCGGCGGCCGCGTGGAGTTCAACTTGAAGAGCTGGCCCGAAATGAGCGTGCAGGGGCCGGAACTGATTCGCCTGGTGCGCTCCGGGCAGGTGGACCTCGGCGCCGCGCCGCTCACCACGGTGTCGGGCGACGTGCCGTTCCTCGACGGCGTCGATTTGGCCGGTCTCGCTCCGGATCTCGATACGGCAAGGAAGATCGCCAACGTGCTGGTGCCGATCGCCAACAAGGAACTCGAGCGCATCGGCGTGAAGCTGGTGGGAACCTATCCGTTCCCGGCGCAGGTGTTCTTCTGCAAGAAGCCGATCACGGGCCTCGCGGACCTGAAGGGCGTGAAGGTGCGCACCAACGGGCCCTCGGCTTCCGACCTGGTGAGCTACCTCGGCGGCCAGCCTGCCGCGATCGCCTTCGGCGAGGTCTACACGGCGCTCGAACGCGGCACGGTGGATTGCGCGATCACCGGCACGGGCAGCGGCAACGGTGTGAAGTGGTATGAAGTCACGACGCACCTGTACACGCTGTCTACCGCTTGGTCCACCTCGGGCTACTTCGTCAATCTCGCCTGGTGGAACAAGCTCGACCCCGCGGTGCGCGGCTTCCTCGAGAAGACGATGGCCGGCGTCGAGGACGCGCAATGGACGCTCGGGGCCGAAGTGACGCAGGACGGCA
>JANYII010000138.1 GCA_025358705.1 Betaproteobacteria bacterium | reverse complement strand
GCGATGTTGTCGCGCGTCCACTTCGCGGGCGGCACCTTGTTCGCCATCGCCGCGTTCTCGGCCGGCAGGCCGAACGCGTCCCAGCCCATCGGCTGCAGCACGTTCATGCCGCGCATGCGGTAGTGCCGCGTCAGTACGTCGCCGATTGTGTAATTCCGCACATGCCCCATGTGCAGCTTGCCGGAGGGGTACGGAAACATCGACAGGCAGTAGAATTTGGGGCGCGATGCGTCTTCCGTGACGCGAAACGAATGCCGCGATTCCCAGAACGACTGGGCTTCGCTTTCGATGCTGCGGGGATCGTAACGGTCGAGCATGGGAGCGGCGGATTATAAGGGAGTGTTCCGGATGAAAAATACGATTGCAGTCCTGTTGGGTGTGGTGTTGGCCGCCTTTTCCCAGATTGCGCCGGCGCAATCAGCGGCGGTCGTCGAAGGCGTGCAGATGCCGGCCTGGATTGAACGTGGCGGCGAGCGCAGGCCGCTGGCCGTCGGCATGGAGCTCAAATCCGGCGATTCGGTGAGGACCGGCGCCGGCTCGCGCGCCCTGGTCAAGCTCTCCGAGGGCAGCACGGTCAAGCTGGGCGAGAACGGCTCGCTGCTGATTGCCGAGGTGAACCCGGACAGCGGTGGTTTCTTCAAGGCGGCGATGCGCGTCGCTGAAGGCGCATTCCGTTTCACCACGGACCTGCTGCAGAAGACGCGCCGGCGCGAGGTCAGTATCCGCGTGGCCACCGTCACCGCGGGTATCCGCGGCACGGACCTGTGGGGCAAATCCGCGCCCGACCGGCAGATCGTCTGCCTGATCGAGGGTGCGATCGAAGTCGGCGCCGATGGCGAGAAGCCGGCGCTGATGGACCAGGCGCGCCAGTTCTACCGCCGCGAGCAGGGCCAGACGCAGCCGATAGGCTTCATCGAGGCGGCGCAGCTCGTCGAGTGGGCGAAGGAAACCGACATCGAGGCCGGCAAGGGCGCGGCACGGCGCGGCGGCAAGTGGAAGGTGATTCTCGCCAGCGCCGATACGCAGGCGGCCGCGCTCACGGTCTATGACGCGGCGCGCGACAACGGTTACGCGGCCGAGATCCGGCCGGCGCAGGCCGGCGACAAGCTGGTGTACCACGTGCGCATCGCAAATCTGCCGACCAAGGCGGAAGGCGAAATGCTCGCCGCGAGCCTGCGCGGCCGCTTCGGCATCGTGGAGCCCAGAGTTACGAATTGAAGCGCTGGGCGCGTGAGATAATGCGGCGCTTTGTCGCGGCCGCATTTTGTCCCTACATCTCGAACACCTAAACCCCGAACAGCTCGACGCGGTCACCTTGCCCGACGGGCACGCGCTCGTGCTCGCGGGCGCCGGCAGCGGCAAGACCCGCGTCCTCACGACGCGCATCGCCTGGCTGATCCAGTCCGGGCGCGTCACGCCCGGCGGCGTGCTCGCGGTGACTTTCACCAACAAGGCGGCGCGCGAGATGGTCACGCGGCTCACGGCGATGCTGCCGGTGAATCCGCGCGGCCTGTGGATCGGCACCTTCCACGGCCTCGCGAATCGACTCTTGCGCGCGCACCACCAGGAATCGGGGCTGCCGCGCGAGTTCCAGATCCTCGACACGCAGGACCAGCTCTCGGCGGTGAAGCGCCTGTCGAAGGCGCTGAACATCGATGAAGACCGCTTTGCGCCGCGCGACCTGCAGCGCTTCATCAACGGCCAGAAGGAAGAAGGCCTGCGCGCCCGCGACGTGCCGGCGGGCGACGAGGTGACGCGCAAGCAGGTGGAATTCTTCGCCGCCTACGACGAGCAATGCCAGCGCGAAGGCGTCGCGGATTTCGCCGAATTGCTTTTGAGAAGTTATGAATTGCTGAAAAGAAATGAAATACTCCGGCAGCACTACCAGGCGCGCTTCCGCTACATCCTGGTGGACGAGTTCCAGGACACCAACCGCCTGCAGTACCGCTGGCTGAAGCTGTTCGCGGGGGCCGAAACGCGCCTCTTCGCGGTGGGCGACGACGACCAGTCGATCTACGGTTTCCGCGGCGCCAACGTCGGCAACCTGGCCGAGTTCGAGAAGGAATACTCGAAGGGCAAGGTGGTGCGCCTGGAGCAGAACTACCGCTCGCAGGGCAACATTCTCGACGCGGCGAATGCGCTGATCTCCAACAACACCCAGCGCCTGGGCAAGAACCTGTGGACCTCGGAAGGGCAGGGCGACCCGCTGCGCGTCTTCGAGGGTGAAAGCGACGCCGACGAGGCGCGCTTCATCGCCGAGGAAGTAAGCGCGCTCAGGAGGGGAGAAGGCGGCGCCGGCATGCGCTTGGTCGACATCGCTGTGCTGTACCGTTCCAACGCGCAGTCGCGCGTGCTGGAGCATGCGCTGTTCGGCGCGGGGATCCCGTACCGCGTCTACGGCGGCCTGCGCTTCTTCGAGCGCGCCGAGGTGAAGCACGCGCTTGCCTACCTGCGCCTGGTCGCCAACCCCTCGGACGACAACTCGTTCCTGCGCGTCGCCAACTTCCCGCCGCGCGGCATCGGCGCGCGCTCCGTGGAGCAGTTGCAGGATGCGGCGAAACGGAACGCAGGCTCGCTTTTTGATGCGGTTGATACAAAAAGCAAGGCTGGAAATTTCAAAAAACTCATCGAAGAACTGCAGATCGAAACCAAAGACCTTTCGCTGCCGGAAATGGTCGAGCACGTCATCCACCGCAGCGGCCTGATCGAGCATTTCAAGAACGAGCGCGAGGGCGCCGACCGGGTCGAGAACCTGGAGGAACTGGTCAATGCCGCCGCCGCGTTTGGGCAGGACGACGCCCGGACGGAAGCGGAAGAGGAAATCTCGCCGCTCGTCGCATTCCTCAGCCACGCCGCGCTGGAGGCGGGCGATCACCAGGCCGCCGAGGGCCAGGACGCGCTGCAGATGATGACGGTGCATTCGGCCAAGGGCCTGGAATTCAACGCGGTGTTCATGAGCGGCCTGGAGGAAGGCCTGTTCCCGCACGAGCAGAGCGTGATGGCGAAGGACGGCCTGGAGGAAGAACGCCGTCTCGCCTATGTCGCGATCACCCGCGCGCGCAAGCGCCTGTACCTGACCTTCGCGCAGACCAGGATGCTGCACGGCCAGACGCGCTACAGCCTGGCTTCGCGTTTCCTGGAGGAAATCCCGGAAGGCCTGAAAAAGTGGCTCACGCCGCGCTTCGCGCGCCAGCAACGGACGATGTCCTTCGAGTCCGCGGGGCGAAGGCAGGCCCCTGCGGACAACAGGGACAACAAGGACACGTATTTTCCGAAGAAGGAATCGATCGGCTACGCGCGGGACCGCGACATGTCAGGCTTTCGCATCGGCCAGAACGTCACGCATGCGAAATTCGGCTCAGGCGTGATCGTCGACGCGGAAGGCGACGGCGGCGATGCGCGCGTACAGGTCAACTTCGGCAAGCAGGGCGTGAAGTGGCTGGCCGTGGCGGTGGCCAAGTTGCAGGCGGCGTAAATGCAGGCCGCCTAAAAATGCTAGGCTGACGCGATGAAGAAGATCGACTATCTCGAGCGCATCCTCAAGGCGCGCGTCTACGACGTGGCGATCGAATCGCCGCTGGAATTCGCGCCTGCGCTGTCGAAGCGGCTCGGCAACCGCCTGCTGCTCAAGCGCGAAGACCTGCAGGCGGTGTTCTCGTTCAAGCTGCGCGGCGCCTACAACAAGATGGCCAACCTGCCGGCGGCGAAGCTGGCCAAGGGCGTGATCGCGGCGAGCGCCGGCAATCACGCGCAGGGCGTGGCGCTGGCGGCGCAGAAGCTCGGCTGCCGCGCGGTGATCGTGATGCCGGTGACCGCGCCGAAGATCAAGGTGGACGCGGTCGCGGCGCGCGGCGCGAAGGTCGTGCTGTACGGCGACAGCTATTCGGATGCCTACCGCCACGCGATGAAGCTCAAGCGCAGCCGCGGCCTGACGTTCGTGCATCCCTACGACGACCCGGACGTGATCGCCGGGCAGGGCACCATCGGCATGGAGATCCTGCGCCAGACCGATCGGCCAATCCACGCGGTGTTCGTCGCGGTCGGCGGCGGCGGCCTGATCGCGGGCATCGCCTCCTATATCAAGCGATTGAAGCCCTCGGTGCGGGTGATCGGCGTCGAGCCGGTGGACGCCGACGCCATGACGCGCTCGCTCAAGGCGGGCCGGCGGGTGGTGCTGGACCATGTGGGCCTGTTCGCGGACGCGGTGGCGGTGAAGCAGGTCGGCAAGGAAACCTTCCGCATCGCGAAGAATCTCGTCGACGACATGGTGACGGTGGATACAGACGAAATGTGCGCGGCGATCAAGGATGTGTTCGAGGAAACGCGCGTGGTGCTCGAACCGTCGGGCGCGCTCGCGGTGGCCGGCGCCAAGGCCTGGGTGGCGCGCCATGGCACAGGTGGGAAGAAAATACGCGGAAAAACGCTCGTCGCGGTAGCTTGCGGCGCCAACGCAAATTTCGACCGGCTGCGCTTCGTCGCAGAGCGCGCCGAGGTCGGCGAGCACCGTGAAGCAGTGCTGGCGGTGACGCTGCCGGAGAAGCGCGGCAGCTTCCGCAAATTCTGCCGCGCGCTGGGCGGGCGCAACATCACCGAATTCAACTACCGTATGTCGGACCCGCGCGAGGCGCACATCTTCGTCGGCGTCACCGTGCACGATCGCGACGAAACCGCGCGCATCGTGAAGGGATTGAAGCGTGGGGGATTCGGCACCCTGGACCTGTCGGACGACGAAGTCGCCAAGGGCCACATGCGCCATATGATCGGCGGCCACCTGCCGAGAAAGAAAGGTGGAGTGAACGAATTGTTGTACCGCTTCGAATTCCCGGAACGGCGCGGCGCGCTGATGAAATTCCTCTCCAGCATGAACCCGGGCTGGAATATCAGCCTGTTCAACTACCGCAACTTCGGCGCCGACTACGGCTCGATCCTGGTCGGCATGCAGGTGCCGAAGAGTGAACTGCGCGAATTCCAGAATTTCTTGAGCGCGCTCGGCTATCCGCACGCCGACGAGACCCGCAATCCGGCCTATCGGCTGTTCCTGGGCTGAGCATGGCGCGCGGCCCCGTCGATCTGCCTGCAAAGCTCGCCGCCTATGTCGCGGCGGTCGGCACGCGCGAAACAGCGGTGCAACGACGGCTGCGCGCGGTGACGCGCCGCATTCCCATGGGCACCATGCAGATCGGACCTGACCAGGCCGCGTTCATGCAGGTGCTGGTGCGGGCCATCGGGGCGCGTCGCTGCCTCGAGATCGGCACCTTCACCGGCTATTCGGCGCTTGCCGTGGCGCTCGCCCTGCCGCCCGGCGGACGCATCGTCTGCTGCGACGTGAGCGAGGAATGGACGTCCATTGCGCGGAAGTATTGGACCCTGGCGTCCGTTTCCGGAAAAATCAAGCTCAAACTTGCGCCCGCACTTGAAACCCTGAAGAAATTGAAGGGGCCTTTCGATTTCGCCTTCATCGACGCGGACAAGGAGAACTACCAGAAGTATTACGAGCGCTGCCTGAAGCTCCTTCGGCGCGGTGGTGTGATCGCGGTCGACAACACGCTGTGGCACGGGAGCGTCATCAACCCACGCGACCGGTCGGTCGATGCGCGCGCGATCCGCGCCTTCAACCGCAAGCTGCGCAATGATCGACGTGTCGAGATTTCGCTGCTGCCGATCGGCGACGGCCTGACGCTGGCCTGGAAGCGCTAGATCTTCAGCCCTTGCCGAAATATCCGGGCGCGATCTCGTCCGCGTAGCAGACCGGCGACGCGAGCTTGCTCGGTTCGCCGGCGGGCGGTTCGCCGAGAAACGCGAGCTTGTCGCCATCCCGGCGGTACACGCCGCGCTCGGTGACGACCCAGTCCACCGGGATGTCCCAGCTTTGCGGGCGGATGGTGTCCATCTTTGCCATTTCGTAGGAGATCCCGATGACCGCGGGTTTCTTCGGCGACTTCGACAGGGTTCGATCAAAAAATCCCGCACCGTAGCCGAGCCGATAGCCCGCGGCATCCCAGCCATTCATCGGCAGCAGCACCGCATCGGGAACCACTTCCGGCGAATTCGCCGGGTAGGGAATGTCCAGCGGGCCCACCGCCAGTTCCACGCCCGGATGCCATTCGCGGAAGATCAGCGGCGTGCGCGGCGCGACGACGACCGGCAGCGCGGTCAACGCGCCGAGTTCGCGCAGCGTTCTTACGAGGTGGCGTGCGTCGTACTCTCCCTTGATCGGCCAGCAGAAGGCGAGCTTCGCCGTCGCAAGTCCGGGGAACGCGAGCCCGATATGGGCGTCTATCCGTTCGCGGAAACGCTCGAGCGTGGCAGCGTCAAGTGTTTCGCGCGCGGCGATCAGACGCTGGCGCTCGGCTTTACGCCAGGCTTTTAATTCGTCCGCTGTCATGCAGTCGTATAACCGGAGTGCTAAGCTTAGTCCATGATTTTTAGGCGTTTCCTCACTATATCAGTCCTGCTTGCGCTGACCTATACGGCCTGGGTCGGTGTTGGCCTTGCCGCGCCTAAAGTGCCCCCGGCCGACGAAGCATTGCTGAAGGCCTACGACGCGTTTCGTGCCGGCGACGCGGTGAAATTGCAGCGCGCTTCCGGGCAACTCGGCGGCCACGTGCTCGCGCCTTACCTTGAATACTGGCGGCTGAAGCTACGGCTGGAGGAAATGGCCGATGCCGATGTGCGTGCGTTCCTGCAGCAGC
>JANYII010000129.1 GCA_025358705.1 Betaproteobacteria bacterium | reverse complement strand
CTCGGTGCCCTCGAACAGCCACGGGTGGTGCTGATGCCAGCCGAAGCCAAGGCCGCTGCGGAACACGGCGGCGAGCTTCGGCACCGACCTGAGCGCCCCCAGCGCGAGCTGGAACGCGCCCGGAACGTAAGCGGGGCTGCTTTCGGTGGCGAGCGCAAACGCCTGCTCCTCCGAAAGGCTGTAGCGCTGCGTCTGCGGCTCGTACATCGCGTAGCCCGCCGCGGCCTGCGCGGCGAGCCATTCGCGCACGTAGCGCTCGCTGGTGGAGGTTCTGGCCGCGAGTTCCGTCGAAGTCATCGGTTTTTCCGCGAGCGCCTTGTACAAGCCCAGCTGCTCGCCGAGCACCACCGTGCCGGCGTGCAGCGCGGCGCCAAGATCGCCGACGAACTTGCCCATGAATGCGTCGAGTTTCTGCGGATCAAGCGCCATGGCAGATGTCCTCATGCAGGCAAAGTATGTTTCCTTCGGGGTCCTGGAACCAGGCCGCCTTCTCCGAGCCGAGCACGCAGACATGTTCCACGGTCTTCAGGCCCGGCAGGTCGTAGTCGGCGAACTTCACGCCGCGCCCTTCCAGGTCGCGGATCGCGGCGCCAATGTCCGCGACCCGGAAACTGAGCGCGGTGTGCTCGGCCTTGGTACCGCCGGGCCTGGGAAAGAGCGCGATCTCGGTGCCGCCGCAGCGGTAGACGAATTTGCCATCAGGCCTGGCGGCGCCTGCCTTGAGCCCGAGCTGCCGCTCGTAGAAGCGGCGTGCCCGCGCCATGTCGATGACCGGGAGGATCGCGGTGACCTGCTGGTCGAAGTTCATGGAGTAGACTTTTACCGTCAGGCCCGCGAGGTGGCTATGCGCAGGATTGCGTATTTGCGTGCAGATGCATGAACTGACCGCCCAGGATTACCGGGAGGGCTGGCGCCTGGTGTGCGAAATGACCGAGGCGGCGAGCGACGCCGTCGCGTTCGCACGGCAGGGCACGCAGCAGCTGCCGCAGCTGGTGGCCTCTGAACTCACGACGCTTTCGGTGTGCGATCTTGCGCGCAACAGCCGCAGCGTGGTGAGCAGCCCGGGCGGCGCGATCTCGGCGGCGGACCGGGCCAGCTTCGACCGGCACTTCGCCGAGCACCCGCTGGTGCGTTATCACGCAAGCACTCCCGGCGGTGGCGCGCACCGCATCAGCGACTCGTTGTCAGCGACCGAATTCCGCGAAAGCGCGCTTTTCAACGAGTACTACCGCCGCATCGGCATCGACCACGTGGTCGCAGTGCCGCTGTTCGTCGACCGGGGCCTGCTGGTGAGCTTCGTGCTGAACCGCAACCGCGTCGACTTCAGCGACCGCGAGTGCGCGCTGCTTGACCTGGTGCGGAGCCCGCTCGCCGCGCTCTACCGGAACCTGCTGGTCAGGAATAGGAACAAGGGGTTCGCCGCGCTGCCGGTCACGCCGCGCGAGCGCGAGGTGCTCTCCTGGCTGGCGGCGGGAAAGACGGACAAGGACATCGGCCAGATCCTCGGCATGAGCCCGCGCACGGTGCAAAAGCACCTGCAGCACATTTACGAAAAGCTGGGAGTCGAAACGCGCACCGCCGCGGTGGTGCGGGCGATGGAACTCTCGAGCGGCAGCTAGCCTCGGCGCATCGACTCGAAGAATTCCGAGTTCTGCTTGGTGGCCTTGACCTTGTCGATCAGGAATTCGGCGGCTTCGAGCTCGTCCATCGGGTAGAGGAGCTTCCTCAGCACCCAGATTTTCTGCAGCAGGTCCTTCGGGATCAGCAGTTCCTCGCGCCGCGTGCCGGAGCGGTTGACGTTGATCGCCGGGAAGATGCGCTTCTCATGCATGCGCCGGTCGAGGTGGATTTCCAGGTTGCCGGTGCCCTTGAATTCCTCGTAGATGACGTCGTCCATGCGGCTGCCGGTTTCGACCAGGGCCGTGGCGATGATGGTGAGGCTGCCGCCTTCCTCGATGTTGCGCGCCGCGCCGAAGAAACGCTTGGGCTTCTGCAGGGCATTGGCGTCCACGCCGCCGGTCAGGACCTTGCCGGAGCTGGGGACGACGGAGTTGTAGGCGCGGGCGAGGCGGGTGATCGAGTCGAGCAGGATCACCACGTCGCGCTTGTGCTCGACCAGGCGCTTGGCTTTCTCGATCACCATTTCGGCGACCTGCACGTGCCGCTGGGCGGGCTCGTCGAACGTCGACGCGACGACTTCGCCCTTGACCGTGCGCG
>JANYII010000110.1 GCA_025358705.1 Betaproteobacteria bacterium | reverse complement strand
TCCTGTTCCACGAAATCGCAGTGCTCCAGCATCTGCGCCATCTCGACGACGCGCTTCAACTGCATCTCGCCCCAGCGGCCGCGCACAGCGGGCTGGCGCAGCGCCTTGACGAGGTTCGCGGTCTCGCCCTGCAGTCGCGGCAGCTGCGTCTCCACCAGGCCGCGCACCTGCTCGGACAGCGCGGAGTAGGCGGAGATGCGCGACTTCTCCAGCTCGCCCAGCTTGCCGTCCACCTGCTTCAGCGAATCCTGCAGCGGCTTCACCATCGCGTCGATCGCCTGCTGGCGCTTCTCGAGGTCGGCCCGGGCACCGGTCTGGTGGACCTCGAGTTCCTTCTTCGCCAGCTCCAGGAATTGCGTGCTGCTGCTCTTCAGCGCATCGGCGGACAATGCCTTGAAGGTTTCGCCGAGCCGGGCCTGGGCATCCTGCAGCGCGGCGAGCTTCTCCTGGGACGACTTGCGCTCGCTCTCGAGGCTGGCTTCGGCGGCGGAGCGCCGGATGGATTCACCGCGCAACTCGTCCGCCGCGGCCGCGAGCCTGCGGCTGGCAATGAACCAGCCAATGCCCAGACCTGCAAGCAACGCAATAAGAGCGAGCAATCCTTCAGCCATTCCTGATTCTAGACCGACTCCCTGAGCGTCAGCGCAGGAGATGCGGACAAAACTTTCCTCGCGGACAGCCAGGCATTGAGCGACAGCAGCGCAAGCCCTGCCAGCGGCCCGGCGATCCAGAGCTCGGGGCTGGGCGGCAGGTCGAGTTCGAAGACGCGGCGCGCGAGCAGCTGTCCGATTACGCCGGCGCCGATGGTGGCGAGGGTGCCGGCGAGCAGCCCCATCGCGAGGAATTCGACGCGCTGGCTGCCGGTCACCTGCGCGCGCGAGGCGCCGTAGACGCGCATCACCGCCGCTTCGCGCCGGCGTTCGTCTTCGGTGGCCACCAGCGCTGAGTACAGAACCAGCAGTCCGGCGCCCAGGGCGAACATGAACACCACCTGCACCGCCATGATGACCTGGTCGATGACACCCTGTGCCTGTTTCACTGCCGCGCCGACGTCCACGACGGTAAGGTTCGGGAAGCGTGCCGTCAGTTCGTTGATCAGCGGTTCATCGCCGGGCGCGAGGCGGAAAGCCGAGATATAGCTCGAAGGGAAGCGTCCGACGAGGCTGGTCGGGCCGATGACGAAGAAATTCACCTTCATCGAATCCCAGCGCAGCTTGCGCAGCGACGTGACGCGCGCCGAGAAGGATTCGCCGCCCACCGCGAAGGTGAGTTCGTCGCCCAGTTTCCAGCCGAGGGTCTTGGCGATCCCCTCCTCGGCTGAAATTTCCTGCGAGCCGGGCGCGAACCACTTGCCCGCGACGACGGTATTGTGCGTGGGCGGCTGCTCGGCGAACGACAGGTTGAATTCGCGTTCCACCAGGCGGCGCGCACGCTCCTCGGCGAAGTCGGATTCCCCGACCTTCCTGCCGTTCACGGCGACCAGGCGGCCGCGCACCATCGGATCGAGCTTCGGCACCTCGATGCGCTTGCTGGTGAAGAACGCCTTCACCTCCGCGAGCTGGTCGGGCTGCACGCCAAGCAGGAAGCGATTGGGCGCATCGGGCGGCGAGCTGCGCCGCCAGGCATCCACCAGGTCGTTGCGCGTGAAGGTCAGGAGCAGCACCGCGGTCAGCCCGAGCGCGAGGCTCGCCACCTGGATCGCGTTGCCGCGCGCGTGGCGCCGCAGGTTGGCGAGGCCGTAGCGCAGGGAAATGTTTTGCTTTCCGATTTTTCTCGAAAAAAAACTTCCTGACAAAAAACGCAAACCCAACCAGGCCACCACCGCGAATACCGCGACGGCGACGCCGAAACCGCCCACGACGGTGATGCCGAGGACGACATCTCCGGCCTGCCATATCAGGAGGCCGGAGAGCGACAACAGGCCCGCGGCGTAGACCGCCACGGTGCTGCCCGAGGTGGCGCCGGATTCGCGGCGAATGACGCGCACCGCCGGTACGTTCTTCAGTTGCACCAGCGGCGGCAGCGCGAAACCGAGCAGCAGGACCAGGCCGACGAGGAATCCCTGCAGCGCCGGCAACATCGAGACTGCCGGCAGGTCGGCGCGCAGCAGGCCGCCGAGGATCTCGGCGATGAAAAACTGGGCGACGAAACCGATCAGGGTGCCGACGGCGCAGGCGGCCAGGCCCAGCAGGACGAATTCGCCGCCGAACAGCAGCAGCAGCCGGTTCTGCGTCGCGCCGAAGCAGCGCATTACCGCGCAGCCGTCGAGGTGCCGCTCGACGAAACGGCGTGTTCCCAGCGCGATCGCGACGCCGGCGAGAATCGCGGCGAGCAGCGCGGTCAGGCCAAGGAAGCGCTGTGCGCGCTCGATCGCGCCGCGCACTTCAGGGCGCCCGCTTTCCAGGTTCTCGACCCGCTGGCCGCGCTCCATCTTGTCTTTTGCCCAGGCCTCGAGCGCCGTCACCTTTTCCGGCGTCCCGGCGGCATACAGGTAGTGCCAGACGCGGCTGCCCGTCTGGACCAGCCCGGTCGCCGCAACGTCGTCGACGTTCATGAACAGGCGCGGTGCGATGTTGAAGAAATTCGCGCCGCGCTCCGGTTCGAGCGTGAGGATCGCCGCGACTTCGAAGGTCGAGGCGCCCAGCTTGAGCCGGGAACCGACCGGCGCGGAAAGCGCGGTCACGAGCCGTTCTTCGACCCAGACCGTGCCGGGCTTCGGCCCCGCCGCTGCGGGGGCATCGGGCGCGTTTATCGCAGGGGCGATGCGCAGCCTGCCTCGCAGCGGGTAGTTGCCGGATACTGCCTTTACACCCGCCAATACAGAGTTTTCTCCCGCGATCGCCATGCTGATGAAAGTCGTCGAGCGAGCACTGTCCAGGCCGCGGTGCGTGATCTCTTCAGCGATGCCGGGCTGCCATGCATGGTCGGAAACCAGCACCAGGTCGGCGCCCAGCAGTTGATGCGCGTCGCGCACCAGCGCCCTGCCGACTCGATCGGCGAAAAACGCGACGCTGGTGATGCTCGCCACCGCGACCACCAATGCCATCGCCAGCACGCGCAGTTCCCCGGCGCGCCAGTCGCGGAGCAGCATTTGCAAAGATTGTTTCATCAGGTCGCGATCTGCCCGGCCACCAGGCGGATCACCCGGCCGCAACGCTGCGCCAGGTGCTCGTCGTGCGTCACCATGACGAGCGTGGTGCCGTAGCTGCGGTTCAATTCGAAGATCAGGTCGATCACGCCAGTGCCCGCCGCCGCATCCAGGCTGCCGGTCGGCTCGTCCGCGAACAGCAGCTTCGGCCGCACCGAGAACGCCCG
>JANYII010000033.1 GCA_025358705.1 Betaproteobacteria bacterium | reverse complement strand
GCCTATATCAACGAGCTGATCGGCGGCCAGGTGCCGGCCGCGTTCGACGCGCTTGGCGACCTGTCCGAGCAGCACCGGGCAGGCAGGCTGCGCATCATCGCGATCGCCGGCAGCGTGCGATCCAAGGCGATGCCCGACATCCCGACAATGAAGGAACAGGGCATCAGCGTCGAGGGCATGGCGTGGTTCGGCCTGTTCGCGCCCGCGGCGACGCCTAAAGCGATCCAGGACCGCATCAGCGGCGCCGTCTCGAAAGCGTTGCAGCTTGCCGATGTCGCTGCAAAGCTCGTGACGCTGAACATGGAGCCCGTCGGCAGCACGCCGGAAGAGTTCCGCAAGGTAGTGCAGGACGACTGGAACAAGTGGAGCGCGGTGGTGAAGGCCTCGGGCTTCACGCTGGACTGAACGCTCAGAGCGGCGCGAGCCCCGCGGCCGTGAGCCGGTAGCGCCGGTCGCAAGTTGCAGCGGCGGCCTCGGAGTGCGTGACGAGAATCCCTGCCGCGCCGTGTCCCGTGACCTGTTCGCGCAGCAGCGCGAGCACCTGGCGCGCGTTGTCCTGGTCCAGGTTCCCGGTGGGCTCGTCGGCCAGCACCAGCTTCGGCTCGCCGACCAGCGCGCGCGCGATCGCCACGCGCTGCAGTTCCCCTCCCGAGAGTTCCCTCGGCATGCTGCCCTCGCGGCCGGCCAGGCCGACGGAGGAAAGTGATTCCCTCGCCTTTGCTTCCATGGTTTCTTTTTCCTGTCCACGAAGGAGCAAAGGCAACGTCACATTCTGGAGGACAGTCAAATGCGGCAGTACATGGAAGGCCTGGAACACGAAGCCGAAGTTGTCCCGGCGCAGCAACGTGCGGGCGTCGTCATCCAGCGCATTCAGGCTGATGTTCTCGAACTGGATCTCCCCGGCATCGGGCGATTCGAGCCCGGCGACGATGTTCAGCAGCGTCGACTTGCCGGAGCCGGACTCGCCGACGATGGCGACGTACTCGCCCGCCTCGACACGCAGCGAGACGGCGCTCAGGACGGCGCGCCCGCCGAAGCGCTTTTCGATACCGGAGATATAAAGCATGAGACCCGCATTCTAGACGCCGCGTCCTAGACACTTCGGGACACCCTTGCTAGACTGAATTTCGAGGAGGAAACATGAAAAAAACCACAGGCAGTACCCTGGCGGCACTCGTCGCCGCGGCCGCACTTTCCATGTCGTTCGCGGCTCCCGCCTTCGCGCAGCAGAAGGTCAAGATTGGCTTCATCAGCACGTTCTCCGGCCCTGGAGGCGTGATCGGCGCCGACATGAAGAACGCGGTCGAACTCGCGCTGGACCACCTCGGCCGCAAGGTCGGCGGCCTGGAGACCGAGGTGATCTACGGCGACGACCAGCAGAAGCCCGACGTGGGCAAGCAGGTGTCGGACGAGATGGTCAAGAAGCACCAGGTCAATTTCGTGGCCGGCGTCATCTGGTCGAACGTCATGCTCGCCGTCGCCCCCTCCGTGACCAACGCGGGAACGTTCATGATCGGCACCAATGCGGGCCCGCACCAGCTTGCCGGCGAAGCCTGCAACGAATTGTTCTTCACCACCTCGTGGCAGAACGACCAGACACCCGAGGCCATGGGCAAATACATGCAGGACGCCGGCCTGAATGACGTCTACCTGATGGCGCCCAACTACGCAGCGGGCAAGGACATGCTCACCGGGTTCAAGCGCACCTTCAAGGGCCGCATCGCGGGCGAGGTGTATACGACCGTGAACCAGCCCGACTACCAGGCGGAGCTCGCCCAGCTGCGCGCCAAGAATCCGAAGGCGGTGATGGTGTTCTACCCCGGCGGCATGGGGATCAACTTCCTCAAGCAGTACTCGCAGGCCGGCCTGCGCGGCCAGTTCCCGCTCTACTCCGTGTACACGGTGGACGAGCTGTCGATCCCCGCGGTGAAGCACGCCGCGCTCGGCCAGCTGGAAACCCGCTACTGGAGCCAGGACCTGAAGAACGAGGCAAACGTCAAGTTCGTCGGCGACTTCCGCAAGAAATACGACGGCAAGACGCCGTCCTTCTACGGCGCGCAGAGCTACGACGGCATCCTGCTGATCGACTCGGCGGTGCGCGCGGTGAAGGGCGACCTGGCGAACAAGAAAGGGATGATCGCCGCCATGCGTAAAGCGGATTTCAAGTCCACGCGCGGCAAGTTCACCTACGGGCACAACCATTTCCCGATCCAGAATTTCTACCTGCTGAAGGCGGTGGCCGGCGCCTCCGCGACGGCCGACCCGGTGATGGAAGTGCAGAAGACGGTGTTCACGAACTACAAGGATTCCTACGGCGGGCACTGCGCGATGAAGTGGTAGTTCGGCGGACTTAGAATAAAGGGGCGCTCGGCGCCCCTTTTTTTTGCCACGCATTTCCAGCCACGCATGGATTTCACTCTCGTCGTCGAACAAACCCTGAACGGGCTGCAGCTCGGGGTGATGCTGTTCCTGCTGGCCGCGGGCCTGACTCTGGTGTTCGGCATCATGAACCTCGTCAACCTCGCGCACGGCTCGCTCTACATGGTGGGCGCCTACCTTGCGACCTGGTTCTACCAGCTCACCGGATCGTTCGCGCTCGCCCTGGTGCTGGGCCTTGCCGGCACCCTGCTGGTCGGGGTCGTCGTGGAGCTGGTGGCGCTGAGGACCCTGTACGAACGCGACCACCTCGACCAGGTGCTCGCCACCTTCGGCCTGATCCTGTTCTTCAACGAGCTCATCGCGATCCTGTGGGGACGCGCGGCAATCTACAGCACCCTTCCCGAATTCCTGTCCGGCCACGTGCAGCTGGCGGGCAACCTGCGCTATCCGCTCTACCGGCTGCTGATCATCGGCGTGGGACTTGCGGTCGCCTTGCTGCTTTGGTTCGTGGTCTCGAAGACGCGTCTTGGCATGTTGATCCGGGCCGGCGCGAGCAACCGGGCCATGGTCGCGGCGCTGGGCGTGGACATCCGGCTGCTGTACACCATCGTGTTCGGCTTCGGCGCGGCGCTCGCGGGCCTCGCAGGCCTGCTCGCCGGGCCGATCTTCGCGGTGCAGCCCGGCATGGGCGAAATGATCCTGATCCAGGTGTTCGTCGTCATCGTGATCGGCGGCATCGGCTCGATCCGCGGCGCGTTCCTCGGCGCGCTGATCGTCGGCATGGTCGACACGCTGGGGCGCGCGTTCCTCAAGCCCGCCCTCTCCGCCGTCATTTCGCCCGCCGCGGGCGACGCGGCCGGGCCGGCGCTGGCGTCGATGCTGATCTATCTCCTGATGGCGGCGGTGCTGGCCTTCCGGCCCGAAGGGCTGTTTCCCGTGCGCGGTGGCAGCTGATGACCTCGAGGACGGCAACGCTGATGGCGATCCTGCTGCTGCTTGCGGCGGTCCCGCCGGTCGCGGCCTACTTCGCGGAGCCGTTCTACCTCGACCTGCTGCGCCGCGTGATGATCTTCGCCATCGCCGCGATCAGCCTGAACCTGATCCTCGGCTACGGCGGCATGGTGTCGTTCGGCCACGCCGCCTATCTCGGCATCGGCGCCTACGCGGTCGGCGTCCTCTCGCACCACGGCATCGACAACGGCTGGCTGCAGTGGGGCGTCGCGATCGGTGCTTCGGCGCTGGTGGCGGCGGCGATCGGCTCGATCTCCGTGCGCACGAGCGGCATCTACTTCATCATGATCACGCTCGCCTTCACGCAGATGCTGTACTACCTGGGGGTCTCCATCGCCGAGTACGGCGGCGACGACGGCATGCGGCTCAAGGTGCGCAGCCAGTTCTCCGGGCTCATCGACCTGAACGACCCCACCGCCTTCTACTACCTGGTGTTCGCGATCCTGGTGCTGTCCCTCTTCCTCACGCGTCGCATAGTGGATTCACGCTTCGGCCTGGTCCTGCGCGCCACGCGCTCGAACGAGGCGCGCACGCGGGCGATCGGCCTCTCGCCGTATCCCTTCCGCCTCACCGCGTTCATCCTCTCCGGCGCACTGTGCGGCCTCGCCGGCGCGCTGCTCGCCAACCAGACCGCCTTCCTCACGCCCGAATTCATGAACTGGACGCGTTCGGGCGAGCTCATGTTCATGGTGATCCTGGGCGGCATCGCCACCACCGCGGGGCCGCTGCTTGGCGCGGCCGGCCTGCTGCTCCTGGAAGACACGCTGCAAGGCTGGAGCGTGCTGCCCAAGTGGGTGCAGGAGCACTGGCAACTCTACCTCGGCGTGATCCTGGTGCTGGTGGTGCTATACGCGAGACGCGGCCTGGCGGGACTGTTGCCGGGTGACAAGCATGAGTGAAGTTCTGCTGGAAACAAGGCAGATAAGAAAATCGTTCGGCGCGCTCGTCGCCACCGACGGGGTGGACTTCGACGTGCGCGAGGGGGAAACGCACGCCGTGATCGGGCCCAATGGCGCGGGCAAGACGACGTTCATCAAGCAGCTCTCGGGGGAGTTGCGGCCGGACGCCGGCCAGATCCGCTTCGCCGGCGAGGACATCACCGCGCTCGCCGTGCACAAGCGCACTCGCCAAGGCCTCGCGCGCTCGTTCCAGATCACCAGCATCTACCGCGATTTCAGCGCGCTCGACAACGTGGCGCTGGCGGTGCAGGCGCACGCCGGCCACAGCTTCCGCTTCTGGCGGCCGGCGCGGGAGGATCGCAACCTGACCGATCCTGCCTTGAAGTGTCTCCAACAGGTCAGTCTCCAGGACCGCGCCGGCGTCCTCGCCGCCAACCTCTCCCACGGCGAGCAGCGTCAGTTGGAGATCGCCATGGCCCTCGCCACGCAGCCGCGCCTGCTGCTGCTGGATGAGCCCGTCGCGGGCATGGGCACGGACGAATCGCAGCGCATGGTTGAACTGCTCTCCGCACTCAAGGGCGAGAAGACCATCATCCTCGTCGAGCACGACATGGACGCGGTATTCGCGCTCGCCGACCGCATCTCGGTGCTGGTCTACGGGCGCATCGTCGCCACCGGGACACCAGCCGAGATTCGTGCCAACCAGGAAGTGCGCGCCGCCTACCTCGGGGAGGACGGCTGATGCTCGAGGTCAAGGGGCTGGAATCGTCCTACGGGCTGTCGCAGGTCCTGTTCGGCGTTTCCTTGCGCATCGAGGCGGGCCAGGTCGCGACGCTGCTCGGGCGCAACGGCATGGGCAAGACCACCACCGTGCGCTCCATCATGGGCATGCTCCGCCCCGGGGCGGGCAGCATTTCCTTTCATGGAAAATCCCTGCAGCAACTCGCCAGCTACCGAGTTGCGCAGCTCGGCCTGGGCCTGGTCCCGGAAGGACGCCAGATCTTTCCAAACCTGACGGTACGCGAAAACCTCGTCGCCACCGCCGCCAACCGGCGCAACGAGAAGGATCCATGGACCCTTGAGAAGGTCTTCGACCTGTTTTCAAACCTGAAAGACCGGCAGAAGAACTTCGGCAACCAGCTCTCCGGCGGCGAGCAGCAGATGCTCGCCATCGGCCGCGCGCTGATGACTAACCCGCGCCTGCTGATCATGGACGAGGCCACCGAGGGCCTCGCCCCCCTGATCCGCATCGAGATCTACCGCGCCATCCAGCGCCTGAAGGCCGAAGGGTTGTCGATCCTCGTCATCGACAAGGATGTGAAGGCCCTGATCCGCGTCGCAGACGTACACTACATGCTGGAAAAGGGCCGGGTGGTCTGGACCGGCAACTCGGCCGAGCTTTCGGCTAACGAGGACATCCAGCACCGGTATCTCGGGGTATGAAGCGCGAAAACGTCGTAGGACGGGCGAACGTCGAGGACACTCCGGCGCTTGAGGCCTATTACAAGGAGCTCGAGAAACGCGAGCTGGGCGCGCTCTGGAACGTTGCCAACGAGATAGAGCCCTGGTTCCCGCAGCCGAAGTCGGTGCCGATGCTTTGGAAGTGGCGCGACGTCCAGCCCATGGTGCGTAAAGCCGCGGAACTAGTCAGCGCCGAAAAAGCCGCGCGCCGCGTCGTTATGCTGGTCAATCCCGGTCGCAAGGAATGGAGTGCTGCGGCCGGCCTGCTCTACACCGGCGTGCAGATCATGAATCCGGGCGAGTTCACCTCGGCGCACCGGCACCAGGCTTCCGCCCTGCGCTTCGTCATGGAGGGCAAAGGCGCTTTCACCGTAGTGGACGGAGAGCGCATGGCGCTGGGCGCGCGCGACTTCGTGCTGACGCCGAACGGCACCTGGCACGATCACGGCGTCGAGGCGGACGGTACGCAGTGCGTCTGGCAGGACGGCCTGGACATCCCGCTCATGAATTCACTCGACGCGAATTTCTACGAAGTGCACCCGCAGACCGTGCAGACGCCTTCGCCGCTGTCAAGAGAAAACTGGCAGAAGCCCTATTCCCCGGTGTTTTTATATAAATGGGATTCCTGTTTCTCCGAATTGAAACGGGAAAAGATCTTCGACTACAAGAATCCCCTTACAGGTGGTTCGGTCATGCCCACGATGGGGGCAAAACTCGAGTTGATAAAAGAAACGACAAAACACATCCGTCATACCGGCAGCGTCATCTTTCAGGTCGCGTCCGGTCACGGCTGGTCCGAGATCGGCGATCAGCGCTTCGAATGGGAAGAGAAGGACATCTTCTGCATTCCGTCGTGGACGCGTTACCGGCACGGCGCATCGAGCGAGGCGGTGCTGTTTTCCTTCAATGATTTTCCAGCCATGAAGGCACTCAGCCTGTACCGGGAATCGCATGATTAGCCAGGAACAGAACGACCTGATGACGCGCGTCGGGCCGGGCACGCCGGCCGGCAAGCTGCTGCGCAACTACTGGCAACCGATTGCCCTTGTGGATGAACTGCAGGGCGAGAGACCGGTCCTGGCCAGAACGATTCTGGGCGAATCGTTTGTCCTGTTCAGGGACCAGAACAATAAATTCGGATTGCTGGACCGTCACTGCCCGCATCGCGGCGCGGACCTCGCCTACGGGCGCTACGAGGACGGCAACCTCCGCTGCGTGTTCCATGGCTGGCTGTTCGATGTGAACGGCAAGTGCCTGGAGACGCCCGCCGAGCCGCAGGGCAGTCGGATGTGCGACCACATCAAGCAGCGCTCCTACCCGGTGGTCGAGCGCAGCGGCATCGTTTTCGCCTGGCTGGGCGCCGGCGAGCCTTCGGCATTTCCGCATTTCGACTGCTTCACGGCACCGGATGCGTACACCTTCGCTTTCAAGGGCTACTGGGACTGCAACTGGCTGCAGGCGCTGGAAGTGGGCATCGACCCGGCGCACGCGTCCTTCCTGCACCGCTATTTCGAAGACGAGGACACGGCAGAGAGCTATGGCAAGCAGTTCCGCGGCAAGCCGTCGGATTCCGAGCTGCCGATCTCCAAGGTACTGCGCGAATACGACC
>JANYII010000029.1 GCA_025358705.1 Betaproteobacteria bacterium | reverse complement strand
ATGCCGAGCACCGCGAGGATCGCGGTGGCGAAGCCCGCCGCCGCGGAGGTCCCGAGGCGCCCCGGGTGATGCATCGCGAGCAGGAAGCCGAAGGGCATCGGAATGATGATCGTGGCGATGCGCAGGTAGAGCGGCTTCACGTCGTACATGAAGAGCAGCACGCCATGCGCCGCGAGGAGCAGGATGAGCGCCGGGACCAGCACCTGCAGCAGGGCGCGGTAGTACTCGGCGGAGGATTCCGTCTTCGCGGCCTGCGGCAGCATTTCCACTTCTACCGGGACCAGTTCCGCCTTTTCGGCCTTCAGGGCGGCGATTTCCTGTTCCAGCGCGGTGATGCGCTCAAGCGAGCTTGCGGCCACCGTCCTGGCCTGCTCGGCGACGGTTTTTTCCAGCTGCTCGATTTTCGCCAGCAGCGGCTTGAACAGGTACAGGTCGCGCGCGCAGCGCGGGCAGGCGAGCGCCTCGTCGGCGATTTCCGAGACGCAGTAGGGACAGCGCATCGCCTGCCGGTCCGGCGGGCTTACTTGACGGTCAGCTTGAACTCGGTGGTGCCCACCCGGCCCTCGCTGTCGCGTACCGTGACGCGGATCGGGTGCTCGCCGGCGGGCGCGGCTGCGGTCGGGATCTCGATGCCGCCGGGCTTGATGCCGCCCTTCAGGCGCTCGGTGAGGTCCACGCCGTTGCCCTTCAGGTACTCGACCTTGACGCTGGCGAGGTCGACCTTCGACTCGCCGCGCGGCTCGAACGCGATCTTGAACGGGAACTGGCCCGACACGCTCTCGGGCGAGGTTAGCTTCACCCCGGGGCCGCGGGTGATCGCCCGGCTGGGCGGCTTGGCCGCGGCGGCGGGCAGCTTCGCCTCATCGGCGGAAATGAGCTGGAGCGCCTGGGCGTGGACCGTGGGCGCACCAACCAACAGGACTGCGAGGACTGCGGCTGCAAGCGAGCGTACCAGCATGATTCCCCCTTCTAAGTGGCGTTAGTGTGCCAGATACAGCCTATAGCGTCCCACGGGGCGATCGGTTGACGCAATGGCATTCGTGCGCAATGGGAATATTCACGCTTAAGGCAAGCAGCGCTCCCGCCGCCGCATCCATCCCCGAACTGTGGCCGATGCGCGCCAGCCGTTCCAGGTGTTTTCTGTCGAAAGTGCAAAGCAGGTCGTGCAGCGCCTCGTGGCCTTCGCCCTGCGCGGCGCATTCCAGGTGCGCGCGGCTGATCCTGTTCGTCCGGTCCTTCGCCAGCGGAAGGGCCCAGGCGGCAATGCGTCCGGCAGGTCCCGCGCGGCCGAAGGCGCGCAGCGCGATCATCGCGCCGCCGACGAAATCGTCGCCGGCCGGCGTGAGGCCGGGTCCGAGGCCGATCAACTCATCAGGGCTTCTGCCTTCGTTGCGCAGCCAGGCCAGGAATGCGCGTGCGGGTTTTTCGATGGAAGGTGGAATTTCGATTTCCGGGACAATGCCAGTGGAAAAGGAGGCGCGGGGTTTCCAAAGCGCGGCTTTTTCAATTTCAATGAAAACGGAATTTCCAACGGGGAAGGATTCAAAATCTTCCACGATCGCGTTCAACGGGCCCAGTCCGAGTCCCGGGCCGCCGATGCAGGCGATGCCCGAGGGCGTTTCCACGTAGCAGCTGCGCTCGAACGAGGCGAACACCCGGGCAGGCGCGCCGGCATGCAGGGCGGCGCGCGCGGCGCTGCCGATGCTCCGGGCGCGAAGTCCAATCATGCTGGGATAATAACGCTCCGCATGAAATCCAAGTCCTCTTTGCTTGCCGCGACGCCGGGCGTGATCAATATCGGCCTGCGCGGATTCGCCACGGACCTGGCCGCGCGCGGCGTGCAAGTCGCACACGTGGAATGGCGCCCTCCGAAGCCTGGCCGCGAACGGATCGAACAGGTGATCGCGTGGCTGGGCAGGCACGAAGCGAAAATTTCAAGGGCGAACGCAGAAGGCCAGCGGCGCATGTTCGCCGCCGATCCGGTGCTGGTCGATGTGATTCCCGCGGTAAAAGCGATGCCCGCCTTGCGCAAACGGGTCGTGCTGCACGCCGGTCCGCCGATCGAGTGGCGGCGCATGTGCGGGCCGATGCGCGGCGCGGTCGCCGGCGCCATCGTGTTCGAGGGCTGGGCGCCCGACCTGAAGGCCGCGACGAAGCTCGCTGCCTCTGGCGGCGTGCAGTTCCATCCGAACCACCACTTTGGCGCGGTCGGTCCGATGACCGGCATCACCACGCGCTCGATGCCGGTGATGGTCGTCGAGAACCGCGCTTTCAAAAACCGCAGCTATTGCATGATCAACGAGGGCCTGGGCAAGGTGATGCGCTTCGGCGCCAACGACGCCTCGGTTCTCGAGCGCCTCGCCTGGCTGCGCGACGACTTCGGCCCGCTGCTGGGGGCCGCGCTGCGCGCCGCGGGCGGGCTGGAGCTCGCGCCGCTCATCTCGCGCGGCCTCGCCATGGGCGACGAGATGCACCAGCGCAACGTCGCCTGTTCCGCGCTCACGCTGCGCGCGCTGGCGCCGCAGATGGCCCGCGTCGCAAGCGACGCGGGGGCGCTTGCCCGCGGCCTCGCATTTATCGCCGGCAACGAGCAGTTCTTCCTCAACATCGGCATGGCGATGGGCAAGGCCGTCATGGACCCAGTGCGTGGCATCGAGGCCTGCAGCCTGGTGTCGGCGATGTGCCGCAACGGCACCGATTTCGGTATTCGGGTCTCGGGTACCGGCGACACCTGGTTCACCGCGCCGGTCGAGATGCCGGTCGGGCTGTATTTCCCCGGCTATTCCGAAGCCGACGCCAATCCAGACATGGGCGACAGCGCCATCGTCGAGACCATCGGGCTCGGCGGGTTCGCGACGGCGGCGGCACCCGCCGTGGTCGGCTTCATCGGCGCGGGGCCGGCGTCGGAAGCCGCCGTGTTCACGCGCTCGATGGGCGAGATCACGGTCGGCGCCAATCCGGAATGGACGATCCCGGCGCTCGACTATGCCGGCGTGCCGACCGGCATCGACATCCGCCGCGTGGTGGAGACCGGGATCGCGCCGAGCATCAACACCGGGATCGCGCACAGGAAGCCCGGCGTCGGCCAGGTCGGGGCCGGCGTCGTGAAAGCGCCGATGGCCTGCTTCGAGGCCGCCCTCGTCGCCTTCGCCGAAACGATGG
>JANYII010000072.1 GCA_025358705.1 Betaproteobacteria bacterium | reverse complement strand
GTTCGCCGGTGGTCGGTTCGACCGCGAGCGACGGAGTGGTCAGGAAATCATGCGATCGGTGCATGCCGCGCCTGGACGGCGATTTCTTGTTCTGCTGGACTGCCATGTTCAACTCCTCGAAATTAAGGTTTCAATGTCTCGTGCCGCCAACCAGCCCGCGCAGGCTGGCGAACGGCGAACGCTCTTCACTCGCCGCCCCCGCATCCCGTCCCTCGCAGCGTTCGTGCCGCGGCGCCAGCGGTATCGCGAGCAGCACTTCATCCTCCACCAGATCTCGCACCGGCATTTCGGCGCCGGCGACGATTCGTTCCGGCCCCTCGGCCGCCAGCGGCTCAGCATCAATTTCAGCCTGCGTTTCCGCAAGCCCCAGCGACACGTCGATGTGCAGCGGAAACTCCAGGGCGCCCAGGCATCGCTGGCAAACCAGCTGCAACGCGCCGCTTACCTTGAGATGCAGTGCCGGGTATCCCCGCTCCTGCGCCACGCCCCGCAAATCGTATTGGAGCGTCCCCTCATCCGTGCGCAACGCATCGCGCAAGCGCGAAAAACCGGCCACCGGCCAAGCCCCATGCAACTTCGAGCCGGTCCTCGCGAATTCAAGGCCGTCGATGACCGGCTGGTGCGACATACAGGGGCGAATGGTATCATCCCGAAAAATCTCTGTCAAAACAAAGTCATGCCTTCGCCCAGGCGAATCGTACTCGCCTCCACTTCAAGGTATCGCCGGGTGCTGCTGGAGCGCCTCGGAATAGCGTTCGAGTGCGCCGACCCCCAGGTGGATGAAACAGCGCGCCCGGCGGAGGCTCGTGCCATCACGGCCGCGCGGCTTGCCCAGGCCAAGGCGCGCGCCGTTTCGGCGAAATATCCCGACGCCCTCATCATCGGTTCGGACCAGGTGGCCTCCTGCGGCGGCGCGCGGCTCGACAAGCCCGGAAACCACGAAAACGCGGTGCGCCAGCTCACCGCCATGAGCGGCAAGACCGTACGGTTCGACACCGCCGTCGCCTTGCTCGATTCGAGCTCTGGGAAACTGGACACGACAGTCGTCGCCTGCGACGTCACGTTCCGCCAGCTGAACGCACGGCAGATCGAGCGCTACTTGCGCCTCGAGAAACCCTACGACTGCGCCGGCAGCGCGAAAGTCGAGGGGCTTGGCATCACGCTGATCGAGCGCATCGAGACCGAAGACCCGACCTCCCTCATTGGATTGCCGCTCATCGCGCTCACGGAACTGCTCGCGCAGGCCGGCGCGCCTGTTCTCGGCTGATGGCGGGCATCCTCTACGCCATCCCGACGCCGCTCGGCGGTTCGGCGGCGGACGCCCTGCCCGTCTCCGCGCTGAATACGATACGGACGCTGCGGTACTTCGCCGTCGAAAACGCCAAGACGGCACGCGCATTCCTGAAGGAAGTTGGCATGCCCTGCGCGATTCAGGATCTCGACATCGCAGTCCTCGAAACCGATGTTTCGCAGCACATAAGGAAGCTTCAGGAGAAGCATTCCATCGGTTTGCTCTCCGAGGCTGGTTGCCCGGCCATTGCCGACCCAGGCGCGGCGCTGGTGGAGGCCGCGCAGCGCGAGGGCATTCGCGTGGCGCCGCTGGTCGGGCCGTCGTCGATCGTGCTGGCGCTGATGGCTTCGGGGCTGGAGGGCCAGCGCTTCGCGTTCTGCGGCTACCTGCCGCGTGAGGCGGACGAGCGGAAGAAAAAAATTCGAGAACTTGAAGCGCGCTCGCGGCGGGAACGCGAAACGCAGATCTTCATTGAGACGCCCTACAGAAATGACGTCCTGTTCGCTTCCTTGCTGGAAGCATCCTCTGACAGGACCCTGCTTTGCCTTGCCACGGACCTGACGCTTCCAGACGAAAAAATCGAAACGCGATCCGTCGCAAGCTGGCGCACTTCGCGCCACGCGATCGGCAAACGGCCGACCGTATTCCTGCTGCAGTCAGCGAACCGCTAGCCCGGAGCGCGCGGAGAACTCGAGCAGCGAGCTCATGGCGCCGGCGCCGAAGCGGCGCGCGAATTTCTCGGCGATGTTGTCCTTCTGCGTGTAGTCGACGATGTCTTCCGCCTTGATCACCTCGCGCGCGACATAGTCCAGGCCGCCGAAGGCGTCCGCGAGCCCGACTTCGACGCTCTTCGCGCCGGTCCAGATCAGGCCGGAAAACATGTCGGGGGTTTCCTTCAGGCGCTTGCCGCGGCCTTCGCGCACCGCGGCGATGAACTGGTCGTGGATCTCGCCGATCAGGCCGACGATGATCTGCTTGTGCGATTCGTCCTGCGGCAGGAACGGATCGAGCATCGCCTTGTTCTTGCCGGCGGTGATCAGCCGCCGCTCGACGCCGAGCTTGTCCATCAGGCCAACAACGCCGAAACCGTCCATGCGCACGCCGATCGAGCCGACGATGCTGCCCTTGGCGACGTAGATTTTGTCCGCCGCCGCCGCGACGTAGTAGCCGCCTGAAGCGCAGAGGTCTTCCACCACGACGTAAAGCGGGATCTCCGGGTATTTGCCGCGCAGGCGCTTCATTTCGTCGTAGATGCTCTGCGATTGCACCGGGCTGCCGCCGGGCGAATTGATCCGCAGCACCACGCCCTGCGTGTTCTTGTCCTTGAACGCCGCCTGCAGCGCGCTGGAAACTTTTTCCGCGCTGGCGTCGGTGCCGGGACCAATGACGCCGCTGATCTCGACGAGCGCCGTGTGCTTGCCGCCCTTCGAATCGCCGCCGCCCTTGAAATCGAGCGCGAGGAAAATGACCACCGTGAGGTAGGCGAACGTGAGCAGCTTCCAGAAGATGCCCCAGCGCCGCGCGCGCTTCTGCTCCTTGAGCGCCTCGGTGGCCAGCTTCTCGATCAACCCGCGTTCCCACTGCCCGTCGTTGTCAGCCATCGTCGATTCCCTTGAAGTAGACCCTGCCGTCCCGCTCATCGAGCTGCAGCGGCACGAGCGGCTTGCTGCCGCAGGGCCCGCCGAGGCATTTTCCGCTGTCGGCGGCATACGTCGCGCCGTGCGTCGAGCATATCAAATCGCGTCTTTCCAGGTCGAAGACTTCGCCTTCGCGCCAGTCGAGCTCCATCGGCATGTGGCCGCAGCGGTTCAGGTAGCCATGGACGCGCCCCGCGAAACGAATCGCAAACGCGGGCGCGTTCTCGCCGAAATATTCGACCTCGAAGCGCACCGCCTTGCCGGTGTCCTCGAGTGCGTCCGAGGCGCAGATCAGGCGTTCGCTGTCAACCACTGCCGCAACTCCACGACGCTCGAGACGCATGCGCGCGGCGCGAACGGCAAAAGGGAATCTTCAGGATGTGCGCCATAGGACACCGCCACGGCATCCACGCCCGCATTCTGCGCCATCCCGAGGTCGTGCGACGTGTCGCCGATCATCAGCAATCCGCTCTTTTCGACCGCAAGTTCCACCATCAGTTCCAGCAGCATCGCCGGGTGCGGCTTCGGCTGGGTTTCATCGCCGCAGCGCGTCGCATCGAACAGCGCGCCGATTTCACTCGCCTGCAGCGCGCGATCCAGGCCACGCCGTGGCTTGCCGGTGGCCACCGCCAGCTGATGCCCGCGTTTCTTCAGTTCCGACAACAACTCGGGCACGCCCGGAAACAGGCTGAGCGAGTCCTCGCGCTCGATGAAATAACGCCGGTACAGGGCCAGGAACTCCTGGTAGCGCTCGGGCGGCAGCGTAGGCATGGCATGGCGCAGCGAGTCGCTCAAGCCCAGGCCGATGACGTGGCTTGCGGTGCGGTAGTCCGGAACCGGCAACGCCATGTCGCGCGCCGCATGCTGGATCCCTTCCGCGATCACCGCCGCGGAGTCGAACAGCGTGCCGTCCCAGTCAAAGACGATCAGCGGATACCTTCTAGGCATTGGCGCCTGGAAAATTCGCGCCGCAGAACCGCAGCATGTCCCCCGGCAGCGGCGACTCGAGTGCGACGCGCGTGCCATCAACGGGATGCTTGAACACCAGCCGGCGCGCATGCAGGAACAGGCGTTTCACGCCTTGCCGGGCGAGTCCCCGGTTGAACTCGAAATCGCCGTACTTGTCGTCGCCGAGCACGGGAAATCCGGCATGCGCGAGATGCACGCGAATCTGGTGCGTGCGGCCGGTCATGAGGCGCAACTGGAGGACGCTCAGGCCGTTGGCGCTGCCAAGCACCTTGACCCTCGTCACGGCCTCCATGCCTCCCTCTTTCACCGCCACCCGCCGTTCGCCTTTGGCGTTTACATACTTATGGAGGGCATCCTTGATGTCGAAATGCTTGCCTGGCGGCACGCCTTTGACGACCGCGACGTAAATCTTCTCGATCTCGCCATCGCGCAGCATCCTGTGCAGTTCCACGAGCGCGCCGCGCTTCTTCGCCACGATCAGCAGGCCCGAGGTGTCGCGGTCGAGGCGATGTGCGAGCTCGAGCAGTTTCGCCTCCGGGCGCGCCGCTCGCAGCAATTCAATTACGCCATGGCTCACACCGCTGCCGCCATGCACTGCGACGCCGAAGGCCTTGTCGATGACCAGGAGGGACGGGTCTTCATGAACGATCGGCAGGCCGAATGGTTTTGCCGGTGGCTTGGGATTCGAAGCGGCAATCCGGATCGGCGGCACCCGGACCTTGTCGCCGATCCTGACGCGATAGTCAGGCTTGACCCGGCCGCTGTTGACGCGGACTTCGCCACTGCGAACCACCCGGTAGACGTGGCTTTTCGGCACGCCCTTGAGGTGGCGCAGGAGGAAGTTGTCGAGGCGTTGAGTCTCGCTTTCCTCCCCGACTTCGAGGATGGTCGCACGCGCCTTGCTTAAGTCATTCATTTTGAATACAATCCGGGAACTCGCTTCGAGTTGCGAGGCACAGGGACCACAAGACGCGTGAGCTTGGCGGTTGCGAATTTCGCAGCCAATTCCAACCGGGCGCCGGAACCTGCAACCCGCCTCCTGTCCGACAAGTGATCGGAC
>JANYII010000232.1 GCA_025358705.1 Betaproteobacteria bacterium | reverse complement strand
CCGGTTGGCGGCGCGGGCTACGAGGCCTCGGGCCATCCGCTGCCCGAGAAGACGCTGGCGCTGGCGAAGCGGGCCGACGCCATCCTGTTCGGTTCGGTCGGCGATCCGAAGTACGACAACCTGGAATCGTCCAAGCGTCCGGAGCAGGCGATCCTGGGCCTGCGCAAGGAACTGGGCCTCTTCGCCAACCTGCGCCCGGCGCAGGTCTACGCCGAACTCGCGGACGCTTCGTCGCTGCGGCCCGAGGTCGTCGCCGGACTGGACATCCTCATCGTGCGCGAACTGACGGGCGACATCTACTTCGGCGAGCCGAAAGGCATCCGGCAGCACGCCACGGGCGGGCGTGAAGGCTTCGACACGATGCGCTACACCGAAGCGGAGATCCGGAGGATCGCGCGGGTTGCGTTCGAAGCGGCGCGAAAGCGAGGCAGGAAGGTCTGCTCTGTGGACAAGGCGAATGTTCTCGAGACTTCCCGGCTCTGGAGGGAAATAGTCACCCAAGAATCAAGACAATTCTCCGATATCGCGCTTTCCCACATGTATGTCGACAACTGTGCCATGCAACTGGTGCGCAATCCGAAGCAGTTCGACGTGATTGTGACCGGCAATCTGTTCGGCGACATCCTGTCGGACGAGGCCTCGATGCTGACCGGTTCGATCGGCATGCTGCCTTCGGCGTCGCTCGATGCGAACAACAAGGGCCTGTACGAGCCGATCCACGGCTCTGCACCCGACATTGCCGGCAAGGGCGTGGCGAATCCGCTCGCGACGATCCTGTCGGCGGCGCTGATGCTGCGCCATTCGCTAGGCCAGGGTGCCGCCGCGGAGCGGCTGGAGCGCGCGGTGAAGCTGACGCTGCGCGACGGCTACCGCACCGCGGACATATATACTGCGGGCACGAGGAAGGTAAGCACCGTCGAGATGGCGGACGCGGTTGCGGAACGGCTGTAGGAAGGAAAGTGCGCGAGGAAGTTTCATGTTGAGAGTCGGCATCGTCGGTTGGCGCGGCATGGTGGGTTCGGTACTCGTGCAGAGGATGCGCGAGGAGAAGGATTTCGACCACGTCGAGCCGGTGTTTTTTTCCACTTCGCAGGCGGGCGGCAAAGGCCCGGACATTGGCAAGGGCCCGTCGGCCGTCGCAAGCGCGACCGACCTCGTTGCGCTGAAGCAGCTGCCGGTAATCATCTCTTGCCAGGGCGGCGACTACACGAACGACATCCATCCCAAGCTGCGCGCCGCCGGCTGGAAAGGCTACTGGATCGACGCCGCGAGCGCGCTGCGCATGAAGGACGACGCGGTCATCATCCTCGATCCGGTCAATATGCCCACCATCAAGGACGGCCTGTCGGCCGGCAAGAAGGATTTCATCGGCGGCAACTGCACCGTCAGCCTGATGCTGATGGGCCTGGCGGGGCTGCTGCAGAAGGATCTCGTCGAGTGGATGACCTGCATGACCTACCAGGCTGCCTCGGGTGGCGGCGCCGCGCAGATGCGGGAACTGATGCAGCAGATGGGACACCTGGGAGAGGTCGCGAAGCCGGCGATCGACGATCCGGCGGCGAACGCGCTGGACATTGACCGCCGCGTGACCGCGGCGTTGCGCAATGGCGCGATGCCCAAGACGGAAATCGGCTACCCGCTGGCGGCGAGCCTGCTGCCGTGGATCGACAAGGACCTCGGCAACGGCCAGAGTCGCGAGGAATGGAAGGCGCAGGCCGAGGGCAACAAGATCCTCGGGCGCAGCGAGCGGCCGATCCCGATCGACGGCATCTGCGTGCGCGTCGGGGCGATGCGCTGCCACAGCCAGGCGATGACCGTGAAACTGAAGAAGGATGTTCCGCTGGGCGAAATCGAAGGCATGCTCGCCGAGGCGCACGACTGGGTGAAGGTGATTCCGAATCAGCGGGAAGCATCGCTTGCGGAACTCACGCCGGCGGCGGTAAGCGGCAAGCTGTCGGTTCCGATTGGCCGCCTGCGCAAAATGCCCATGGGCGGCGAGTATCTCGCTGCATTTACGGTAGGCGACCAGCTGCTTTGGGGCGCCGCGGAGCCGCTGCGGCGGATGGTGCGGATTTTGCTCGATTCCGGCGTACGCTAGGCCGTCGGACAGCGAGGAAAATTTCCTTGCTTTCCAAGGTCCTACCGCATCAAAATCGAGATGATCTCTCAGGTTGCAGGGCTAACGCCATGATGTTATGGTAGTCAGTCCCGGAAGAACGACTCAGGGTGCGCTCAGTGGGTAAAACAGTCACCGGTATTCGTATTGCCTTGGCGGCATTGCTTTGCGCGCCGCTGATGGCCTATTCGGCAGGGCTCGGCAGGCTCGCGGTCAATTCCGCGCTTGGCCAGCCGCTAAGCGCCGAGATCGAAATCGTCTCGCTGCAGCCCGGCGAAGAAGACTCGCTGACCGCGCGCCTTGCTTCGACCGAGGCGTTCCGCCAGGCGGGCATCGAGCTCAGTTCGGCGCTGATCGGCCTGCAGCTTTCGATCGACAAGCGCGGCGGCCGCCCGGTGATCCGCCTGAGCACCACGCAGCCGATCAACGAGCCGTTCCTCGATGTCCTGATCGAGCTGCAATGGGCGACCGGGCGCCTGGTCCGCGAGTACACGTTCCTGCTTGATCCGCCGGAGTATCGGGAACCGAAGCCGGCCGCTGCCGCTCCGGCTGCTGCGCCGGTAGCGAAACCCGCACCGCTTGCAGTGCCGGCGCCTGCTGCGCCGCGCGCCGAGGCGCGCGCCATTCCCCCGGCGCCAGTGGCTACCGGTGCCAGGCAGGAGGCCGTGAAGAAGGGCGACACGCTGGGCGTGATCGCGCGCAGGACCCAGCCGGATGGCGTGACGCTCAACCAGATGCTGATCGCGCTGTTCCGCGCCAACCAGGACGCGTTCATCCGCGGCAACGTCAACCTGGTCAGGGCAGGGCGCATCCTGAACGTGCCGGATCGCGAGGCGATCGCCGCCATCAATGCGGCGGAAGCCAACCAGCTCGTGCAATCGCACATGGCGGATTTCGCCGACTACAAGCGAAAACTCGGCGCCGCGGTAGCCGCTGCTCCTGCCGCGCCCGTGCGCGAGCGTGAAGTCACCGGCCGTATCACCTCGAAACCCGAAGCACCGGCCCCGGCGGAACAAAAGGACCAGCTCAAGCTCTCGAAGGCGGATCCGGCGAAGCCGGGCGCCCCCGCTGCGCGCGCGGCGCGCGAGGACGACCGGGTGGCGCGCGAGCGCGCCCTGAAGGAATCGCAGTCGCGCGTCGCCGATCTCGAGAAGAATGTCGCCGACCTGCAAAAGCTGGTCGAGATGAAGAGCCAGCAGATGGCGGACCTGGAGAAGAAGGCAGCGGCGAAGCCTGCGCCGGCGCCAGCTCCCGCCCCGGTGCCGGCGGCGAAAGCGACGGAGGCGCCGAAGGAAGCGCCCAAGGCGGCGGAAGCCCCCAAAGCAGCCGCGAAGGAAGCGCCTAAGGAAGTCGCGAAGGAAGCACCGAAGGAAGCTGCCAAGGAGGCGCCGAAAGAGGTTGCCAAGGAAGCGCCGAAGGATGCTCCGAAGGACGTCGCGAAGGACGCCCCGAAGGAAGCCGCCAAGGATGAAGCGAAAGATGGCGCCAAGGACGCGACCAAGGAATCGGCGAAAGCCAAGCCGGCGGCAGCGGCCAAGGCAGCGCCCGAGAAAAGCTTCGTCGAGGATTTCATGGAGGACCCGGTTGCGCTGGTCGGGCTGGGCGCGGTGGTGGTGCTGCTGGGTCTCTATGGCTTCTGGGCCTGGCGCAAGAAGAAGTCATCGCAGACACAGTTCCAGGACAGCGTGCTTGGCGCGGCGACAGGTTCAGGGGTCGGTGCGTCTTCCGTATTCGCGCCCGCTTCGCCAGCCCATGACACGCCGCCGCCGCCCGCCGCAGCAATAGATGCGTCGCAGGCCTCGGTCAGCGGGGGAAGCGTGGCGCCGGCGGAGAGCGACGAGGTCGATCCCATCGCCGAGGCTGACGTCTACATGGCATACGGCCGCGACGCGCAGGCCGAGGAAATCCTGAAGGAGTCGCTCGGCAAGGATCCAAACCGCACGGCGGTGCACGCGAAGCTGCTGGAGATTTACGCCACGCGCAAGGACGCGAAGAATTTCGAGCAGACCGCGCTTAAGCTCAAGGGCTTGACCAGCGGCGCCGGCCCGGAGTGGGACAAGGCGATCGCGTTGGGCAACTCCATTGACCCCGGCAATGGCCTCTATAGTGGTGGTGGCGCAGTAGCCGAGGCGGCGCCCGCCGCCGCGCCTGTCGCGGCGGCACCGGCCCTGGATTTCGACATTGGCGGTGGAGCGGAGCCGGCAGCCGAAGCCAAGGCCGGTTCGAGCGGCCTGGATTTCGACATTGGTTCCGCGGCGCCTGCCGCAGCGCCGGCGACCGATTTTGCTTCGGGCGGTACGCTGAAGCTGGACACGAGCGAGACCAAGCCGGCAGGCGGGGGACTGGATTTCGATCTCGGCGGCGGTGCGGCCGAGGACGACGGCGAGAAGACCATGCTCATGCCGAGGAAGGCCATGCCGATTCCTGCGGCCGCCCCGGCGCCGGATCCCGACGCGACAGTGGCAATGGATTTCGATTTGAACCTGGATTTGGGCAGCAGCAAGTCCGAGCCTGCGAAGGCGGCCGAAGCGCCGATCGATCTCGGCGGTCTGAGCCTGGACCTGGGTACTCCCGGGGGCGGCGGCGGCGGTGGCGGCAACGATGCGAAATGGCAGGAAGTGGCCACCAAGCTCGACTTGGCCAAGGCCTACCAGGAGATGGGCGACAAGGATGGGGCTCGCGAGCTGCTGAACGAAGTGGTGAAAGAAGGCGACGCGGCGCAGAAGAGCCAGGCCGAGCAGATGCTTTCCGGCTTGGGCTAGGCGTCGCGACCAGGCACACGAGCCGCGGCGCGCAAGCGACCGCGGCTTTTTCATTATGGCGACAAGCTCATCAATCCGCGCATGTAACCGGATCGCACTGGGAATCGAGTACGACGGCAGCCGCTTCCTCGGATGGCAGACGCAGCCCGGTGGCGGCACGGTGCAGGACGCGCTCGAGATGGCGCTGTCCGGCATCGCGGATGCGCCGGTGCGCGTGACCTGCGCGGGCCGTACGGATCGCGGCGTGCACGCGCGCGCGCAGGTCGTGCATTTCGACACCGATGCCGAGCGTCCTGACTCGGCGTGGGTGCGCGGGGTGAACGCGATGCTGCCGGAAGCGATGGCCGTGCTTTGGTCCCAGCGCGTCCCTTCCGATTTCCATGCACGCTATGCTGCGCGCTCGCGTACTTACCGCTACGTGCTGGTCAATCGGCCGGTGCGCCCGGCGCTCGCCGCGCGCTATGCGGGCTGGCACCATGCTCCGCTGGAGATCGAGCCCATGAGGGAAGCGGCGTCGCTGCTGCTTGGAGAGCATGATTTCTCCGCGTTCCGGGCGGCCGAATGCCAGGCGAAAAGTCCCGTACGCACGCTGCATGCGATCGACATCGAGCGTGACGGCGAGCGCATCGAGATCAGGCTCCGCGCCAATGCATGGCTGCAGCATATGGTGCGCAATATCGTCGGCACCCTGGTGTACGTAGGCAAGGGAAAGCATCCGCCGCAGTGGGCGCGAAAGCTGCTCGAATCGCGGGACCGGACGCGTGCCGCGCCGACCTTCGGTCCCGAGGGACTGTATCTGGACGCGGTGGGATACGAGCCGCGCTGGGACATTCCGTCCGTGGAAGCAGTGAAAACGGCACTGCCGGTCGAACCGTGAAGGATGACACTCGTGTCATGAGAACTCGCGTCAAAATCTGCGGTATCACCCGGACCGAGGACGCGCAGGCTGCCGCGCGTGCGGGCGCTGACGCCATCGGCCTGGTGTTTTATCCGCCGAGCCCGCGTTTCCTGAGCCTGGAATGGGCCCGGCAGCTCGCGAGCGAAGTGCCCCCGTTCGTCAGCACGGTTGCGCTGTTCGTCAATCCCGCCGCGGCGGAGGTGTACACGGTTCTGGAGCGAGTGCGGCCGGCGATGCTGCAATTCCACGGCGAAGAGGACCACATTTTCTGCGCGCAGTTCGGCGTGCCTTACATCAAGGCATGCAGGGTAAAGCCGGGGGTCGATTTGCTAGAATACCTGCGTCCATTTTCCTCTGCGGCGGGGTGGTTGCTCGACAGCCATGTCGAGGAATACGGCGGCGTTGGCGAGAGCTTTGATTGGTCCCTGGTGCCCGAGGAGCGCATCCGGCCGCTGATACTGTCCGGCGGGCTCGCGCCGGAAAACGTAGGCAAGGCGATCCGGCAGGTGCGTCCCTGGGCCGTGGATGTTTCCAGCGGCGTCGAATCCGCAAAGGGAATCAAGGATGTCGCGAAGATTTCCGCTTTCATGACCGAGGTTCGAAATGCAGATGTATGACCTGCCCGACCCGCGCGGGCACTTTGGCCCCTATGGCGGCGTCTTCGTCGCCGAGACCCTGAGCCATGCGCTGGACGAATTGCGCGACGCCTATGAGCGCTGCCGCCGCGATGCGGCGTTCATGGCCGAGTTTCACTACGAGCTCAAGCACTACGTCGGCCGGCCGAGCCCGGTCTACCATGCCAAGCGCTGGTCGGCGGCGCTGGGCGGAGCGCAGATCTTCCTCAAGCGCGAGGACCTGAACCATACCGGTGCGCACAAGATCAACAACACTATCGGCCAGGCGCTGCTCGCGCGCCACATGGGCAAGAAGCGGGTGATCGCGGAGACGGGCGCCGGCATGCACGGGGTGGCGGCTGCGACGGTGGCGGCGCGATTCGGCATGAAATGCGTCGTCTACATGGGCTCGGAAGACATCAAGCGGCAGGCGCAGAACGTCTACCGCATGAAGCTTCTGGGCGCCGAAGTGGTGCCGGTGGAATCCGGGTCGAAGACGCTCAAGGACGCGCTGAACGAGGCGATGCGCGACTGGGTGACGAACGTGGAGGACACGTTTTACATCCTCGGTACCGTCGCCGGCCCGCATCCCTATCCGATGATGGTGCGCGATTTCCAGTCCGTCATCGGCGAGGAATGCAAGCTGCAAATGCCCGAGATGATCGGGCGCCAGCCGGACGCGGTGATCGCCTGTGTCGGCGGCGGTTCGAACGCGATGGGCATCTTCTATCCGTACATCAAGGACGAGAAAGTGCGCCTGATCGGGGTCGAGGCGGCGGGCGAGGGCCTGGCGAGCGGCAAGCACGCGGCTTCCCTGTGCGCCGGGACGCCCGGCGTGCTGCACGGCAATCGCACCTACCTCCTGCAGGACGCGAACGGGCAGATCACCGAGACGCACTCGGTTTCCGCGGGCCTGGACTATCCCGGCGTCGGGCCGGAGCATGCCTGGCTGAAGGACCAGCATCGCGCCGAGTACGTGGCGATCACCGACGACGAGGCGCTCAAGGCGTTCAGCGACCTGTGCCGGCTGGAAGGGATCATTCCCGCGCTCGAATCGGCGCACGCCGTGGCGTACGCGGTGAAGATCGCGCCATCGATGCCCAAGGAAAAGGCGCTGCTGGTCAACCTCTCGGGCCGCGGCGACAAGGACATGCAGACCGTCGCGGAGCGGATGGGGATCAAGCTCTGATGTCGCGCATTGCCGGGCGCTTTGCCGAACTCAAGGCCGCCGGGCGCAAGGCGCTGATTCCCTATGTCACCGCGGGCGATCCGCTGAAGGCAAGTACGGTGCCGCTGCTGCACGGCATGGTGGAAGCGGGCAGCGACATCCTGGAGATCGGCGTGCCGTTCTCCGATCCGATGGCCGACGGGCCGGCGATACAGCGCGCCTCCGAGCGAGCCCTCAAGAATGGAATTGGACTTTCCGATGTATTGGGTTTTGTAAAAACCTTTAGAGAAAAAGACAACCTAACTCCAGTAGTCCTCATGGGCTACGCCAATCCGATCGAGGCGATGGGCGTGGAGAAATTCGTCGCTGCGGCGAAGGTGGCAGGTGTCGACGGGGTGATCGTGGTCGACTATCCGCCGGAGGAGTGCGGGCCGTTCGCCGACCTGTGCGGCAAGGCCGGCATCGATTGCATCTTCCTGCTCGCGCCGACGTCCACCGACGCGCGCATCCGCGAAGTGGCGCGTGCCGGCACCGGCTACCTCTACTACGTGTCGCTCAAGGGCGTGACCGGCGTCAAATCCGTCGACGTGGCCGAGGTGGCGGCCCAACTGCCCAGGCTGCGCGCCGCCTCCAAGCTTCCGATTGGCGTCGGCTTTGGCATCAGGGATGCCGAATCGGCGCTTGCGATCTCGAAAATCGCGGATGCGGTGATCATCGGCACGCGCATCGTCCAGGAAATAGAGAGCGCGGGCGCCGAGCACGCGGTGGCGCGCGTCAAGGCGCTGCTCGCCCCGATCCGCAAGGCGTTGGATTCATGAGCTGGCTGCAGAAACTCCTGCCGCCGAAGATCCAACGCGTCAGCGGCCCGCGCAAGCAGGTGCCGGAAGGCCTGTGGACCAAGTGCCCGGCCTGCAGCGCGGTGCTCTACAGCACCGACCTGGAAAAAAACCTGAACGTCTGCCCCAAGTGCGGAGACCACCAGCGCATCGGCGCGCGCGCGCGCCTGGATGGACTGCTCGACGCGGAGGGCCGCTTCGAGATCGGCGCTGAAGTGACGCCGGTGGACAGCCTGAAGTTCAAGGATTCGCGGAAATACCCTGAGCGGCTGGAGGAAGCGCAGGCCTCGACCGGGGAAACCGACGCCCTGATCGTGCTGCAGGGCTCGATCAAGTCGCTGGGCGTCGTTTGCGCCGCGTTTGAATTTGAATTCATGGGCGGTTCCATGGGCTCGGTGGTCGGCGAGCGTTTCGTGCGAGGCGTGCGCGTCGCGATCGAGCAGAAACTTCCATACATCTGCTTCACCTCCACCGGGGGGGCGCGCATGCAGGAAGGCCTGCTGTCGCTTACCCAGATGGCCAAGACGACGGCCTCGCTCACCGAACTTGCGCAGCGCAAGCTGCCGTTCATCACCGTATTGACCGATCCGACCATGGGCGGCGTCTCGGCCAGCTTCGCGATGATCGGCGACATCGTCATCGCCGAACCCAAGGCGCTGATCGGATTCGCCGGCCCGCGGGTCATCGAGCAGACGGTGCGGCAGAAGCTGCCGGAGGGTTTCCAGCGCGCCGAGTTTCTGGTGGAAAAAGGCGCGATCGACATGATTGTGGATCGCAGGCAGATGCGCGACAAGCTGCACACGCTCCTCGCACTGCTGCTGGGAAGGCCGTCCGACAATTCATCGTGAGCGGTCGGACGCTGGCTGCCTGGCTCGAATATATCGAGCAGCAGCATCCGCAGTCGATCGCTCTTGGGTTGGAGCGCGTGGCCGATGTCCTGCAAAAACTTCAAATAAGAATAAATTGCCCGATCATCACGGTCGGCGGAACCAACGGCAAAGGTTCGACCTGCGCCATGCTGGATGCGATGCTGAATTCCGCAGGCTATCGCACCGGCCTCTACACCTCGCCACACCTGGTGCGCTACAACGAGCGCGTGCGCATCGCCGGCCGGGAAGCGGATGATGGCGCTCTTTGCGAGGCATTCGCCGCGGTCGAGCAAGCGCGAGGTGCTGTACCGCTCACCTATTTCGAGTTTGGGACACTTGCGGCCCTTTTTCTTTTTGCGAAGGAAAATCTGGAAGCCCTGATACTCGAAGTCGGTCTGGGAGGGCGGCTGGATGCGGTCAACGTGCTCGATGCCGACTGCGCCGTGCTCACCAGCATCGGCATCGACCATGTGGAATATCTTGGCAGCACGCGGGAAGAGATCGGCCGGGAAAAAGCGGGAATTTTCCGCGCAGGCCGGCCCGCAGTCGTCGCCGACCCGCAGCCGCCCGACAGCGTTCTGGCGGAAATCCACCGCGTCGGGGCGGTACCCGTCCTGCTTGGGCGCGACTTCGGCTATGCGAAACAGGGTACGCAATGGTCTTGCTGGGGACCGGCCGGCAAGCGCTCGGGACTCGCGCATCCGGCATTGCGCGGCGGCGTCCAGCTACGCAACGCCAGTGCGGCGATCGCGGCGCTGGACACGCAGCGGCAGCGCCTGCCCGTCGCGATGAAGGACGTGCGCCGCGCCCTTGCCGAAGTCGCGCTGCCGGGAAGGTTCCAGGTGCTTCCGGGACGTCCGCAGGTGGTGCTGGATGTTGCGCACAACCCCGAGGCGGCCGCGGTTCTGGCTGCCAATCTCGGGGACAGCGGTTTCTCGCCGGAGACCATCGCCGTCTTTGGCATGCTGAAGGACAAGGATATCGCCGGCGTCGTGCGCGCCGTGGCGCCCAGGGTCACGCGCTGGCACCTGGCATCGTTGCCGGGAGCAAGAGGAGTTGAATCTTCGTTTCTGAAAAAAGTTCTTTTCAAGGAAAAGATTCAAGAACCCATCTTTGAACACGCCAGCGTGGCCGAGGCGCTCGCAGCGGCGCGGAAGGAAGCGGCCGAAAATGATAAAATCATCGTCTTCGGCTCCTTTCTCACGGTAGCCGGCGCCTATGGCTGAAAATCAAGACGTCAATATGCTGAAGCGCCGCGGCCGCCGCCGGCTGGTGGGGGCCGTTGCGCTCGTGCTGGCGGCGGTCATCGTCCTGCCGATGGTGTTCGATTCCGAGCCGAAGGGCAGCGCGCCGCCGGTAAGCGTGCGCATTCCGGGCGAAGACGACACCGGATTCACGCCGAAGGTCACGCCCAAGTCGCCGGCTCTGCCGGAGCAGAAGCCTGCCGAGAAGGCGGCTGAAAAGGCTGTCGAGAAGGCGGTCGAGAAGGTCGCCGAGAAAGCGCCCGAAGCGGTGCCGGAGAAGGTTGCGCCTCCGCCGCCGGCCGAGAAGCCCGCGCCCAAGATAGAGGTCACTGTTACCAAGGGCACCGTCAAACCCGCCCCTCCGCCAGTGGCTGAGCAGAAGCGCGCCGAGGCGGCCCTTGCGGGCGCAACGGGCGGCGAGCAGTTTGTGGTGCCAGCCGGAGCCTATGCGGACCCGACGGATGTAGTAGAGAAACTCAAGGAAGCGAAGATCCCGTACTACACCGAATCCCTTGCCATCAAGAATGGCGCGGTGACGCGGGTGCGCGCAGGTCCGTTCGCCAGCCGCGAGGCGGCCGAAAAGGTGCTGCAGCAATTGAAGGGCCTGGGCTTGAAACCGGGCAACGTCGCCACCAAATCCTGAGATGACATGGCTCGATTACGCCATCGTTGGCGTATTCGCGATTTCCCTCGTCGTCGGCGCGTGGCGGGGCCTGGTGCGCGAAGTCCTGTCGATCCTCGGCTGGGTGATCGCGTTCCTGGCGGCGAATCTTCTGGCGGGCCCGGTTGGACTGATGATGCCGCAGGCCATTCCAAGTCCGGAACTCAGGATCGCTGCGGCATACTTGGCGGTTTTCCTGGGCTCCCTGATCGTCACGGCGCTGCTGGGCTTGCTGCTGTCGAAAATCGTGCAGGCAGCGGGACTTGGGGGCGTGGACCGCATGCTTGGCGCGCTTTTTGGCGCCGCGCGGGGATTGCTCATCGTGCTGGTGGCCGCGCTGCTTGCGGGGTTGACCAGCGCGCCGCGGCAGCCGTTCTGGCGCGACTCGGCCAGCGGCCCGGTATTGGTGCAGGCAGCGCAGGCATTGAAACCGCTGCTTCCGCAAACGTTCGCCGAGCGCTTGCGTTATGATTAGTCCTTAGCGCTAGGAGCATTCTCCGATGTGCGGAATTCTGGGAATAGTCGCTCGCTCTCCCGTCAACCAGCTCCTCTATGACGGGCTGCTGCTCCTGCAGCACCGCGGCCAGGACGCCGCGGGCATCGTCACCAGCGAGCACAACTCTTTTCACATGCAGAAGGGCACGGGCATGGTACGGGACGTGTTTCGTACCCGCAGCATGCGCTCCCTGCCGGGCAATATCGGCATTGCGCATTGCCGCTACCCGACTGCGGGTTCCGCGTCGAATTCCGCCGAGGCGCAGCCGTTCTATGTCAATTCCCCGTTCGGCATCGTGCTCGGCCACAACGGCAACCTGACCAACTCCGACAAGCTGAAGGAGGAGATGTTCAGGCAGGATCTGCGGCATATCAACACCAATTCCGATTCCGAAGTGCTGCTAAACGTTCTCGCGCACGAACTGGAAAAGGCGTCGGTCAAGCTGCGCCTCGACCCGCAGACGATCTTCAGCGCGGTGTCTAACGTGCACCGCCGGGTGCGTGGCGCATACGCGGTCATCGCGATGATCGCGGGGCACGGCGTGCTCGCGTTCCGGGATTCCTATGGCATCCGTCCCGCAGTGATCGGCTACAACGAGACGCCAGCGGGCATCGAGTACATGGTGTCCTCGGAATCGGTCGCCGTGGAAGCGCTCGGCTTTCGCATGCTGCGCGATATCGCGCCCGGCGAAGCGGTGTTCATCGACGAAGACGGCAATTTCTTCAGCCAGCAGTGCGCCGACAAAGCCGGGCTCAACCCCTGCATCTTCGAATACGTATACCTGGCGCGTCCCGATTCCCTGATCGATGGCGCATCGGTCTACGAGGCACGCCTGCACATGGGCGAGAAGCTGGCCGAGAAAATCAAGCGCCAGTACCAGCACCTCGAAATCGACGTCGTGATCCCGATCCCGGATTCGAGCCGCCCGTCGGCGCTGCAGCTCGCTGCGGGCCTTGGCGTGCCGTATCGCGAGGGCTTCGTGAAGAACCGGTACATTGGCCGCACCTTCATCATGCCGGGGCAGGCCGTGCGCTCGCGTTCGGTGCGCCAGAAGCTGAACGTAATCGGGGTGGAGTTCAAGGGCAAGAACGTGCTGCTGGTGGACGATTCCATCGTGCGCGGCACGACCAGCCGGGAGATCGTGACGATGGCGCGCGAATCCGGCGCGCGCAAGGTGTTCTTCGCCTCCGCCGCGCCGCCGGTGCGCTTTCCGAATGTCTACGGCATCGACATGCCGACTCGCGCGGAACTGATCGCCGCCCACCGCAGCGAGGACGAGGTGGCCGCGGAGATCGGCGCCGACGCGCTCATCTACCAGGACCTCGAGGCTCTCAAGGAAGCGGTGCGTGAGACGAACCCGAAGCTCTCGTCGTTCGAGACCTCCTGCTTCGACGGGGTCTACGTCACCGGCGATGTGACCAGCGACTACCTGCACGTCATCGAGACCCGCCGCGACGCGCAGCGCGACAACGAGGACGACGAGGGCGCGCAGCTCGATCTCAACCTGGCGGCGACAGGCTGAATTTGCTATAATCTGTCCTTACGCGCCGATTTGAGCCAGCTTGCGGGCGCGCTATAAATTCAGCTAAAGCGTGCCGATACCCGGTCCGCTTAGTTAGCGAAAGGACTGGGTTTTTTTATGGCCAAATACGATCTGTCCACCCTGAGTGTGCGCGCGGGTACCGTCCGCAGCCAGTTCAATGAGCATTCCGAGGCGCTATTCCTGACCTCAAGCTTCGTGTTCGAAAACGCCGCGCAGGCGGCGGATCGCTTCACCGGCGGCGGGGGCGGTTTCGTCTACTCCCGCTTCACCAATCCCACGGTGGCGATGTTCCAGGACCGCCTGGCCGCGCTCGAAGGCGCCGAAGCCTGCGTGGCGACGGCCTCGGGCATGTCGGCGATCCTCGCCACCTCGATGGCGCTGCTCAAGGCGGGCGACCATGTCGTTTGCTCCAACGCCGTGTTTGGCTCGACGGTGCAACTCTACGTCACGATTTTCTCGCGCTTTGGCGTCGAGACCACCTTCGTCTCTCCGACAAAAGTGGAGGAGTGGCAGCGCGCGATCAAGCCGAACACAAAACTCCTGTTCCTGGAGTCGCCTTCCAATCCTCTGGGCGAAGTCTCCGACATCGCTGCGCTTGCGGCCCTGGCGAAGAAGTCTGGCGCGGCGCTGGTAGTGGACAACGCCCTGTGTACGCCGATCCTGCAGCGGCCGCTGGAATTCGGCGCCGACCTGGTGATCCACTCGGCCACCAAGTACCTGGACGGGCAGGGCAGGGTTCTCGGCGGAGCAGTGCTCGGCAACAAGGGGCCCGCCATGGAAGCTGTATTCGGGTTTCTGCGAACGGCCGGGCCGTCGCTGTCGCCGTTCAACGCCTGGGTGATCC
>JANYII010000084.1 GCA_025358705.1 Betaproteobacteria bacterium | reverse complement strand
GATCTCGACCCAGCCGTGCTCATCCGATGCACGGGTATACGCAAGTCCAGGCCGCGCCCATACTCCAGGCAGGCCCGAATCCACGCTCGAGGCCTTCAGCCCCGCGTCCACGACCGCGAGCGCCGGGTTTGGCCGGCTCATGACGGCAGCCAGCACGAACAGCGAATGCTCGAAGCGCGGCGACTGCGGCGCCCACTCGTTGCGCGCGTAGTCCTGGTCCATGAACAGGTAGGAGCCGGGCTGGATTTCGTCCCAGGCGCCGAGCTCGACTTCGAACATGAACGTGCCGCTGCCCGCACCGGTCACGATGGGACAGGCGATGCCGGCTTCCTGCAGCATGGCCTTCGTGTCTTTGACATAGGCTGCGGCTTTCTCGATCACGCCGCGTCGTTCGATGATCGACCGGATGTGCTGGGCGCGGCCATGGTAGGCGTGGATCCCCGCGAAAGTCAGGCTGGGCGATGCCGCGATCTCGCGCGCCAGCGCCACGGCGGGCGCGCCCGGCTCGACGCCGCAGCGCCGCATGCCGATTTCAAGTTCGATGTAGACGTCGATGCGCGCGCCCGCCCGTTTCATCGCAGACTCGAGGTCGCGCACGTTGTCCGCGTTGTCCACGCATACGCCCAGTTTGGCGCGCCGCGCGAGTGCCGCGAGCCGATCGAGCTTCACCGCGCCGACCACCTCGTTGGACACAAGTACGTCGCTGATGCCGCCTTCGACCATCGCCTCGGCTTCGGAGACTTTCTGGCAGCACAGGCCCACGGCGCCGGCGGCAATCTGCCTCTTGCCGATCTCCGGGCACTTGTGCGTCTTGGCATGGCCGCGCACGCGCACCCGTTCCGGCACGGCATCCGCAAGCCGCTTGATGTTGGCCTCGAACGCATCCATGTCGAGGATCAGCGCCGGGGTATCGACCTCCTCGAGGCGCATCCCCACCGTGGCGGGGACGCGCACGCTCACGCCCTGGCTTCCTGCTTTCTCATGACGAGGAACAACAGCGCCGCGGCCACGATCGCGATCAGCGGCGTCGCGGCGTAGTTGACCTTCTCCCAGCCGGCGTTGGTGACGATCATGCCGGAGGAGAACGACGACAGCGCCATCATGGCGAAGATGGCGGTTTCGTTGGCGCCCTGCGCCTTGGCGCGTTCTTCCGGCCGATAGGTTTCGGTGAGCAGCGTGGTGGCGCCGATGTAGAGGAAGTTCCAGCCCACCCCGAGCAGCACCAGCGCCCACCAGAAATTCGCCACCTCCAGGCCGGCGAGCGCCACGCCGATGCACACCACGTTCAACGCCACGCCGGCCAGCATCACCTGGATCGTGCCGAAACGCTTGATCAGGCCGCCGGTGAAGAACGAAGGCGCGAACATGGCCACCACGTGCGAGGAAATCACGAATGCCGCATCGCCATAGGGATGGCCGCAGACGCGCATCGCGATCGGCGTCGAGGTCATGAGGAAGTTCATCACGCCGTAGCTAATCGCCCCCGCCATGACCGCGACGATGTATTTCGGCTGCGCCGCGATTTCGAGCAACGGGCGGTCGCTCGCCGCCTGCTCCTCCGCGCTCTGATCCGGTATCCGCATGCGGCTCAGGATCGCCATGGTGATGAGCGCGAACACGATCAGCGCGAGATACGCCCCGGCGAACTTCGGCCCGACCAGATCGACCGTGTATCGGCTCAAGGTGGGCCCGACGATGCCGCCGACGAGCCCTCCGGCCAGCACCAGGGACACCGCGGTGGCCTTGAAATCCGGCGCCGCCACCTCCGCCGCGACGAAGCGGTAGTACTGGCCGAACGCGTTGTAGGTTCCCCAGACCAGCGCGCCGAAACACAGCAGCCAGAAGCTCGCCTGCCAGATGGCGCTCGCGCAGATCGCCGCGCCGACGATCCCCACCGAGGCGCCGCGGATCAGGCCGGCGCGACGCCCCACCTTCTTCATGTACTGCGACGCCTGCATGGTCGCGATCGCCCCGCCCACCACCCAGCAGGTCACCGGCAGCGTCGCCAGCGACGGAGTCGGCGCGAGCGCGAGCCCGGCCAGGCCGTTGACGGCGATCAGCGTCGCGTTGTTGGTCATCAGCATCGCCTGGCAAGCGGCGAGCAGCCCGACGTTGAACCTGGCGTTGCCAGCGGTGCTGGACATATATACAGTATAGGGAAGGGAATGCAATTCTAGATCGAATGAACAGGCTGTGACCAAACTTCGAGGGGCGCTTTCACAGATCCAGGGCCGCTACGAGACCGCGGAGCGCTCGGCCTTCGATGACGGCTGGACGGAAGAAGAGAAAGTCGACAACCCGTTGCCGACAACGGTCACCGAGGAGCGCGCCCGCTCGATCATCGCGCGCAATGATTCGCCCGACATCCCGTTCGAGCAATCGATCAACCCGTACAGGGGATGCGAGCACGGCTGCATCTACTGTTATGCACGGCCGAGCCACGCCTACCTGGAACTGTCGCCCGGCCTGGATTTCGAGACCAAACTCTTCGCCAAGACCAATGCGGTGGAACTACTGAAGGCGGAACTCTCGAAGAAGGGATACCGGGCGAAACCGATCGCCTTCGGCACCAACACCGATTGCTACCAGCCCCTCGAGAGGCGCTACAAGGTGATGCGCGGCCTGGTCGAGGTCCTCGCGGCCTGCGACCATCCCCTGACCATCGTCACCAAGTCGGCGCTGATCGAGCGAGACATTGATTTGCTCGCGCCAATGGCGAGGAAGAACCTGGTCAAGGCTTTCATCTCGATCACCACTCTGGACCACCGGCTCGCCCGGACGCTCGAACCGCGCGCCGCAAGCCCGCAGCGGCGCGTGGACGCGCTTCGTGCGCTGGCGGGCGCGGGCATTCCCTGCGGCGTGATGGTCGCGCCGCTGATCCCGGCGCTCACCGACAAATCGCTCGAAGACGTGCTGGAAGCGGCCGCGCAAGCCGGCGCGTCGATGGCCGGCTGGATCCTGCTGCGCCTGCCCAACGAGGTGCGGCCCCTGTTCAAGGAATGGCTGGCCGCGCACCAGCCGCAGCGCGCCGATCACGTCATGAGCATCATCAGGCAGTCGCGCGGCGGGCGCGAGAACGACCCGAATTTCGGCTCGCGCATGACCGGCTCGGGCAACTTCGTCGATCTCATCGGCAAGCGCTTCGATCTCGCCTGCAAGCGCCTTGGCCTGAACAGCGAGGAAGACCACATGGCGTCCCGCTCGGAACTCGATTGTTCGCGCTTTAGGCCACCGGCAATCGGTGGGCAACTTGGACTTTTTTGACGTCAAAAAGCTAGGGCAGCCAGCGCGTGCTAGCATTTCGCTAGAGCGGTCGGAAGCCCCACGGAGGCAAAGAATGAGGCGCGACAGCACGTTAGACAGCTACTACTTCCTGGCAGATCTCCCCGCCGGCGACAACACTCCTGCTTCGCTCCGGAAGTATCGAGAAATCAACGCCATTCTGCGTACGGTACCGTGGCCGGCCCCGTACGACCTTACAACTCATAGGCTGCATCGCGGTGACGCGCGGAATCTCTCCTGGATCGAGAACGAATCTGTCCACCTGGTAGTGACATCGCCACCCTACTGGACGCTAAAGGAGTATCGGCATAGTGACGGCCAGATGGGACACATCAAAGACTACGAGGAATTTCTGAACCAGTTGGACTTGGTGTGGAAAGAATGTGAGCGCGTTCTTGCGCCCGGGGGACGAATCTGTTGCGTGGTAGGGGATGTTTGTCTTTCGCGCAAGAAAGCGGGAAGGCACCATGTAATACCGTTGCATGCTGACATCCAAGTACGTGCCCGCCGATTGGGACTCGACAGCCTTTCCCCAATTTACTGGAACAAGATCGCGAATGGAGTTACCGAAGCCAAAGGTAATGGCGCCGGCTTCTATGGAAAGCCCTATCAACCAGGCGCCATAGTAAAGAACGATGTGGAATTCATATTGTTTCTGCGCAAAGGTGGCGAATACCGAAAACCCAAGCCACTGCAAAAAGCACTATCCATGCTCACCAAGGAGGAAATGCAGGCTTGGTGGCAACCGATCTGGTCCGAAATACGAGGCGCGTCCACGAGAAATGGGCACCCGGCGCCATATCCGATCGCGTTGGCGGAAAGACTCGTCCGCATGTTCTCGTTTGCCGGAGATACTGTTCTCGATCCGTTTTCCGGGACGTGCGCAACGGCTGTCGCCGCATATCGTGCCGGCCGAAATTCGATCAGCAATGAAATTGATCCGGTGTACTTTCAAATTGGACACGAAAATATCGATGCTGCCATCAAAGATCGACCGTTATTTGGGTCAATGCAGGGGCGGATAGTCGAAGATCGCCAATCGAAGAAGAAATCTTCCTGAGATAGCGCTTGTCCTACAAACTTCTCACAGAGTTCGGCGAACTATTTCGCGGCAAGAAGTACCTGCATAGAGATTCCTCTCAGGGCGACCGAATAGCGACGTTTATGTACGAGGATCTTTTTGATTTAGCAATGTCGAAGAAATTTGTTGCGGCTGTTTCGTCCAAGAGCAGTGTGCTGAATACAGCGAACCGGGCTGTGGGTAAGAGCGCACGCCGCGGTGACGCGACATTTGGCGCACGTGTTCCTCATGACGTAGCGACTACAGTGCCAGGGATTGCCGTCGCATTCGGGAAAGTTGCCACAATCGAAATCGGGGCAGAAGTCAAAATTCTCGCCAAAGCGATGCGAAAGCAGCTTGATCGGGTCTGTTCCGACCTAGACAAGCAAGTCGCGGAGTTCAAGAAGCAGGGTGGCAAACCCGTATGCGTGGGAATTGTTGGAGTGAACTGGGCGGATTCTTACACCGGGTACGAAGGTCGGAGAAAATTTGCCACGGATGGAAAGAAGAACAAGCATCCGAATCAGGAGGCCCAGTCTTCCGAGCGAGATCTCGTCGACCGAGTGAAAGCGAGTTTTGACGAATTGATAGTATTGCGCTTTCGCGCTAGCAACATTAAGCCGTTCGACTTCTATTGGGTTGACCAGAAAAAGACGGAAGACCTCTATGCGGCAGCGCTTGTTCGGATTTCCAGAGAGTACGAAGCACGATTCTGACTCTCAGTACCTTCGATTCTCGTGCTCAAGCGTGACCTGATCAGAGCACAGCAATAGTCTACTCAATCTTCTCGCCGACCAGCATCTTCACCGGCTGCGCGGTCTTCGGATCGACCAGCACCACGACCCAGGCGAAGCGGGTGCGCAGCATCAGCGCGCGCACGTCGTCTTCCCGGGTTCCGGACGAAGCGAGGTACTTGTCCACCACCTTGCCGCTTGCTGGCTCCACGACGCGCAGGCGCTTGATGGTCTCGGCCTTGGCCAGCACTTCCTTCGTGCGTTCGGCATAGGGCGCGTAGTAGCGCGGAAAATTCTGCAGGTCGAGGCCGGCCAGCGCCGCATCGATCAGCTTGTCGCGCTCCTTCGGATCGGTCGGCATGTCGGCGGCGACCAGCTTCGGCCCGGCCCACCCCGGCTCGCGGAACTCCAGATACTTCGCCTTCGCAAGCTCGTCCGGGTCCTGCTCCGCCGCGATGACGAGCTCGAAGCGGTCCTTGACGAAGACGATGAACGCCGGCCGCGCCAGGAAAACGATGTGCACGCCGTACACCAGCGCCGCGAGCTGCACCAGGCCGATCACCGTGAGGTCGAACTTCATGCCGCGCTTGCCGGATTTGAAGACGATCAGCGTGAGCAGCGGGCCGAGGATTACGTCCACGCCCACCAGGATGTACAGCATCCCGGCGCCCCCCGCCGCCTCGAACAGCGGTCCCGGATACCAGACCGCGAGCATGATCGTGATCACCACCGAGGCGATGGCAACGCAAATGAGCAGGTGCGTGCCTGCCGCCTGCCATCTTGAAAAGACCTTCGCGCTCATCGCATGGCCTCCTCAACCGCCCTTCTTCTTTGGCGCGCCCTTGGCCGGCGCGGCCGGCGCGGGCTTTGGCGTCGCCGGCGCGGCCACCACCTTGGCCAGCACCGGGAAATACGCCTTGCCGTAGCCCGCGCGGATCGCCTTCTTGATGGTTTCCTTGGCGTTGTCGGCGCCGTTCAGGAAGACGCCCGCCTCTTCGGAGAGACGCAGGGCGTAGCGGATGTCCTTCAGCGCGTACTCCGAGGAATAGGCCTTTTCGGGAAACGCATTTTTCAGCATCGCCTTCATACCGTGGTTGCGCAGCGCGAAACTGTCGGCCGAGCCCTTCGCAAGCACATTGAAGGCGAGCTGCGGATCGAGGCCCGCGTGCAGGATGAGCGCCAGCGCCTCGGCCAGCGCCACCACGTTCTGGAACAGCACCATGTTGTTGATGATCTTCATCGCCTGGCCCGCGCCCGGGCCGCCGCAGTAGGTGATATCGCTCGCGACGCACTCGAGCAGCGGCTTGATGCGCGCGAACACGTGCTCCGGGCCGCCCACCATCACCGACAGGGTGCCGTCCTTCGCCGCCTCGCGCGTGCGCGCGACCGGCGCGTCGGCGAACTGGATGCCGCGCGCAAGGAATCGCGCGCTCAGGTCGCGCGCCATGTTGACCGGCGTGGTACTGAAGTCCACCACCAGGCCGCCGGGCTTGAGGTGGGTCAGCAGGCTGCCCGAGCCCATGCATACGTCATTGACCTGCGGCCCGCCCGGCAGGGATAGGAAAATGATGTCGGCGTGCTCGGCGACATCGCGAATCGACTCCGCGGGCGTCACGCCGGCCTCGTCCATCTGCGACAGAGCGTCGAGATCGGTGTCGTAGGCGCGCACTTCCTGGCCCGACTTGGCCGCGAGATTGCGGCACATCGGCCCCCCCATGACCCCCAGTCCGATAAATCCCAGCATCACTCCTCCTTCAGCACCGCCAGCGCATCCACCGCCACCACTGCGTCCGGCTTCACGATCACCGGGTTCGCCTCCGCCTCGCTTACCGGGCGGCCTGGGACCAGCGCCAGCCGGGACAAGGCCGAAATCGCCCGCGCCAGCGACTGCACGTCGCCTTGCGGCAACCCGCGGTAACCGCGCAGCACCGCGAGGCCCTTCACCTGCCCGATCATCTCAAGCGCACCCGCTTCATCCACCGGCGCCAGGCGCAGGACAACGTCATTGTAGAGTTCCGCGAGAATTCCGCCCGCGCCCACCATCACCAGCGGCCCGACCACCGGGTCGTCCCGGTAGCCGATGATGGCTTCCGCCAGCCCCTGCTCCATCTTCTGCACGAGAATCGTATCCCCGGCATGGGGGAGACGCCGGATTCCCGCCGCAAATTCTTCACCATCCTTGATCCCGAGAATAACCCCGCCGACGTCCGATTTATGCGCGATTTCGGCGGAAACGATCTTCGCCGCGACAGGATATTGCAAGGAATGGGCAAAATCCGGCGCGCGCGCGATCGCGGACTCCACCACCGGGACGCCAAGCGAAGCGAAAAGCGTCAGCGCATGAACTTCCGTCAATTTTCCCTTGACCGGAATGTCCTTCGGCCATTCCGGCGGGCTTTCAATTTTCCGGCGCGAGGGAGAATGCCAGGAAAAATAAGCCCGGAAGGCATCTGCACACGCCTCGGGCGTACGAAAAGCGGCGACCCCCGCCTGCGCCAGCAGCGCGAGCGATTCCTCGGCCTGAGGCGTGAGGAAGACCGCCAGTGGCTTGTCGCGCTGCTTCGAGGCCGCGATGATGGGCTCCACCGCGTGCTGCGGATGAAACTGCGCGGAGGATCCGACGACCGCGAGCACGGCGTCGTTGCCGGGAAACGTGAGAAGGTCCCGAACTACCGCGCCATAGGTCGCAGCTTTCTTTCCCATCGTCAGGTCGGTGATCGGCGCATCCGAACCGGGCGTGACCGTCTCGATGCCGACGGTGCCCAGGCGATCCACCACGCTCGCCGCCCCGCCGCCGGTGGTGGTCACCACGGACACGCGCGGCGCGTGCACGATGTCCGGCGGCCTGCGACCCGCGAGCATGGGTCCGATCTCGATCAGCGTCTCGAGCATGTCGACGCGCAGGATGCCGCAGTCGCGGAAATAAGCGTCCAGCGCGGCATCCTCGCCCGCCAGCGCACCCGTATGCGAACGCGCGAGGCGCTCGCCCAGTTTCGAGCGGCCCAGCTTGTACGCGACCACCGGCTTGCCCGCGGCATGCGCCAGGCGCGCGCCCGCGGCGAGCCGCGCCGCGTCGCGCACCGTTTCCAGGAACAGCAGGATCAGCCGCGTCTCTGGATCCGCGGCAAGCAGCTCGACCAGCTCGCCCACCCCCACATCGGCCTCGTTGCCGACCGACACCAGCTTGGAGAAGCCGAGGCCGCGCGCCGCGCCGCGCGAAAGCACGGTGCCCAGCATGGTGCCGCTCTGCGACACGATGCTCGTCGCACCCCGGGGCGGCGCATCCATCTCCAGGATCGCGTTCACGCTTAGCGCGACGCCGCCGGTGAGATTGATCATGCCCATGCTGTTGGGCCCCAGCAGGCGCACGCCAAGCTCGCGCGCGCGCGCGACCAGCTTTCGCTGGCGTGCCATGCCCTTGTCGCCCGAATCGGCGAAACCGTCAGTGAACACGCTGGCGACCGGCACGCCCTTCCTGCCGCAGTCCTCCAGCGCGGCCTCGACGTCTTCGACCATGATGAAGGCGTGATCTATTCGCTCTTTTATTTCCTCCTGTGTTTTGAACGCGGGAAGATCGAGAACCATCGACCGCGTCGCATTGATCGGGAATATTCTTCCCGTATAGCCATGCTTGCGCAGGTAGCGCTGCGGGCGGGCGGTATTTTTCGATGCGTCACCCGATGCGCCAACGAGAGCGACCGAGCGCGGCGCGAACAGGGCTTTTGCCAGGTCTATTGTGGAACTGCCTTTGATTTTTCCAGGGTCCACAATGTGGCGAGCAAATCCCGCGCGCGCGCATCGCCAAGCACCGGCCCGGCAAGCTCCAGGTACTTTGCATCCAGCTGCGCATCCGACAGCGGTGCATCCGGGTCGCCGATGCGCGTCGGCTGCAGGTGCTCCGCGCTGCGGCCGCGCGCGATGATCGAGACGCGGGCCGCACGTTGGTGCGGGAAGGCCGCGTCCAGTTCCTTGTCCACTGAAACTGAAATCTTTTCCATGAAAGAACGCGTGATCCGGTCGTTCATTCGCGCCGGCTCGAACGCGGCAAGGCGCACGCTGCCGTGCGTCAATGCGGTTGCGACCACGTACTTGAGGGAGAAGCGCGCTTCCGCGGGCGTGCGCGGCTGCTCGTAACCCGCGACATCCAGCGCCGCCTTGTAGGTGCCGATACTCACGCTTTCGATATCGTTCGCCGCGATGCCCATTTTCGACTGCAATGCCAGCGCACCATCGATCGCGGCGAAAGTATGGCCGCAGCAGGTGTGGTTCTTGAAGGTCATGCGCGTGATGTGAAAGTCCCTGCCCAGCGTCGCGAGCGCTTTCTCCCAGTCCGGCCCATCAGACATGGCCACGCCGTAGCCGGCATCGCCCTCGATCACATCGAGCGATCCGGTCACGCCTTCGCGCGCCGCGAGTGCGGCGGCGACGCCAGCTTCCGCGGCGCGGCCCGCGTGCAGCGGCTTGGACATCGAGTCCATGCGGAACGACTGCTGCAGCCCCGCGGAAAAGGTCGTCACCGTGGCGAGCGCATGCGCGAAGCGCTTGCGGTCCAGGCCGAGCAGCTCGGCGGACGCGGCGCCGGCGCCGAAGACGCCGATCGTCCCCGTGTTATGCCAGTACTTGTAGTGCGCGCGCCCCATTGCCGCGCCGATGCGGGTCGAGACCTCGTAGCCGACGATCACCGCGCGCAGGAACTGTTCACCCGAGGCGCCATGCGCCTGCGCCAGCGCCAGCGCCGCGGGAATCGTCGGCGCGCCCGGATGGTAGATGCCGTCGCGGAAAATGTCGTCCACTTCGACGGTGTGGGCAGCGGTGCCGTTAATGAGCGCCGCCAGGCGAGGATGGGCTTTTTTTCCTGAAGCAAGAAAACTGGGCCCGTGGCCGAGTTCATCCTTGAACGCTGCTTCAAGCATGGTTGCCGGAGGCACCACCGCACCCGGCAGCAAGGCTGCGTACCAGTCGATGACGGCGCGCTTGGCGTGGTGCAGGACTTCCGGCGGGATCGGCAGCTTGCGGAAATCTTCCGCCCAAGCGGAGAAGCGCTCGACAACGTGCATGCGTCAGTTCACGACGATGTTGCGCTCGCGCACCAGCCGGCTCCACTTGTCCCGTTCCTTGCGCACGTGCTCGGCGAAGGTCTCCGGCGGCCCGCCGATCGCATCGGCGCCCTGTTCGGCCAGCTTCTGCCGCATGTCGGGCCCGAGCAGGATCACCGCGACCTCGCGGTTCAGGCGCTGCACGATGTCGCGCGGCGTGCCCGCGGGCACCGCGAAACCGCTCCATGAGAGAGAGTCGTAGCCCCGCAGTTCGCCCACCGCGCCTGCTTCGGAGATGGTCGGTACGTCGGGCAGCGCCGGCGATCGCTTAAGCCCGGTGACGCCCAGCGCGCGCAGCTTGCCTCCCTTGATGTGCGGCAGGGCCGAAGGCATGTTGTCGAAAATCATCGACACGCGGCCGGCCACCACGTCGATCAGCGCCTGCCCGCTGCCCTTGAA
>JANYII010000083.1 GCA_025358705.1 Betaproteobacteria bacterium | reverse complement strand
AAGCCGTTCACCGTGGACCTTGCGAGCCAAACGATCAACGGCTCGGTGCATTTCGACGTCGCGCCGCGCAACAAGAAAATGCTGCTCGAAGGCCTGGACGAAATCGGCCTCACGCTCGCGATGGAACCGAAGATTGCCGCGTTCCAGGCGGCCGACCAGAAAAAACGGCCGTGGATTTATGCAACTACCCCTTGAAGACATCACAGTCCTCGACCTGAGCCACGCGCTGGCGGGGCCGTACTGCTCGACCATGCTGGCGGACTATGGCGCGCAGGTGATCAAGATCGAACCGCCCGGCGCGGGCGACATCGCGCGCGCCTGGGGCTCGCCGCTGCCGGGAGGCGAGACCGCGTATTTCGTCAGCCTGCACCGCAACAAGAAGGGCGTGGTGCTCGATCTCAAGCACAAGGAAGGCAAGGAACTGTTCCTGCGCATGGTCGAGCGCGCCGACGTGGTGCTGGAGAATTTCCGGCCCGGAGCCCTGAAGCGCCTGGGCCTTGACTACGAGGCCGGGCGCAAGCGCAACGCCGGCATCGTCTACTGCTCGATCTCGGGCTACGGCCAGGACGGGCCCTACCTGGAGCGCGCCGCGCTGGATCTCATCCTGCAGGCCGAAAGCGGCATGATCAGCGTCACCGGCGCGGAAGGCTCGCACGGCGCGCGCTGCGGCGTGTCGATCGCCGACATGACCGCGGGCATGAACGCGGCCTACGCCATCCTCCTCGCGCTGCGCGTCAAGGAAAAGACCGGCCAGGGCCAGTCGATCGACGTGTCGATGATGGAAGGCCAGCTCTCGCTGCTTGGCACCATGATCGGCAGCTATCTCGCCAATGGCGAGGTGCCTGCGCCGATGGGCACCGCCTACAAGGCGCTGCTGCCGTACCAGACCTTCCGCACCACAACGCGCGACCTCGCGCTGGCGGTGGGCAGCGAAAAACTATGGAAAGTCTTCTGCCCGGCGATCGGCTGCCCGGAACTGACCGACGACCCGCGCTACCGCACGAACGGCGCACGCGACGCCAACCGCGCGAGCCTGGTGGCGAAATTGCAGGAAGTGTTCCTCACGCGCAGTTATGACGAATGGGAGGCGCTGCTGGCGGCCAAGGGCGTCCCGGTGGGCAGGGTGAATACGCTCGCCGAAGCGGTGGCGCACCCGCAAGTCGCGGCGCGCGGCGCGCTGGTCGATATCGATCACCCGAGCGTGGGCAAGACGAAGGTGGTCGGCGTGCCGGCGCGCCTGTCGGCGACGCCGGGCTCGGTGCGCTCGCCCTCGCCGCGGCTGGGCGAGCATACTGAAGAGGTCATGAAAGATATGCTGGGACTAAGCGCGCAAGAGATCGCGAAACTGAGGACTTCAAAGGCTTTTGGTTAGCAAGCAATGCCCATCTCGATCTTTCCGGTCACCCCGCGCTTCGCCGCCGAGATCGGCGACATCGAGCTGAGCCAGCCGCTGGATGCCGCAACGCTTGAGGCGACGCGCGATGCCTTCGCCACCTTCGGCGTGCTGGTGTTCCCGGCGCAGAATCTCACCGTCCAGCAGCACCTCGCGTTCGCCAGGAATTTCGGTCCTCTGGAAGTCACGGTGCAGCGCGCCTTGCGCACCGAAAAGCTGCGCGTGCCGGAGCAGATCGCCGACATCGCCAACATGGACGCGGAGGGCAGCCTCTGGAAGAAGGAGTCGCGCCTGCGCCTGTTCCAGATGGGCAACCGCCTGTGGCACACCGACAGCTCCTTCAAGGCGCCGAGCGGCTACGCTTCGATGCTCTACGCGCGCTCGGTGGCGCCGATCGGCGGCCACACCGAGTTCGCCGACATGCGCGCCGCCTGCGACGCGCTGCCCGCGGCGACAAAGGCGCGGCTGCAGGGCCTGATCGCCGAGCATTCGCTCATGTATTCGCGCCGCAGGCTCGGCTTCACGGAATTCACAGCCGAAGAAAAGGTGGCGTTCGCGCCGGTGCGCCGGCCGCTGCTGCGGCGCATCCCGGAGTCCGGCCGCGAGACGCTCTATATCGCTTCGCATATTGGCCGCATCGAGGGCATGCCGGACAGCGAAACCGAAGCGCTGGTCGCCGAGCTGGTCGCGCACGCGACGCAGCGCCAGTTCGTCTACACGCATCGCTGGCGTGTCGGCGACCTGGTGATGTGGGACAACCGCTGCACCCTGCACAGAGGAACGGAATACGAGGACACGCGCTGGCCGCGCGACCTGCAGCGCGCCACTACCTCGGACCGCCTCGACGTGTTCGGCGTGGCGGAAAAGAAAAGCGCCCTCGCCGCGGACTACTGACCCAGCCCGCCTACTTGACCCGGTAGATCTCCTCCGGGAAGGTGCCGCGCGACACTTCCAGGGTGGCGCGCTTTTTCTCGAGCTGGGCGACGAGCATCGCCCGGTCTTCGCCCTTGTCCCAGCGCATCTTGAACACCTTGCGGTCCTCCTTGTCGCGGCGCGCGATGACCTCCGTCACCTCGGCGAGCGGCGCGCCCCAGCGCGCCCTGAGGTACTCCTTCATGCGATCCAGCTCCTTGATGTCGAAGCGGACGTCGTAGGCGTGGATCACGCCGGCCTTGAGGAACACCGTGATGCGCGTCTCAACGCCGCCGATCGGCGCCTTGGCGTCGTCGCAGCGCCTGTCGGCGGCATCGGATTTCCATTCCAGCGCCTTGCAGTGGGCGCTCGGCAGCGCTTTCTTGACGTCGATCTCCCTGCCGCCGAGCGCGATGCCGTTCAGGTCGTAGGCCATGGCCGGCAATACCGGCAGGCAAAGCAACAGCAGCAGCAGTTTCTTCATTTGCGCGACTTTCCTCTGCAAAAACAACCCTGCACGTGGTCGTTCACCATGCCCGTGGCCTGCATGAACGCGTACATGATGGTCGAACCGACGAACTTGAAGCCACGGCCCTTGAGATCCTTGGACAGCGCGTCGGAGATTTCGGTTCGCGCCGGAACCGAAGACCGCGCCCGGCGACGGCCGTCCAGCGGCTTGCCGCCGACGAAGCCCCAGACATAACGCGAGAAGCTGCCGAATTCCGTTTGCACTTCGAGGAATGATTTCGCATTCACTACCGCGGCTTCGATCTTGAGCCGGTTGCGCACGATGCCTTCATCCTTCATCAGCGATTTCTTCTTCCTCGCCGTGTACCTTGAAATACTTTCCGGATCGAAACCGTCGAAAGCCCTGCGGTAGTTTTCGCGTTTCGCGAGGATCGTGTCCCACGACAGGCCTGCCTGCGCGCCTTCCAGGAGGAGAAATTCGAACAGCTTGCGGTCGTTCCGTACCGGCACGCCCCACTCGCGGTCGTGGTAGCGGATCGCGAGCGGATTCGTCGGCCAGGAACAGCGCTTCAGAAAATCAGGGTCAGAGTCCGATTTCTTCATAGATCATCCTTCATTCGGCGGCCGGCCGGAAATCGGACTCTGACCCTGATTTTCTACACCATGCCGACATTCTTCTCCTGCATCAACGACACGAGGCGCCCGCCGAGCATCGACAGCCGTTCGGCCATCACCGAGAGGAAGGCCTCGCTGAAGCGCGCGCGGCAGGGAGCGGAGAAGCCGTCAATGTCCTGGATGCGCAGGCCGAGCACCCAGCTGGTTTCCATGGCGGTCACGGTGGCGCTGCGCGGCGCTGAACTGCGCCGCGCGTAGAGCATCTCGCCCACGCATTCACCCGGGCTGACCGCGTTCAGCAGCTTGCCGCGCTGCGTCACCTTGAGCATCCCCGCCGCGAGAACGTAGACATGCTCGTCCGCCACGCCTTCCCGGATCAGGTCGGCGCCGGCCGAGAACTTGCGGCAGCGGCAGGCGCGCACTACTTCCCAGAGCTCGGTATCGGAGAAGCGATTGAAGAACGCGAGCCGGCGCATGGCGCTGAACTCCTCCACGTCCGAGAGGCTCGACAGGGTGGCGTCTTCCTCCGCCAGCAGCGGCTCGAGCGCGGCGGCGAAAGCGTTCCAGCTCTCGAAGCGGTCGTCGCGCGACTTGCCGAGCGCCCGCAGCACGATGCTGTCGAGCGCGCCGGGAATCCCGGGAATCACAGCCGAGGGCCGCGGCGGCTCCTTGGCGAGGATTTCGTCCATCAATTCGTAGGCCGTCGAGCCGCCAAAAGGCCGCTGGCCGGTGAGCATGTGGTACATGACGCCGCCCAGCGAGAACATGTCGGAGCGGAAATCGATTTCCTCGCCGCCGCGGATCTGCTCGGGCGACATGTAGGCCGGCGAGCCGACGCCCGCGACCTGCGTCGTGTCCGAGCGCGCGAGCTGCGCGGCGCCGAAGTCCGCCACCTTGATGTCGTAATCCGGCTGCAGCATGATGTTGGCGGGCTTGATGTCGCGGTGCACGACGCCCACCGTGTTCGCGTACTCGAGCGCCTTGCAGCACTTGTAGGCGATCTGCGAACTGCGCGAGGTCGGCAGCAGGTCGCGCGGATCGCAGTGCGGCTGCAGCGAGGTACCCTCGACCAGCTCCATCACCAGGTAGAACAGGTCCTTGCCGTCCTTCTTGTCGACCCCGGCGTCGTAGATGCTGACGATGTGCGGGTGGCGCAGCTTGCCCGCGAGCGAGGCCTCGTTCTGGAAGAACTTGAGCGCGCGCCGCGCCTCCTCCCGGTCGCTCGGCATCGAGTCCATCACCTTGATCGCGACCTCCCGGCTGGCGAAGGCATCGGCGGCCAGGTACACGGAGCCCGTGGCGCCCTTGCCGAGCAGCCGCTTGACCTCGTATTTGCCGATGTGGGCGTGCATGAGACGGGCATCCTAACCCAAGCCGCAGGGCTAGAATCCAGGGCAAGCCATGCGAAGCGCCAAGACACGTTTTTTTGCATTTACCCTGGGCCTGGGCGCGGCGCTCCTCGGCCTGTCCGCCTGCTCCGGCGTGCGCTGGCACAAGGCGGACGGCGACGAGGCCAGCCTGGCGCGGGACCTGGCCGCCTGCCGCACGCAGGCGCAGAGCAAGTCCGGATTCAGCAGCAGCATCGGCCCCTCGACCGCGTACGACCCGCGCTTTGGCGGACCCACCGGACCCAGCCAGACCGATCAGATGATGCAGGAGAGCCAGGCGCTCGGCTTCTGCATGCGCGACAAGGGTTACGCCCTGGTTCCTGACGGGAAGTAGGTCTTCTATCCCTTTACTTCGTGGCTCGCGGGGCGGGCGCGCAGCCGCAATTCGGTCAGTTCATCGCGTTCGCGCGGCGTGTTGCGCGAGGCCTGGTCCATGCCGGGCCGATATTGCGGCGGCCAGAACTGCCCGGCGTGCTGGTACCAGGCCGAGGCTTGCAGCGTCAGGTAGGGATTCGCCAGGTGCGGCCGGCCGAGCGCGACCAGGTCGGCCTTGCCCCCCGCGAGCAGCGTATTCACCTGATCGGCGCTCGTGACCGCGCCCACCGTCATGGTCGCGATGCCGACCTCGTTGCGCACCCAGTCCGAATACGGCGCCTGGTACATGCGGCCATAGACCGGGCGCTGCTGCGGCACGGTCTGCCCGGTCGAGCAATCGATCAGGTCGCAGCCGGCGTCCTTCAGCATCCGCGTCAGCGCCATCAGGTCTTCGCCGGACAGCCCGCCCGGCGCCCAGTCGGTGGCGGAAATGCGCACGGACATGGGCTTTTCCTTCGGGAACTTTTTCCGGCAGGCCTCGAACACGGCAAGCGGAAAGCGCATCCGGTTCTCGATGGAGCCGCCGTATTCGTCGCTGCGCTGGTTGGTCAGCGGCGAAATGAAACTGGCGAGCAGGTAGCCGTGCGCCATGTGAATTTCGAGCATGTCAAATCCTGAATCATTTGCTAAAGAAGCACTCCTCACAAAATCGTTCAAAATATTTTCCATTTCCGACTTCGACAACTCTCGCGGAACTTGCGAGTATTCAGAATAAGAAACCGGAGAAGCAGAAACCACCGGCCAGTTTCCGCTTTCAAGCGGATGGTCCATGCGCTCCCAGCCGAGCTGCGTCGAGCCCTTGCGGCCGGCGTGGCCGATCTGCAGGCAGAGTTTCGCCTTCGAATTCACATGGCAGAAATCGGTGATGCGCCGGAACGCATCGCGCTGCGCTTCGTTCCACAGCCCGGTGCAACCCGGCGTGATGCGTCCCTCGGGCGAGACGCAGGTCATCTCGACGAACACCAGGCCCGCGCCGCCGACGGCGCGCGAGCCGAGGTGCACGAGGTGCCAGTCGGTGGGCACGCCTTCCACCGCGGAGTACTGGTCCATGGGCGAGACCACGACGCGGTTCTCCAGCGTCATGCCGCGCAGCCTGAAGGGCGTGAACATCGGCACCGGCGGATTCGCGAGGTCAATGTTGAATCCGTTTTTATTCAGATTTTCTGAAAACCAGACCTTGACCTGGTGAACAAATTCCGGATCCCTGAGTTCCAGGTTCTCCCAGGTGATCTGCTTGGAGCGCGACATGACGCCGAAGGCGAACTGCAGCGGCTCCATGTCCCAGTAGCGCCGCATGTGCTCGAACCAGGCGAGCGAGACGTTGGCGGCGTGCTGCGTTTTCTCCACTTCCTCGCGACGGGCGGTGTCGTAAATGCCCAATGCTTTTTCTACAGAAGGGTTTTCCCTGATAGCTTCAAAAAGGGCAATCGCGTCTTCCATCGCCAGTTTCGTACCGGACCCGATCGAAAAATGCGCCGTGGCCTTGGCGTCGCCCATCAGCACGGCATTGCCCTTCACCCAGGTCTTGTTGGTGATGGTCGGGAAATTGCGCCACAGCGAACGGTTGGCGATCAGCGGATGACCGTCCAGTTCTTGAGAAAAAATTTCCTGTAAAGTCAAAACCGTTTCCTGCTCGCTCTTGCCATCGAAGCCGAAATTCTTCCAGGTGGCTTCGTCGGTCTCGAAGATCCAGGTACTGCGGCCCTCTTCGTACTGGTAGCAGTGGGCGAGGAGGATGCCCTGCGGGGTCTCGCGGAAGAAGTACTTGAAGGCATCCAGCGGCCTGGTGGAGCCCAGCCAGGTGAACTTGTTCGGCCGCAGGTCGACGCTCGGCTGGAAGTGGTTCCTGTGCTGCTCCCGGATTTTTGAATTGATGCCGTCGGCGACCACGACCAAGTCGGAATCCGCGAACTGCTCCAGGCCTTCGACTTCCGTCTGGAAGCGCAATTTCACGCCGAGTTCGCGGCAGCGGTCGTGCAGGATGTGCAGCAGCGCGACGCGCGAGCAGCCGCAGAAACCATTGCCGCCGGAACGCATGGTGCGGCCCTTGTACACCACGTCGACGTCGCCCCAGTAGGCGAAGCGGCGCCGGATCATCTCGTAGGAAGGAATGTCGGAGGCCTTGAAGGCGTCCAGCGTCTGGTCCGAGAACACCACGCCGAAACCGAAGGTGTCGTCCGGGCGGTTGCGCTCGTAGACGGTGATGTCCCAGCGCGGCCAGGCCTTCTGCGCCAGCAGCGCGAAGTACAGGCCGCCGGGGCCGCCGCCGACGATGGAAATCTTCAAGGGATCACCGCGGTCGTTTCAATTTCCAGCCTTGCTTCATCCTCGATCAACGCACTCACCTGCACCACCGCCATCGCCGGGTAGTGCCTGCCGATCAGCTCGCGGTACGCCGCGCCGACTTCCCTGATCGCGCCGAGGTACTCCTTCTTGTCGAGGATGTACCAGGTCATGCGCACGATGTGCTCCGGCTTGCCGCCGGCTTCGGCGAGCACTGCGAGGGTATTTTCGAGCGTCCGGCGAAACTGGCCGGCGAATGTTTTTTCCTCGAAAATGCCTTGGGGATTGAAAGCAACCTGGCCGGCGATATAAACAGTCGTCCCACCCTTGACGGCAATGCCGTTCGAATAGCCCTTCGGTTTCGCCCAGCCGGGCGGTTGCAGGATTTGCATCATGGCGTCCTCAGCTTGAAGCGCTGCAGTTTTCCGGTCTCGGTGCGCGGCAGCGCGGCCACGAACTCGATCTCGCGCGGATACTTGTAGGGCGCGATATTTCTCTTGACGTGTTCCTGCAGTTCTTTTTTCATCTCGCTGCCCGCGGAAAAATCCTTTTTCAAAACCACAAAGGCCTTGACCACCATGCCGCGTTCCTCGTCGGGCTGGCCGACCACGCCGCACTCGGCGACCGCCGCATGCGAGAGCAGCGCGCCCTCCACCTCGGGCCCGGCGATGTTGTAGCCGGCCGAGATGATCATGTCGTCGGTGCGCGCCTGGTAGATGAAGTAACCGTCCATGTCCATGACGTAGGCATCGCCCGTGAGGTTCCAGCCATTCTGGACATAGGCCTTCTGCCGGTCGTCGGCCAGGTACCTGCAGCCGGTGGGGCCCTTCACGGCCAGCCGCCCGATCTGGCCGGGCGCGCAGCGCTCGCCGTTCTCATCGAGAACTACTGCGACGTAGCCCGGGATCGCCTGCCCGGTGGCGCCGCGCTTCGCGTGTTCCGGCGCGTGCGAGATGAAGATGTGGATCATCTCGGTGGCGCCGATGCCGTCGATGATCTCGAGGCCGCTCGCCTGCTTGAAGAGCTGGCGCGTGGCATCGGGCAGCGCCTCGCCGGCCGAGACGCACTTCTTCAGCGATGAAAGGTCGTAGTTCTTCCACACTCCGGCCAGCGCGCGGTACATGGTCGGCGCGGTGAAAAGGACCGTGGCGTGGAACTCCTGTATCGCCTCCAGCATCGAGTCCGGCGTGAACT
>JANYII010000175.1 GCA_025358705.1 Betaproteobacteria bacterium | reverse complement strand
GCGCAGTTCATCGCGCCGTTCCTCTTCGGCGCCGAGGCCTGCTACGCCGATTTTTCTCTCTACCACGCGCTCTGGCCGCTCTGGCTGCCGGAAGACCTGCGGCGGACGCTCTCACCCTATCCGCGCACGCTCGCCTTCATGGAGCGCATGACCGCGTTCGGCCACGGCAAGCCGGCCGACCTCTCGAGCGCGGATGCGCTGCAGCTCGCCAAGTCAGCCAAGCCCCAGCCGGTGAAGCACCCGGTGGCGCTGGAGACCAACGGCATCGCCCTGGGCGACCAGGCCTCGGTGATGCCCGTGGACACCGGCCTCGATCCGGTCACGGGCGAACTCGTCACGGCATCGGCCGACCGAATCGTGATCCGCCGCAGCGATCCGCGCGCGGGCACGGTGCACGTGCATTTCCCGCGCTTCGGCTTTCAGCTGAACAAGCCGGGCTGATTCCTAGCGGTTCGAGCTGCCGCCGTCGATGGTAAGGATGGTGCCGCTCGTATACGCGGAGCGGTCAGAGGCGAAGAACGCCACCGCATTCGCGATCTCCTCCGAGGTCGCCGGCCGGCCGAAAGACATGTCCTTGAACAGTTCCTCGTAGCGCGAGGCGTCTCCCAGCTTGGTCTGCGCCATCTGCTTGTGCAGGCTGATGAGGCGGTCGGTGGCGACGGGGCCCGGATTGATGCCGACCACCCGGATGCCGTCGGCATGCGAGGCGCCACCGAGCGCGCGGGTGAAGGCCATCAGGCCCGCGTTGCCCACGCTGCCGGTAATGTACGCGGCATTCATCTTCTCGCCGGCTGCGCCGATGACGTTGACGATCACGCCGCGTTTTCTTTTTTTCATTCCGGCATAGATGGCGCGCGTCAGGTTGATGTAGCCGAACACCTTCAGGTCCCAGGCCTTGCGCCAGGTGTCTTCGTCTACCTTCAGCAGGTCGCCGCCCGGAATTGCGCCGGCGTTATTGACCAGGATGTCGAGATCGCCCGCCCAGGCGGCGACTTCCTCGGCCACACCGTGCACTGAGAGATCCGCCGCCTTGGCCTTGGGGCCGGGCGCAATGCTGCGCGACACGCCCAGCACCTGGCAGCCTTCCGCTTCGAGCATCTCCACGCAGGCGCGGCCGATGCCTTTGGATGCGCCGGTGACCAGAGCGCGTTTGCCCTTAAGATTGAGTTCCATATATGCAAGTCTAACAACATGCCCACGCTCAAAGCCGATGACGGAGTAAAGCTCCACTACGAAGAAGCCGGCAGCGGCACGCCGATCGTGTTCGTGCACGAGTATGCCGGCGACTGGCGCAGCTGGGAGCCGCAGATGCGCTATTTCAGCCGCAGCCACCGGTGCATTACGTATAGCGCGCGCGGTTACCTGCCCTCGGACGTGCCCGAAAGCGTCGAGAGCTATTCGCAGGAGCACTGGCGCGAGGACGTGCGCGCGGTGGTCGATGGCCTGAAGCTCGACCGGCCGCACGTGGTGGGCCTTTCGATGGGCGCGTTCGCGACGCTGCACTTCGGCATGAAGTATTGCGCGAAGGGCAAACCCCTGAAGGCGCGCTCGCTCACGCTCGCGGGCGTCGGTTCGGGCGCGCATCCTGCGACGTACAAGGAGTTCCAGGAAAGTGCCCTCTCCAACGCGAAGGACATCCGCAAGAACGGTATGGCGCATTTCGCCGAAACCTATGGGCACGGCGCTGCGCGTATCCAGTACCAGAAGAAAGATCCGCGCGGCTTCGCCGAATACAACCGGCAGCTCGCCGAACACTCGGCGGCGGGTTCGGCCAACACGATGGCCGGTTACCAGGGCCGGCGGCCCAGCCTCTACAAATTGACGGACGAGATTTCGCGCATCGACGTGCCGGTGCTGGTGATGGCCGGAGACGAGGACGAGCCCTGCCTCGAGGCCTCCCTCATGCTCAAGCGCGCGATCCCTCACGCGGGGCTTGCGCTGCTCGCCAAATCGGGGCATGGCATCAACGTCGAGGAGCCGGGCCTCTTCAACCAGTTGCTGGACGACTTCTTCCACCGGACAGAAGCCGGCACCTGGGGCGAGCGCGATCCGCGGGCCGCGCCGCCGTCGATCTGGGGGCCCGGCGGCAAGCCGTAAATCATGAAAACCAACCTGAAAATACAGTCGATATCCGTGCGCGCGGTCACCGTGCCGATGCGCCGCCCACTCAAGACCAGCACCGGCGCGGTAAGCGTGGCGCCGCTGCTGCTGGTGGATCTGAAGACTGACGGCGGAATTGTCGGCCGCTCATACCTGTTCGCGATTTCCACGGCGCATCTGAAACCGCTCGCGGCGGTGGTCGAGGCGATGGCGGAGATGATCGCGGGCGACGCGGTGGCGCCGTTCGAGATCGAGAAGAAACTGCGCGCGCGCTTCACGCTGCTCGGTGTCCACAACATCGTCGTATTCGCGATGGCGGCGATCGACATGTGCGCCTGGGACGCGCTCGGGCAGGCGCTGGGGCAGCCCGTGGTGCGGCTGCTGGGAGGCGAGCCAAGGCCGGTCCTGGCGTACAACTCCAAAGGCCTGGGCATTCAGAAGACCAAGGACTTGATAGTAGAGGCGGAAGAACTGGTCGCCGAAGGTTTCTCGGCGGTGAAGCTGCGGCTCGGCCGACCGACGGCGGCCGCGGACATCGATGCCCTGCGCGCGGTGAAGAAGGCGATCGGGCCGCAGGTGACGCTGATGGTGGATTTCAACCAGGCGCTTACGATCGCCGAGGCGATCCGGCGCGGCCGCATGATCGACGACGAGGGCGGAGTGCTGTGGATCGAGGAGCCGATCCGCGCCGATGACTTCGCCGGCTGCGCCAAAGTGGCGCGCGAAGTGGCGACGCCGATCCAGATCGGCGAGAACTTCATGGGTCCGGAGCAGATGGCGCAGGCCATCGCCGCGGGTTGCTGCGACTACGTGATGCCCGACGCGCAGCGCATTGGCGGCGTGACGGGCTGGATGCGCGCCGCCGCGCTCGCGCAGGGCGCGGGCCTGGAGATGTCGAGCCACCTGTTCCCGGAGGCGAGCTGCCAGCTGCTCCCGGTCACGCCGGGCTGCCACTGGCTGGAGTACGTGGACTGGGCCGATCCGATCCTCGAGGAGCCCGTGCGGATCCAGGACGGCAAGGTGGTAGGCGTCGCCGGCCCGGGCCTCGGCATGAAGTGGAACGAGAAGGCAGTGAAGAAATTTTCGGCATGAGTTTCTTCGACCGCCATTTCGCGCACTGGCCGCCGGGGGTGCCCAAGGCCCTCACGCTGCCGCGCACCAGCCTGCACTACAACCTCGAGGTGAGCGCGCGCCGCTACCCGGACAAGGCCGCGATCGTCTACTACGGCAGCGAGTTCAGCTACGCCGCGCTCGAGCGCGAAGCGGCGGCGCTGGCCGGCTACCTGCAGCAGCGCTGCGGCGTGAAGCGCGGCGATCGCGTCCTGCTCTACGCGCAGAACTGCCCGCAGTTCATCATCGGCTACTACGCGATCCTGCGCGCCGATGCGGTGGTGGTGCCGGTCAACCCGATGAACAAGAGCGACGAGCTCGCGCATTACGTCGGGGACTCGGACGCGCGCGTGGCGATCGGGGCACAGGAATTATTCAAGGAAATCGAGCCGCACCTGGGGAAGGGGCTCGATCATTGCATCCTTGCCTGCTATGGTGATTTTCTTACGGAAAACGCAAACCTGAAGGTACCGGACTTCGTGCGCGCGCCGCGGCTGGACCCGGGTCACAAGGGCGTGACGCTCTGGAAGGATGCCATCGCCGCGAACTGCGCGCCCGGCAGGTGTGAAGCGGGGCCGGAAGACCTCGCGGTGCTGCCATACACCTCCGGCACGACGGGCCTGCCCAAGGGCTGCATGCTGACGCATGCGAATCTCATGTCGACGTGCGTGGGCGGATGCGCCTGGTCGCAGACCTCCAGCGAGGCCGTGGTGCTGGGCGTGCTGCCGATGTTCCACCTCACCGGCATGCAGTCGAACATGAACATCCCGATCCAGCTCGGCGGCACCACCGTGCTCATGACCCGCTGGGACCGCGATACCGCCGCGGAGCTGATCCAGCGCCACCGCGTCACCGGCGTCACCGGGATCACGACGATGATCGTGGATTTCCTCGCCAATCCCGACCTCGGAAAATACGACCTGTCGTCGATCGTGCGCATCGGCGGCGGCGGGGCGTCGATGCCCGAAGCGGTGGCTTCGAAAATCGAGCAGACGCTCGGCTTGCCGTTCCTCGAGGGCTACGGCCTGACCGAGACCACCGCGCCGTCGCACGCCAATCCCGTGCACCGGCCGAAACGCCAGTGCGGAGGCATTCCCTATTTCGACACCGACTCGCGCGTCATCGACCCCTCGAGCTTCAAGGAACTGGGGCCGAACGAGGTGGGCGAAATCATCATGCACGGCCCGCAGGTGTTTCGCGGTTACTGGAAGCAGGAGAAGGCGACGGCGGACGCCTTCATCGAGCATGACGGCAAGCGTTTTTTCCGCAGCGGGGACCTCGGCTACTACGACGAGGAAGGCTATTTCTTCATCACCGACCGCCTGAAGCGCATGATCAACTGTTCCGGCTACAAAGTCTGGCCGGCCGAGGTCGAGGCGATGCTCTACGCGCACCCCGACATCCAGGAAGCCTGCGTGATTTCGGCGAAGGATCCGCATCGCGGGGAAACCGTGAAGGCGGTAGTGGTGCTCAAGGCGGCAGCGCGCGGCAAGGTCGAAGCGGAGGCGATCGTCGCCTGGGCGCGTGGGAAGATGGCCGCCTTCAAGGCGCCGCGGCTGGTGGAATTCGTCGAGGCGCTGCCCAAAACCGCGACCGGGAAAATTTTCTGGCGCAAGCTTCAGGAAGAAGAGAACCGAAAATGAAACGCCTCCTGCTGGTGCTGCTGTTTGCTTCCACCCCGGTGCTCGCGCAAGTGCAGGTCGAACATGCCTGGACGCGCGCCACCGCGCCAGGCGCAAAGGTGGGCGGCGGCTACATGACGATCAGGAACGCGGGCGCCGCCGACAAGCTGCTGAGCGCCTCCTCGCGCGCCGCGGCCAAGGTCGAGCTGCACGTGCATATCAACGACAACGGCGTGATGAAAATGCGCGAAGTGCCGGGCGGCTATGCCGTTCCCGCCAAAGGCGCCTTCGAGCTCAAGCCCGGCGGCGCGCACCTCATGTTCATGGACCTGAAGGCGCCGCTCAAGGAAGGCGACAAGGTGCCGGTGAAGCTTAGGTTCGAGAAGGCCGGCGAGGTGAACGTAGAGTTCCAGGTCGGCGGCATGGGCGCTTCAGCGGCGCCCATGCAGCACAAGCACTAACTCTTATTCGATCTTCATGCCCGTCGCCTGGACGAGTTTCGTCCAGCGCTCCAGCTCGCGCGCCAGCATCGCATCCACTTCCTCGGGTTTCCCCGCGGGCAGCGGCTCGCCGCCGATTTTCTCGATGCGCGCGATCACTTCCGGGTCCGCCAGCGCCCTGGCGAACTCCGCATTCAATCGCGTCACCACGGCCCTGGGCGTCGCCGCCGGCACGAGGTAGGCGTACCAGGAGATCACCTGCGACTCGGCATGGCCTGCCTCGGCCATTGTAGGGATCTCGGGGAACAGCTTGCTGCGCACGGGTGAGGCGACCGCCAGCGCGCGCAATTTTCCGCCGCGGATATGCGGGGCGGCGACGCCGAAGGGCATGAAGGAGAACTGCACCTGCCCGGAGAGGATGTCGGGAATCGCCGGCGGGAACCCCTTGTAGCCGATGCCCACCAGCTCGAGCCCCGCGTTGCGCTGGAAGAGTTCGGCGCTCATGGTTTGCGAGGCGCCGGCGCCGGCGTTGATGAAATTTATTTTTCCCGGCCTTGCCTTGGCGTAATCGACGAATTCGCGCAGCGTTTTCGGCGGCAAATCGGGGTGGACCACCACCACGTTGGCGACATGCCCCATCACCGCGACGCCGGAAAAATCCCTGACCGCGTGCCATGGCGTTTTCATGAGGGCCGGCGTGGTGACATGCGACAGCGTCGCGAGGACCAGCGTGTGGCCGTCGGGATCGGCTCTCGCCACCGCCTCGGTGCCGAGGCTGCCGTTGGCGCCCGGCCGCGCGTCCACCAGCACCGGCTGGCCGAGGCCGGCGGCGAGCTTTTCGTTCAGCGTGCGCGCCATCAGGTCGACGATGCCGCCCGCGGGGAACGGCACGACGATGCGCAGCGGCTTGGTTGGAAAGGTTTGGGCTTGAACGCTGCTGAGAAAAAAGAGCGTTCCCAGAAAAACCCAAAGCTTTTTCATTCAGTCCAGTCCCCGCATGTTCGGGTCGGTCAGGATCGCGGCGCGCAGCCGGCGCATGCCGCCCAGCCAGCGGTCGCGGTCGGTGGTCTTGCGGCGCTCGTACTCGGCCACCTCGGGATGCGGCAGGATCAGGAACTTCTCCGATTCGATCGCTTCCATGACGCGCGCGGCCACGTCCTCCGCGCTCACCGAGCCCTCCGAGAGGAACGATTTGCGGTCGCCCGTGGGGCCGAGCAGCATCGGCGTGCGCACGCCCTGCGGGCAGAGGCACGAGACCTTGATGCCGCGCTCGGCATAGTTCACCGACAGCCATTCGGCGAAGGCGACGGCGGCATGCTTGGAAACGGTATAGGTGGCCGAATCGACCTGCATCAGCAGGCCGGCGGCGGAGGCGGTGGCGACGATGTAGCCGCCGCCCTGCTTGAGCATGACCGGGACCACCGCGCGCGCGGCGAGCACGTGCGCCATGAAATTGACGTCCATGGTGCGGCGCCATTCCTTGAGGGACGCGTCCAGGCCGTGCCGGCCGATGATGCCGGCGTTGGAGCAGAAGATGTCCACCGCACCGTACTTCTCCAGCGCCGCGACCACCAGCGCGTTCATGTCGCCTTCCTGGCCGACATCGCAGCGCATGCCCATGCCGCCCACGCCGGCGGCGACCGCCTTGGCGTCGGATTCGTTCAGGTCGGCGCAGACCACGCCGCGCGCGCCTTCCCTGGCGAAGCGCGCCGCCAGCGCCTTGCCGATGCCGCTCGCGGCCCCCGTGACCACCACCACTTTGTCTTTTATTTTCATGCGTTGATTGTTCCATATTTCATACAATCCCGGGCTATGGCAGAACTCATCCTTGTACGGCACGGGCAGGCGTCCTTCGGGGCAGACGACTACGACAAGCTCTCGGAGCTCGGCTGGCGCCAGTCGCGCTGGCTGGGGGAGCATTTCGCCGAGCGCGGCGCAGCATTCGACCGCGTGATCCGCGGCTCGCTCAGGCGGCACGCGGAAACGCTGCAGGGGATGGAGGAGGGTTTGGGCAAGTCGCTTGATGGCCTGGAGGATCCCCGCCTGAACGAGTACGACAGTCATTCGCTGCTACGTGCCCACCTGAAAGGCAAGCCACTGCCGGAAAGCGGGGATCGACGCGGGCATTTCCGCATCCTGCGCGAGGCGATGTACGCCTGGACGGACGGATCTCTCGCCGGCGCGCCGCATGAGCCGTTCAGCGAATTTCGCGGGCGTGTTCTAGGGGCGCTGAAGGATCTTCGCGGCGGCGCGGCGAAACGCGTGCTGGTCGTCAGTTCCGGCGGCCCGATCTCGACCATCCTTGCCGAGGTGCTCGGCATGCCGCAGCGCGGGGTGGTGGACCTGAACCTGCAGACGCGCAATACCGGGATCAGCGAACTGCAGGCGGGCGCGAGCCGGATCCACTGCGTGAGCTTCAACAACGTGCCCCACCTCGACCGGCCGGACCGCGCCGGGGCGCTGACCTATTCCTGATTCAAGTCGGCGAAAGCAGCAGGCGGCCGAGATACCAGGCGGCGCCGGCGACGAATGCAGAGCAGGGAATGGTGAGGATCCACGCCCAGACCAGGTTTCCGGCGACGCCCCAGCGCACCGCGGAAACGTTTTGCGTCGCGCCTACGCCGACGATCGAGCCGGTGATGGTGTGGGTGGTGGAAACCGGGATGCCGAGGCTGGTGGCGATGAAGAGCGAAATGGATCCCGACAATTCGGCGCAAAAGCCGCCGACCGGCCGGATCTTGGTGATGCGCTGGCCCATGGTCTTCACGATGCGCCAGCCGCCGAACATGGTGCCGGCGCCGATGGTTGCATAGCAGGCGATCACGACCCACACCGGCACGGGATCGCTGGTGCCGATATAGCCGGTCGCGATCAGCAGCATCCAGATGATGCCGATCGTCTTCTGCGCGTCGTTGCCGCCATGCCCGAGGCTGTACATCGACGAAGAGACGAGTTGCAGGCGGCGGAACAGGCGGTCGACCCGGCTTGGCGTGGAGCGGCGGAATATCCATGAAATGGCGAGCAGCAGCAGCGATCCCAGCACAAAGCCGATCAGCGGCGAGATGAAGATGAAGGCGACCACTTTCAGGATGCCGGCGGGGATCAGCGCCCAGGTGCCCGCTTTCGCCACGCTCGCGCCGACGATGCCGCCGATCAACGCATGCGACGACGAAGACGGGATGCCGTAGTACCAGGTGATAATGTTCCAGGCGATCGCGCCGATCAGCGCGCCGAACACGACATAGTGATCGATGATGCCCTGGTCGACGATGCCCTTGCCGACCGTGGCAGCGACGCTCAGGTGGAACACGAACAGGGCAACGAAATTGAAGAAAGCGGCCATCGCGACCGCCTGGTGCGGCTTCAGCACGCCCGTCGACACCACCGTGGCGATCGAATTCGCGGCATCGTGGAAGCCGTTCATGAAGTCGAACGCCAGCGCGACCAGCACCAGCACGACGACGATCCCGAGGTGGGTCTGGGAGACTTCCACTCAGACTCCCATGCGCTAGGAATTCTCCAGCACGATGCCTTCGATCACGTTGGCCACGTCCTCGCAGCGGTCGGTGATCGATTCGAGCAGCTCGTACATGGTTCGCATCTTGATCAGCTGCTTCACGTCCGGCTCGTCGCGGAACAGCTTGGACATCGCCGAGCGCATGACGCGGTCGGCATCGGATTCGAGCCGGTCGATTTCCTGGCAGGTCTTGAGGATCGCCTCGGCGTCCTTGACGTTCTTCAGCAGGGATACCGCGGTGCGCACCCGCTCGCAGCACATCTGGCAGATCTCGGCGAGCTGCCTGGATTCCGCGGTGACCTTGCGGATGTCGTAGAGCACGATGGTCTCGGCGACGTCCTGCATGAGGTCGAGGATGTCGTCCATCGCCGTGATCAGCTGGTGGATCTGCTCCCGGTCGAAGGGCGTGATGAAGGTCTTGTGCAGCAGCGTGATGGTTTCGTGCGTGATCTTGTCCGCGGCGTGCTCGGCCGCGTCGATGTACTGGGCGTGCTTCTCCACCTCCGTGAAGGTGGTGATCATCAGCGCGAGCGCGCGGCTTCCCTCGACGATGCGTTCGGCGTGGTTGTTGAACAGCTCGAAGAAATTGCCCTCGCGGGGCATGAGGCGGCCGAACATGGTGGATTCCCTCCCGTATTTCTTATATCACGCCATCGCGCTCGAGCGCCGCGCGCTCGGCGTCAGACAGGCCCAGCCAGCCGCCGTAGACCTCGGCGTTGTGCGCGCCGGCCGACGGCCCCGCGCTGCGCGCCTCGCCCGGCGTGGCGGAGAGGCGCGGCACCACGCAGGGAACCGCGACCGAGCCGAAGTCGGCGTCTTCCACCCTCGTGATCGATTTCCTGAAGACGACCTGCGGGTCCACCGCGATGTCGCGGTTGGAATACACCGGCGCCACCGAGACGCCGGCCTCGGAGAGCTCGCGGATCGCGTCGCGAAACGGCCGCGCGCCGATCCACTGCGTCACGATCGCGTTCAGTTCGTGCTGGTGCTGCATGCGCATGGGGTTGTTCGCGTACTTCGGATCCGCGATCAGCTCCGGGCGCCCGATCAGCCGGCAGAAGCGCTCGAATACGCTCTGCGTCGCCGCCGTGAAGGTGAGCCACTCGCCGTCGGCCGAGCGGAACATGCCGCCCGGCGAGACGTAGGCGTTGCCGTTGCCGATCGGCTCGTGCACCTGGCCGAGCTGGTCGTATTCGATCGGCAGCACTTCCAGCAGCCGCATCATGGCTTCGGTGCAGGACAGGTCGATCTCCTGGCCGGGCGCATCGGGGTTCTTCGCGCGATGCAGCAGCGCGGCGAGCACGCCGAAGGCGCCGAACACGCCGCCAACCGGGTCGCCGATCGGGTAGCCAGGGTGCATCGGCGGCTCCCCGGGCGCGCGCGTGATGTAGGTCAGCCCGGCGTAGGCTTCGAACAGGCGCGCGAATCCGGCGTAGCCGCTGTACGGGCCGGTCTGGCCGAAGCCGGTGACGCGCAGGATCACGAGCTTCGGCTGCAGCTTCCAGAGCACTTCCTTGGAAAGGTTCCAGCGATCGAGCGTCCCGGGACGGTAGTTCTCGACCAGTACGTGAAAGCGCGGCAGCAGCCTGCCAAACAGCGCCTGGCCTTCGGGCTTGCGCAGGTCGAGCGTGATCGCCTGCTTGTTGCGGTTGACCGCCTTCCACAACAGCGGCTTGCCGTCCTTGTGCGGCGGCAGTCCACGCAGCGGGTCGCCACCGCCGGGAAGTTCTACTTTCAGGACCTCCGCACCGAAATCGCCGAGCAGCGCGGCGGCGAACGGGCCAGCGATCACATTGGAAATATCGAGGACCCGGATACCGGCGAGGGGGCCGTTCATTCCTTGAAGTTCAATCCACGTGACTTGAAATTTTCAATCTCTGAAGTCGAAAACCCCCAATCCAGGAGCGCCTGCTTGCCGCCTTCCCCGCGCTCGGGCGGCGCGCGGCGAATGGCGCCGGGCGTGCGCGAGAAGCGCGGCGCCGGCGCCGGCTGGTCCACCTTCCCGGAGTGCACGAAGGTGTTGCGCGCTACGTTGTGCGGGTGCGCGCGCGCCTCGGAAAAGGTCAGTACCGGCGCGAAGCAGGCGTCCGAGCCGTCGAATACCTTGCACCAGTCATCCCGGGTCTTTTCCTTGAACTTCCCGGTAAACAATTTCCTCAGGGCTGGCCAGCTCTTGCGGTCATGCTGCGGCGGGAGGTCCTGGTCCTTCAGTCCCAAACGGAAAATCAAGTCCTCGTAAAACTTCGGCTCGATGGAGCCGATGGCAACGTACTTGCCGTCCTTCGTTTCGTAAGTGTCGTACCAGGGCGCGCCGGAATCGAGCAGGTTTTCGCCGCGCGTCTCGCTCCAGCGCTTCGCGGCCAGCATGCCGGAGAACATCGTCGCGAGAAGCGAGGCGCCGTCCACCATCGCCGCGTCCACCACCTGTCCCTTGCCCGAGCGCTGCGCCTCGACCAGCGCGCAGGCGATGCCGAAGGCGAGCAGCATGCCGCCGCCGCCAAAATCGCCGACCAGGTTGAGCGGCGGCACCGGTGCGCCGCCGGCGCGGCCGATCGCGTGCAGCACGCCGGTGAGCGCGATGTAGTTGATGTCGTGTCCGGCGCGCGGCGCGAGCGGCCCGTCCTGGCCCCAGCCGGTCATGCGGCCGTAGACGAGTTTCGGATTCTTCTTCAGCAGTATGTCCGGTCCGAGCCCGAGCCGTTCCATCACGCCCGGCCGGAAACCCTCGATGATCGCGTCGGCCTTGCCGGCAAGTTCAATCGCCGCCGCGACGCCATCCTTCGATTTCAGGTCCAGCGTCGCCGAACGCCGTCCGCGCACCATGACGTCGAACCAGCGGTCGCGGCCGAAGCCGAGGCGCGGATCGTCGGGGCGGTCGACGAGCAGCACATCGGCGCCCATGTCGGCGAGCATCATGCCGCAGAACGGCCCGGGGCCGATCGCTTCGAACTCGAGGATTTTCAGTCCCGTCAGAGGTCCCATGGCAGGATAATAGCTTGCATGAGATTCTGGATTCTGTGCGCGATTTTCCTGCTCGCAATCGCTTCGGGTGCGCAGGCCCAAGGCAAGACGACGCGCATCCTGGTCGGTTTTCCGCCCGGGCAGGCGACCGACATCGTCGCGCGCCTGGTCGCCGAGAGGCTGAGCATCGCGCTCGGTCATCCGGTAATAGTCGAGAACAAGCCCGGGCAGGGCGGCAGCGTGGTGCTGGCGCAGCTCGCTCGCTCGCCCGCCGACGGCAGCGTGCTGACGCTCTCGGCGCTCGCGGCCTATCTCGTCAATCCACACCTGTATGGCAACGCGCAGTACGAAACGCTCAAGGATTTCGATCCGGTCGGCATGGTGGCCGACCTGCCGATGCTGCTGGCGGTGAATCCGTCGGTGCCTGTGACGTCCCTGCGCGAGCTGATTGACCATGCCAAGGCGAATCCCGACAAGCTGTCGCATTCCTCCTCGGGCAGCGGCACGCTGTCGCACCTGCTGATGGAGGACTTCAAGCAGCGCGCCGGGATCAGGATCATCCACGTGCCCTACCAGGGCAGCCCGCGCGCGATGGTCGATCTCATCGGCGGCAATGTCCAGGTCGGCCTCGATACCGTGACGGTGATCCAGCCGCACGTGAAGTCCGGCAGGCTTCGCCTGATCGCCGCAGGCACGCTGAAGCGCCTGCCCGCGTTCCCGGACACGCCGACCATCGCCGAGAGCGGCTTCCCGGGCTTCGAAGCGGTGGCGTGGGTGGCTCTCGCGGCGCCGGCTGGCACGCCGCGCGAAATCCGCGAACGTATCAGCGTCGAAACCACGAAAGCGGTGCGCTCGCCGGAGCTCTCGGAAAAGCTGGCGGCAATCGGCGCAGTGCCGCGGCCGAGCACGCCGGAGGAATTTGGCGCACTGCTGCGCGCGGAAGGCCCGCGCTGGCGCGACATCGTCCTGCGCTCCGGCGCGAAGGCGGAATAGGGAGCACCTCATGTCCGAACTGTTGAAGCGTACCGATCGCCTGTGGAGCGGGGAAGCGAGCACCACGCAGGAGGAATTCCATCCGTTCGCGGGGCCCCGGCTGCTGGAGGAACTCGCGCCCGGGGTGGCGTTCTTCAAGGCCTTCGTCAATGTCACCGCGGTGAAGACCGCAGACGGCCTGGTACTCGTCGATACTGGTTCGTATCATCCTGCCTCGCACAAGCTCAGCTTCGACGCAGTGCGCCGCTGGAACGGAGAGCGCCTTCACACCGCTGTCTACACGCACGGCCACGTCGACCACGCCTACGGCCTGCCGCCATTTCTTGCCGAAGCGCGCACGCGCGGCTGGCAGACGCCCGGCATCGTCGGCCATGAAAATGTCCTGCCGCGCATGCAGCGCTACGTCCGGACCGCGGGCTACAACTCGATCATCAACACGCGCCAGTTCGGCGTCGCGGCGCAGTGGCCGGTGGAGTTCCAGCGGCCGACGCAAACCTACGCGGACGCCCTCGAGCTCACGGTGGGTGGCACGCGCTTCCAGTTGCACCACGCCAAGGGCGAGACCGACGATCACACCTGGGTTTTCCTGCCTGAGACGAAGACGCTGTGCACCGGCGACCTGTTCATCTGGGCGGCCCCCAATGCGGGGAACCCGCAGAAGGTGCAGCGTTACGCGGTGGAGTGGGCAGCGGCGCTGCGCGCCATGGCTGCGCTCGGACCCGAGTTGCTGCTGCCGGGCCACGGGCTGCCGATCGCGGGTGCGGCGCGCGTCCAGGCGGCGCTGCTCGACACCGCGGCCTACCTGGAGTCGCTGGTCAACCAGACGCTGGAACGGTTGAACGCGGGTGAGACCCTCTATCAAATCCTGGATGCGGTGCGGCCGCCGGAGGCGCTCGCCGCCAAGCCCTACCTGAAGCCGGTGTATGACGAGCCGGAATTCATCGTGCGAAATTTGTGGCGCTGCTTCGGCGGCTGGCACAGTGGAGTGCCGAGCGAACTCAAGCCCGCGCCGCGGCGCGCGCTCGGCCGGGAACTCGTCGCGCTCGCCGGCGGCATCGAAAAACTGCTCGAGCGCAGCCATGCGCTGCTCGCCGCGGGCGATGCGCGCCTCGCTGCGCACCTGGTGGATTGGGCGGCCGACGCCGAGCCTTCAAGCCGGGAAGTGCACGCGGCGCGTGCCGCGGTCTACCGCGTGCTGATGCAGGAAGCGTCCTCGACGATGTCGCGCGGCATTTACGGCGCGGCGGCGCGGGAGTCGGAAACCAAAACTCAGTGAATTCCCAACGCTGACTCGATGTTCCGCACCATCGCCACCAGGCGCGGGCCGAGGTCGTCTTCCAGCTGGCCTTTTTTCAGCAGGAACGCCGGCACGCCGCAGTTGAAAGTGACGATCTCGCCGTCCACGTGGCGCCGCATCGGCACGCCTACCGCGTGCACTTCGCGCCGCAGGTCGCCGTTCGAGGCGCAATAGCCCTTCGCGCGGATGTCCTCCAGGCTCTTGGTGATGGCGCCCTGGTACTTGCGCAGCGACTCCGGCTCCTTGACCTTCATCTGGTTCAGCACCGCCTCGCGCTCGGGCGGCGTGCAGGCGAAGAGGAAGGCGCGCCCGGTCACCGACTGGGCGATGGGGATCGAGGTGCCGATGTCAGGCAGCGTCGTCAGGTTGCCGCTGCGGCAGGCTTCGACATAAACCATGTTCAGGCGGTCGCGGATGCCCATGTTGACCGAGCCGTTGGCGTAGTCGGCGAGTTCCTTCATGAATGGCCGTGCGATCTGGCGTATGCTCATCGAGGCGAGGAGCGGATAGCCGATCGAGAGTACCGCGGAGCCGAGCTGGTACTTGCCCAGGCGCATGTTGTGGCGCAGGTAGCCCAGCTTGGTGAGCGTGTAGGTGAGGCGCGACACGGTCGGCTTGGGCAGCCCGGTGCGAACGGAGATTTCCTTGTTGCCGAGCATCGGTTCGAGCGGCGTGAAGCAACGCAGCACTTCGAGGCCGCGCGCGAGCGTGGTGGCAAACTGGCGGTCGCCTTCGTGCTCGTAGCTGTAGGGGCCGGCGGGCGGCACAACGGCAGGGGAAAGCGATGCGGTGGGCTCGGAAGCACCCATGGGAAATCTCCTCGATTGGTACAGCAGAATGTTTCGCATTTCGATATTCCATCTGCGGCAACCGCGTGTCAACTTAGTCATATTCAATTTCACCTAGCGGAATAACCATGTCCAAGTCATTGTTTAATTTGAGCGGCAAAGTCGCCATCGTCACCGGTTCGACGCGTGGCATCGGCAAGTCGATGGCCGAGGAGCTGGCCCGCGCCGGCTGCAAGGTCGTCGTCTCGAGCCGCAAGGCCGAGGCCTGCGAAGCGGTGCGCGCGGAGTTCGAAAAGCAGGGCTTCGAGGTGATCGCCAAACCCTGCAATGTTTCGCGCAAGGAGGAACTCAAGGCGCTGGTCGACGCCGCGGTCGCCAAG